>JAYVKL010000311.1:0-6578 GCA_043768465.1 Pyrinomonadaceae bacterium
GTCTAAAACCTCGAACTGCGGCGCGGTCAAATCAGTTGTGTAAGCCATTCTCGGAGTAAAAACGATTTCCCGATTAATTGCAAACAGGTTCTATAGCAATCTTGAGAATGTTATGATTGGCGATAAAATGTTGGTCAGTTCGTCGGTTTTGAAATTGACTTCGGAAAAACTCGAAGCGGAAACGTCTTCAAATTCATCGGCTGAATCGAAAACGCAGTTTTGGCGCAACAATAATTTTAATCAAAGCCGGGTAATTCTGATGGAAAGTTTGTTCGCCGAAGCCGCTGTCAATAATTTCGTCGTTAGTTTAGGAAAAATATAAGAAGTATAAAAATGATTCGCAGTCCTTTACGTTATCCGGGCGGAAAAAGCCGCGCCGTCGAAAGAATCGCCGCGCTCGTGCCGTCGTTCAAAGAATATCGAGAACCGTTTGTCGGCGGCGGCTCGGTTTACATTCATCTCAAACAAAAATTTCCGCGCCGGCAGTTTTGGATCAACGATAGATATACCGAGTTGGCGACGTTTTGGAAGGTTCTGCAAAATGATTCGGAGGGTTTAATCGAGCAAATAGTAAGCTGGAGAAGCCAATTTACAAACGGCAAAAAACTGTTTTATTACCTGCGGGAAAATATCGGTGAATTCGACGAAACGAAAATCGCCGCCGCCTTTTTTGTTTTCAATCGCATCACTTTTTCCGGCACGACCGAAGCGGGCGGGTTTTCGGCGCAAGCCTTTGAAAAGCGGTTTACCGATTCGAGCGTTGAGCGATTGTTGAAAATGCCGGAGATTTTGAACGGCGTAAAAATTACGAATCTCGATTATGAATCCGCGCTGAACTCCGCCGGTGAAAGTGTTTTTCTGTTTCTCGATCCGCCGTATTTTTCGGCGACGAATTCCGCACTTTACGGCAAAAACGGCGAACTGCACAAAACATTCGACCACGAGAGATTTGCCGAAAATCTGAAAAATTGTTCGCACCGATGGCTTTTAACGTATGACGATTCGCCGTTCATCCGCGAACTTTACTCGTTTGCCGAAATCACCGATTGGAGTCTGACTTACGGAATGCGAAACGTCGCCGCCGATTCCAATCAGCAAGCCGACGAGCTTTTTATTTCAAATTACGATCTGAAATACACGAAACAAAATCAAACCGCCTTCTCTTTTGCCAAATGAAATCTGCACTTTTACAATCGCTTTTCGACGAACAGGAACGTCGCCCGATGTCGGTTTCGGAATTGAACGAGCAGGTGAAAAACGCGCTCGAAAAAAGTTTCCGGTCGGTTTGGGTCGAAGCGGAAATCGTCAATTTTACGGCGGCGCGTTCCGGGCATTGGTATTTCACTTTGCACGACGGCGATTCGCAATTGCGGGCGGCGTGTTACGTTCGCAATAATCTGCGGATTCGGTTTCAGCCGTTCGACGGTTTGCAGGTGCGCGTGCGCGGGAAACTCTCGGTTTATCAGCCGAAAGGCGAATATCAGATGCTCGTCGAATCGCTTGAGCCGTTTGGCGAAGGCGCGCTCAAAGTCGCCTACGAGCAAATCAAATTCAAACTCCAAAAAGAAGGTTTATTCGACGAAAATTTGAAACGGAGTCTGCCGTTTTTCCCGAAGCGCGTCGGTGTCGTGACATCGCCGAACGGGGCGGCTTTTCACGATATTTTGAATGTTTTATCGCGCCGCACGAAAACCGTTGACGTTTGTTTGATTCCGACCAGAGTTCAAGGTGAATTTGCGGGCGAAGAAATTACGAACGCAATTGAACTAGCAAATAAATACAATAAAATCTCGAAAGATAAAATTGACGTGCTGATCGTCGGGCGCGGCGGCGGATCGAGCGAGGATTTATGGGCGTTCAACGAGGAGCGCGTGGCGCGGGCGATTCGCAATTCCGCAATCCCGGTGATTTCCGCCGTCGGACACGAAATTGATACGACGATTGCCGATTTCGTCGCGGACAAACGCGCCCCGACACCGAGCGCGGCGGCGGAAATCGTCGCCGGCAGCGAAGATGCGATCACCGAATTTATCGTGCGGAAAACGCAGGATTTGTATCAGAATATCGGTTACAAATTGCTCGCCTCACGCTCTGATTTACAGACGCTCGCGCTCGCCTCGGTTTTTACCGAATTTCCGCAGCGCGTCAAAGACCGTCATTACGAAATCGAAGATTCGATAAAATCAATGAGTTCGGTTTTGGCGGAAAAATTAAACGCGAAAAGCAAAATTTTGCAGAATATCACGGCTCGCCTGTCGCCGATCAAGCTCGCTTCGCAGTTGAACGATAAAAAAACGCGGCTGGCTTTATTAAGGCAAAAACAGATGGCGGCGGCGAAAAACGTGATTGACGAAGCGGATGAAAAGCTAAAAATCAAAATGGCGCAGCTTGACGCGCTTTCGCCGCTGTCGGTTTTGAATCGCGGTTTTTCCATCGCCGAGAACGAGCGCGGCGAAATTCTGCGCGATGCGAAAAACGTCAGGGCAAACGAAAAAGTGAAAATTCGGCTGGCGCGTGGCACAATAGAGGCGAGAGTTACGGGACTGGAAAAATAAAGGTTTTGAATTCACAAAAAGCGAATCGGCAGCTAAAACGATTGTTGATATTTAAGGTTTATCTCAACCGCTGATTCGTGAACAAGCTGAAATTTTCCGATAATCTAAGGTAAAATGTCGAAGTTTATAGTTGATTTGGACGAGTCGAAAAAAGAAAACGCCGTTACTCAAAAGACGGCGGCTTTGCCTGTTTTGGAAAACCAAGCCGCGCCGAAAAAGCCGAATTTGTTTTTGAAAATCTTGAAAGTCTTTTGTGTTCTGCTCGTCCTGATTTTGATGGTCGGCGGCATCGGCGGCTATTTCTACTGGCGGAATTTGAAAAAATCGCCGCAGTATTCGCTGGCACTTCTAGTTGACGCGGCGCGGCGCGATGACCAGGCGGCGATTGATGAATTAGTCAATACCGATGCCGTGGTTGACGATTTTATGCCGCAGATCACCACTAAAGCGGTGGAGCTTTACGGGCGCAATCTCGCGCCGGCGACGATTCAGAAAATGGCGCAAGCCGTCGCGCCGCTCTTGCCCGCCGTCAAGCAGCGCGCCCGGAGCGAAGTTCCGAATTTAATCAGAGAGAAAACCAAACAATTTGAAAATATCCCGTTCTGGGCAATCGTCGTCGGCGCGTCAAAGTATTTGGAAATCACGGACGAAGGCGAAAAAGCGTTTGTCAAAAGCAAAATTCCCGAACGTCTTTTGGAAGTAACTTTGAAACGGAACGGCGAAAAATGGCAGGTCGTCGCCGTCAAAGACGAAGTTCTGGCGCGGCGCGTGGCGGAGAAAATCGGGCAGGATTTAATCGTCGCCGCGCAGAAAGGAAGTTTGCAGAAAGCGGGCGAGCAGCTCGGCGTTTCCAATCTGGCGGACGCGCTGAAAAAGGCACAGGAGCTTTTTAAATAATTTATGGCTGAGAAAAAACAAACATTTGAAACTTCGCTCAAAGAACTCGAAAAAATCGTCCGCCGTTTGGAAGAAGGCGATTCGTCTCTGGAAGACAGTCTGAAACTGTTTGAAGACGGCGTGAAACTTTCCCGCGAATGTCAGGAACGCCTGAATCAAGCCGAACGGCGCATCGAAATTTTATTGAAGGATGAAAACGGCAACCCGGTTTTGCAGGCGATTGGGGCGGACGATTTGCGCGAGGAACGCGAGCCGAAAGTGAGAAAACGAGTCGTTTTTGACGATGACGACGATGACGAATCGCCGTTTTGAAAAGTGAAATAATTAATCAAAAAAATCGTCGGCAAACTTTGAAATCGGCCGACGATTTTTCGATGGTAAAATTAAAAGTTCCGCTCGAATTATTTTTTCTTGGCGGGAGCTTTTTTAGCGGGCGTTTTCGCCGCCGCTTTCGGAGCAGTTTTGGCTGCCGGTTTTGCGGCTGCCTTCGGAGCCGGTTTCGCCGCCGGTTTGGTCGCCGGAGCTTTCGCGGCTGGTTTTGCGGCTGGTTTTGCCGTCGCCTTCGGCGCGGTTTTCGCCGCCGGTTTCGCGGTTGATTTAGCCGCCGCCTTCGGAGCCGCTTTGGTCATTGCTTTCGGGGCGGATTTGCTCGCCGGTTTAGCTTTTGCGGCGGCTTTCGCCGCCGGTGTCGCCGCTGCCTTCGGAGCCGCTTTCGCCGCCGGTTTAGTTGTTTTTTTGGTTGCCATACTTTCTCCTTAAAATAATGTTAAAACAGACTTACGAGAAAATAATTACGCGAATGGACGGCGTGTGTCAAGACTTTTTTTCTGATATTGACGTAATTCGCTTAAAATACCGTAAAATCTAGCAAATTATCGTTTGGTAAGTATATTTCGATGGTTTTTCGGGCGGCGAATCATCAATCAGCTTTTTTGCGCGACGAGATTTTTTCGCGTTAAAACAGGCTGTCGGAAACTCGCTTCGGAAGTCGGTTCGCCATTCTTTCTCGTTCAGCGCGATGATGATGCGGCGGGCTTTTTAACTGAACAAAGAAAGCCGGGAATCGAAGAGAATCTAACCGATGATGTGAATTGCGCCGCCGAAAACGGTCAGCAAAAATTATCGGAGATTGTTCGGCGAAACCGGTAGGATCAAGCGGCGAGACCGAACCCGTCAACCGACTTCGTTGATTGAAATTAAACTTTATAATCTTGGCGGAAAACAAAAATGCTTCTGTCTTTTACAAAACAGAAGCATTTTTTACTTGAGTAGAAAGTGAAATTTAGTTTCTCGAACCCATAAAAATCCGCAGAATATACCAGAACAAAAGCGCGACGCTGGCGAACAGCGAAAGCGACGCGGCGACGTGCTGGTTAGTATTGTAGCGATGCAGAATGTTCGACGTGTCATACAAAATCGCGCCGCCCGCAAACGCGACCATCGCAAAGGCGAAGAAACTGCCGAGACTAAATCCGAAAACAATGCCCGCCGTGATGAATCCGAGCGCGACGAAACCGCCAATCATCAGAATCGGACCCAGAAACGAGAAATCTTTTTTGGTCAAAAAGACGACCGCCGTCAATCCTAAAAACAATCCGAGCGTCGTAATCCCGGCTTGACCGAAAATCTCCAGACTGTTTGAACGAGCCTGCGCCATAAAAAGCAGCGGCAGAAAAATGATTGATTCGGCAACGATAAAAAGTCCTAAACCGGCGTATTGCAGCGGTTTGGATGTCTGCGAATTTGCCCACCACTGCGCGAGCGTCGAAATTCCCATAAACGCGCCTAGCACGATCAGCCAAGAATAACGTCCGCCGAGCATCGTGTTCGCAATCGCCGCGCCTCTGCCCGACGCGATGAGATAACCTTCGATCAAAGTAAAAGCCAAAACCGCGCCCGCCAAATGCAGATACGTTTTGCGGATGAAAGATGCGCGTTCTTCCGGCAGCGCGTCCGCCGCCGAGTAACCCGTGCTGAAATTGTCGTAAGTTGTGTTCATAAAAATTTTTAACCTCGTATTCTTTGATGCCGATTCTGAAAAAATAATTGTCCGAATTCAAACAACCGCATCGAAATTATAGCATGAAAATCGGTTGATTTTATGCCGACGAAAATTTGATTAAAAATCATTATTTGTATTTTTCGGATACGCCGGACGCGATTTTACAGGCAACGCCGGAGCGCGTTCAGTCAGTCATATAATAAACACGGGTAGTTTCAAAAAGGTAAAAAGCGGCAATTTTTTGTTTGACGACATAAATTCGCGCTTGCAACAATTATCGAATTGAAAACCATTGCTGGCGACCGGGCTTCTCTGAAGGTCGCAAAAACAGAAACGCCGGAGTTGATGGCTTCAACATAGAAACCTCCGCTTCGGCTGGACAATCGTTGAAAAAACTAAATTCAACGGGAGAAAAAGGAAGGATTACAGTATGAAAAAATTAATGATGACGGTCGGCGGCTTGAGTTTATTTACGGCTTTATTTTTGACGAGCATTATTTTCGCTGGCGCGAGCGTTCGCGGGGAAAAGTTTGATGACGGTCAGCAAAATAACAGTATGCAGAACGGCAACAAAATGAAAAAAGAGAAGAAGCCGAAAAAGGATGAAAATAACCGGGATTCAAACTCATCGAATTCAAATATGATAAATAGAAATATGAGGACGAACAAAAACAAAATGACGAATTCAAATTCGACGACTGATGCGAATATGATGATGAATGCTTCAAACGTCCAGGTAGATGCGAATATGATGATGATGATGAACAGCAACGTGCCGATTGACCCGAATATGATGAACGCCAACGTGTTCACCGACGCGAATATGATGAACGCCAATGTCGCGCCGAAAAACAGTATGCCGCCGGGGCGTTAAGTTTTCGGACAGGTATTTTAACGAAAAAGCGAGTGCCGCTGCAATTGCAGCGGCACTCGCTTTTTAACGAGATTTAAACACCTCGACAAAATCAGCACCTTCTAAGCAGGTTGAGAGAAGTGTGGCGGTATTTTGAAAAGTTCAGAGTAATGCATTTATGCGTGAGAAATCGCCGCGCCGCGCCGACGCTTTCACGGCTGAAGCCGTCACTCTGAACTTTTCAAAATGCCTTAATACTTTTGCTCACCTG
>JAYVKL010000312.1:0-10435 GCA_043768465.1 Pyrinomonadaceae bacterium
GTCTAAAACCTCGAACTGCGGCGCGGTCAAATCAGTTGTGTAAGCCATTCTCGGAGTAAAAACGATTTCCCGATTAATTGCAAACAGGTTCTATAGCAAATCGAATAATAGAACTTGACTTAAAATCGGCGAAGATTTTTGATTCTCTATGTTTTCTATGTCCCTATGTGGTTAAACTTCCTTGTCTTAATACTTCGGCACATTCGAATCAACTTCGTCCGACCAAGCCGTGATGCCGCCCTTCAAATTTAAGAGTTTTCCTTTGTAGCCGTTTTCCTGTAACGTCGCAATTGCCTTTGCGCTGCGCCCGCCGGCTTTGCAGTGGATAATCGCCGTCCGCGACGAATCAATTTCTTTAGCGCGTTTGACGACTTCGCCGAGCGGAATCAATTTCGTATTCGGGATGCTGGCGATTTCGACTTCAAACGGTTCGCGCACGTCAATAATCTGCACTTCGCGGTCGTTTTTGGTTAAATCATTCAATTCGGTCGCCGTAATTTCTTCCAGAACCGGCGCGGCAGACGGTTGATTCAATCCGCAAAACGCTTCGTAATCAATCAATTCTTTAATCGTCGGATTCGTTCCGCAAATCGGACAGTCGGGATTTTTCTTGAGTTTTAATTCACGAAAACGCATTTTCCAAGCGTCGAAAAGCAGCAGCCGATTCAATAAAATTCCTTCCGCACCCAAGATAACTTTGATCGTTTCGTTCGCCTGAATCGTGCCGACGATTCCGGGCAGAACGCCTAAAACTCCGCCTTCGGCGCACGACGGAACGAGTCCTGGCGGCGGCGGTTCCGGGTAAAGACATCGGTAACACGCGCCGCGTTCCGCCCAAAAAACGCTCGCCTGTCCTTCAAATCGAAAAATCGAACCGTAAACATTCGGCTTTCCGGTCAAAACCGCCGCGTCGTTGACCAAATATCTGGTTTGAAAATTGTCCGTGCCGTCAACGATCACGTCGAAATCTTTGAACAATTCCAAAGCATTTTCACTCGTCAGCATCGTTTCGTGCGCTTCGATTTTCACGTTCGGATTGATGTCGTTCAGACGATCTTTCGCCGACGCGATTTTCGGTCGCCCGACATCTTTCGTCCCGTGAATAATCTGCCGCTGCAAATTCGATGTGTCCACGACATCGAAATCAACCAAGCCGAGCGTCCCGATTCCCGCCGCCGCTAAATATAAACCGAGCGGCGAACCAAGCCCGCCCGTGCCGATCATCAAAGCCCGCGCCGCTTTCAGTTTTCGCTGTCCTTCCAACCCGACTTCCGGCAGAATCAAATGCCTTGAATACCTGGCGTATTCTTCGTTGGAAAGCGTCGGCAATTCTTTTTCCGCCCGCGCTTCCGCCGCTAAATTTCCGCCCGCGATTGACGGCACGATCATAATTTCGCCGCCGTCTTTCACCGCCGTGGCAAGTCCGTCCAAATCCCGAATATCTTCGTCGCCGACGTAAACATTAACGAAATTTCGCAAAACTCCGGCATCGTTGTAAAGGTGCTTTTTCAAATCGGCAAACTTGGTCGTCAATTTATCCAACGCCTCGCCCGCCGTCGCCGCTTCGACTGTAATCTCCGATTGTCCGCCCGCAAACTGTCGAAGCGGTGTCGGAATTATTATTGTCACTGCCATAAAATCATTCTCCTTGAAATCCAAAACAATCTTTGATCGCCGGCAAATTTCATAGGATGAACAGGATTTACAGGATTAAACCCAAACTTAGAAATGGTTTTACCCTGACTTTTAAAAACGATTTTATCCTGCCGATCCTGTCCATCCTGTAAAAAAATCCGCGTTCATCTGCGTAAATCTGCGGTTAAATTTCTTCTCTCCGTATTTCCTCTTCATTAAATTTCGAGCGGTCATTTTCCATCTCCCAAGCCCGCACGTCAACCGCTTTGCCCTGTAAAATCGAAACGATAATGTAACTCCAAACCGGCAGCGCGTGGTCTAAATCAAACTGCGAAGGACGCGCCGGATGATCCGGGTGAGAATGATAATAACCAACGACATCGAGCTTTTTTTCACGCGCATAACGCTCGGCTCGCATCACGTCTTTCGGCGGGATCAACACGCGATTATGCCGTTCAGTTTTGTCCATCGCGTTTTCCATCGGCAGCAGTTCGACGACCGACTTTGCGCCGTCCGCAGCGAAATGTCCGATTAGCATTCCGCCGCATTCGTGCGGAAAAGTTCGTTCGCCGTGCCGCTCAATTTCTGCAATTTGTTCTTTTCTTAACTTAATCAAAATTGAAATCCGGTCAAACTATTGTTTTTCATCCCAAAAATTCTCGTTTAGATATTTGCCGCCGCTGTCGCAGAGAATCGTGACGATGACGGCATCTTCCTTTAATTCACGCGCCAGACGAACGGCGGCGAAGACGTTCGCGCCCGCGCTGACACCGACGAATAAACCTTCTTCTCGTGCCAGTCGGCGCGTCATATTTTGCGCGTCTTCGGTGGCGACTTCGACGTTTTCGTCGGCAGTTTTCGCGTCGTAAATTCCCGGCACAATCGCTGTCTCTAAATGTTTCATTCCTTCCAGCCCGTGCAGCGGCGAATCCGGCTGCATCGAGATTGTTTGAATGTTCGAGTTGAATTCCTTCAAACGCCGCGCCGTGCCGATAAAAGTTCCGGTCGTTCCCAAACCGGCGAGAAAATGCGTGATGCGCCCGTTCGTCTGCGCCCAAATCTCCGGCGCGGTCGTGTCGTAATGCGCTTTCCAATTGTTTTCGTTGTTGTATTGGTCGGGATAAAAATACTTGCCGGGATATTCTGCAACGAGTTCTTTCGCCTTGATTTGCGCGCCGTCCGTGCCTTGCATCCGGTCGGTTTCGATGATTTCCGCGCCGTAAAGTTTCAAAATTCGCTTGCGTTCGGGCGAAGCGTTTTTCGGCAGAGTCAGCGCGACTTGATAACCACGCGCCGCGCCGATCATCGCATACGCAATTCCCGTGTTGCCGCTCGTCGCATCCAAAATCGTTTTATCTTTTGTTAATTCACCCGATTGCTCGCCCGCCGTAATCATCGCCAGTGCCGCCCGATCTTTGACCGAACCGCCCGGATTCATAAATTCGGCTTTCGCGTAAATTTCGACGTTTTCCGGCAAATCCTCCGTAATCGTCCGCAGGCGAATCAGAGGCGTGTTCCCGATTGCCGATTCTAGCGACGATTTTTGAGTTTCGCTTCTTCGCAAATTCGTTTTGATTGCCGTCTCTTCCGCTGCCGTTTGCATATCGTTGCCCGCTTTGCGCCCTTTGCGCTGCAAATCTTACTTAATCAAGAATTTGGCTGAAAATCAGTCAACCAAAAATAAAATCGGTTGTAAATTCTCTGATTTGAAATTTCACGACCGACTGAATAACACTGTTTTTAGCATTTCAAACCCTCACCTTTTCACGCCGAATCGCAAGCGGTGTTTTACCCGGCAACAGTCACAATTTTGATTTCTACGCCGGATTTCGTTCATATTTGAATCTTTACAAAAAAGTCTATATTCTGAATTTATTAAAATGCGAAGCGATTTGTCAAATGAATTTTCGGGCAAAACTCGTCGAATGCCGATTTGCCGTGCGCGACGTTAAAATAATTTGACAGTCGAAGGCTTTAAGAAGAAGGTTCAATAAAAAAAACGAATGAAGGATTTACCCGAAGCCGGCTTTTATGAAATCGCCTTAATTTTTTTAGGCTTTCGCCACAAATATATTTGCGAAGGCAAGTCAATGAATCCGACCTTAAAAGACGGCGAAATGGTTTTGGTTGACAGAACGGCGAAAATCGAAGTCGGCGACATCGTGGTTGCCAGACACCCGATTGAGCAAACGAGCGAAGTCGTCAAAAGAGTCGAGCGCATCAACGAACACCAACATTATTTTTTAGTCGGCGACAACTTGGAAGACAGCAACGACAGCCGCTATTTCGGAGCGGTTGTCATCGAATATATCAAGGGAAAAGTCGTCGCTCGTTTGAAAGAATAAGGCGGCGATGCCATAGAAAAACTGCATCGTTTTCGCTTTCAATCGGACTTCAAAAAAATCGCAGTTTCCAGGATTGAGTCACCTATCTTTTGGCAAAAATGTTAAGATACTCGCCAGATTTGAAATTATATTTTGTATGATCGAAGAAAAAGTTTTAATCCAGAAATTTGTTGACCGCCAAAAAAAGCCGCGCCTGCCGAAACCGGACTGGCTGAAGATTCGCGTCGGCGATCCGACGAATCAGAACAAGGTTTTGGCGTTGATTGACGGTTTGAACCTGCACACGGTTTGTCAGGAAGCCCGCTGTCCGAACATTTTTGAATGCTGGACGGACAAAACGGCGACGTTTATGCTCGGCGGCGACACCTGCACCAGGCATTGCGGGTTTTGCGCCGTTAACAAGGGAAAACCGTCGGATTTAGACCCGCTTGAACCGTCGCACGTCGCCGAAGCGGTCGCGCATTTGGGATTGGAACACGCCGTTATCACGTCGGTTAATCGTGATGATTTGGCGGATGGCGGCGCGGCGCACTGGGCGGAGACGATTCGCAAAGTTCACCAGATGAACGAAAAATGCCGCGTCGAAGTTTTGATTCCCGATTTTCAGGGCGACGAAAACGCTTTGAATACGGTTTTGGCGGCGCGTCCCGAAGTCTTAAATCACAACACGGAAACCATCGCCCGACTTTACCGCCGCGTTCGTCCCGACGCGATTTATCAGCAAACTTTAACGTTGCTCGAACGCGCCGCATTTTATCGTGATACGCAGTTTCCGCGAATGAAAACCAAAAGCGGAATTATGGCTGGACTCGGCGAAACCTTTGAAGAAGTCGTCGCACTGATGAGGGATTTGCGTTCGGTTTCCTGTGACATTATGACTATCGGGCAATATCTCCAGCCGTATGAACGCCGTCTGCCCGTCGAACGCTACGTCACGCCCGAAGAATTCGCCGAATGGAAACAAATCGGTTTAAGTTTGGGGTTCAAACACGTCGAATCGTCGCCGCTCACGCGCTCGTCATATCACGCGAGACAGCAATCTGAATCGGGCGAGCAAAGTTCGGTTCAAATCGCAGGAACTTGAAATGGTAAAAAAAGTTACATTTCTCAATGAGACGGCAGATCAACAATTTAAAAAGTGGCAGTCGGAAAACGTCGAAGCTTTTTATCTAAACATTAGAGGCAAAAAAGCAATGCGGCACAAAGCCGATTGCTGGCATTTAGGCGATGGCGAAAAACTGAATTCCGCGAGTAATTCCAAAGTTTGCTTAAGCATCTCCGACGAGTTGAAAGAACGGGCGAAAAATAATAATTTTGAGTTTGAAATTTGTTCGCATTGCAGCAAGCAGCAAAGATAATTTTGTAAAAATCTTTGAAACTTATAATTTCATTTGTGAGGAAAAACTTATGCCGACAGCAACCATCGAAACAGCAATAAAAATGCTTGAAACTTTGCCTCCTCCGACTCAGGAACAGGCGGTCGAGCATTTGCGGGAATACATCGAAGACCTTCGAGACGAAGCGAAATGGAACGCTCAATTCGATAGGCACTCAACCAAACTCTCCAACGCGGCAGCTAAAGCGAGAAAGGAAGTTGCCGAAGGAAAAAGCCTGCCGATGGATTTTGCGAAGTTATGAAATCCGAAGCACTACCTTCGTTTTGGAAAGATTACGCCAAACTCAACGCGCAGATTAAACGGCAGGCGCGAAAAGTTTATCAATTGTGGTCGGAAAACCATTTTCACCCGTCTCTGCATTTCAAATGTAAAATCAATCGGAAGGTCTGTGGTCGGTTAGAATTTCACGCGCAGTTCGCGCAATCGGCGTAATGAACAACGACACGGTTGTTTGGTTTTGGATTGGCAGTCACGACGATTACGAAGCATTTTTTGGATGAATTTCAAAAATCGCAGAAAGAAACTTTTTAGAAACCGGTAGATAATCCGCCTTACCGAAAAGAAATTGACGCTGTGAAAATCACCGAAACCGAACGCACAATTCTTCGTGAAGTTACCAAGGACGATGCCGAGTTTATTCTCGACTTGCTTAATCAGCCGTCGTTCATCAAATATATCGGCGACCGGAATGTGCGAAGCGTCGAAGAGGCGCGGGATTATATCAAGAGTCGTTTTGCGGCGAGCTATCAAAAATTCGGCTTCGGAATGTGGGCGGTCGAGTTGAAGGAAACAAACGCGGTGATGGGAATTTGCGGTTTTGTCAAACGCGATTCGCTGCCGGACGCGGACATCGGGTTCGCGTTTCTGCCGCAGTTCGAGGGCAGAGGCTACGCGCTCGAATCAGCCGTCGGCACAATGAAATACGGCAGAGAAAAGTTGAATCTAACGCGGATTCTCGCCATCACCTCACAAACCAATGAGAGGTCAGGCAGACTGCTCGAAAAAATCGGATTGCGATTCGAGCGACCGATTACCATTGGCGACGATGCGGAAGAACTCAAATTATTTTCGTGGGACGTTCCTTGAAAAAGAGGCGTAATTTATGTTTAGAAAATAACTGAAAGCGGCGACCGAAAGCAGTAGTGAAAGCACAGCATTCGGAAACGGCAGTTTTTATCAACGGATTTTTTCGTGAAAGTCATTCAAATTTCGGTTCGCCGTTGTTTGTATTGACGTGACTTCGTTTTACCAGCGATGATATGCCGGATGACCTTCCTTGACGATAACGAACAAACCCCGGCATGTCGCGCAAATTTTGTCGCCGGCGATCAGTTCGGCTTCAACCGTGGCGCGGTCTTCCGAGGATTCAACGACGCGGGCTTTCAAAAAAATCGGCGCGTCGAACGGTGTCGGGCGCAGCAGTTTGACCGCGTAATTTGCCGTGACGGTGCAGTCGGGTTCGGTTTTGCCGTTTTGTTTCATTAAGTAATTTGCCGCCGTCCAATTTGAATGGCAATCTAAAAGCGTCCCGACGATGCCGCCCGAAAGCATGCCGGGAAAAGCCTGATGATGCGGCGCGGCATGCCATTCGGCGACGGTTTCCACGCCGTTATCGTAGCTTTTGATTCGCAAACCCTGCTCGTTGGCGACACCGCAGCCGAAACAAATTCCGTTGGGAGCGTAGGTTTCCTGAAGAGATTTTTCCATAAAATTTTGAACGTCGGTTATTCGGCAAAATAAATAATCAGCGCGGGAACAATCAGCCAGAGCAAACCTTTGATGAGAAAAAACATAAAACCCATCACGCCGAAGCGTTTGATCCATTTGGCGAAGCCCTTCGGTTGTTCCTGATTCTCCGGCATTTCATTTAAAAATACTTGGTTCGCTCGAACATTTCAAATTATCGGCTGATAAGTTGCCAACGGCTTGCTATGGAAAAACATCTCTTGACAATTTCGTTGGTGCTTGGTTGGATGGTTTTAGCGTCGTGCGCGGCGTTCGCTCAAAATGCGCCGCCCACAGAGGCAAACAAACGCGAGGCTGATTTGATAGAACTCAACGAACTCGACGACACCTTAAAACTCGACATCCGCTACGCGACCGCCGCCAACTTTACCGGCACGGCGGTTTACGCCGAAGCGCGGGCGTTTATGCAGCGTCCCGCCGCCGAAGCGTTGATTCGCGTTCATCGAAAATTAAAGAAACAGAATCTCGGCTTAGTGATTTTCGACGGTTATCGTCCGTGGTCGGTGACGAAAATCTTTTGGGATATAACGCCCGAAGACAAACGAAAATTCGTCGCCAATCCGCTGAAAGGCTCGCGCCACAATCGCGGCTGCGCGGTTGATTTGAGTCTTTTCGATTTGAAAACCGGCAAGTTGCTGGAGATGCCGACTGATTTCGACGATTTCACCGATCAGGCGAGTCCGAAATACGCGGGCGGAACTGCCGACCAAACGAAAAACCGCGACGCGCTGCGGGCGGCGATGGAAGCCGAAGGTTTCACCGTCAACGACAACGAATGGTGGCATTTCGATTATAAAGATTGGGCTGATTACGCGATTTACGACATTCCGTTTGCGGCGGTTAAAAATTTGGACGCGAAGTTATCCGCCACTGGAATCGAAAAGAAGAAAAAAACAACCGCCGTAAAAAAGCGCAAAATTCGCAAAAACGATTGAGAGAATCCGATGCGGAAACAATGAAAATGGATATACTATACCGACTCAGTTTGAAAAGTGTGTGATGCCGGCAGAAGGTTCGGGCAAGCACCGACGGTTAGCGTAGATCAAGTTAACCTGAGTCTTGAGTTGAAATCAAAGAGCAATAGACGCGGATGAACGCTGATTATTGACAGGAGAATTTCGGCGGCTTGACAAGTATTTGTATGAAATCGGCGAAATTCCGTCTTAATCAGCGTTCATCCGCATCCAATTTTCAACTCAAAACTCAGGTTAAGTTCAACTACCGGCGACCGCCGGACTTTCCGTCGGCAGATTAAGCATCAATTTGCTCATTGCATTTTGAATTATTATTTAGGAAAGTCGTTCAGTCTGAAAAGACCGGTCAAGCGTATTTTATTCGGGTTTAATCCAAAAACATCTGCGCTAATCAGCACAGATGTTTTTATTTTTCGGCAACATTGTCGTTTGATTATTGTTTCCGAGATAACTTTCGGGCGAAACTATGTTTTCACGTTTATAAAATTTGTCGCTTAAGAGTTATAATTTCTATATTGCAAAAGATTCAGTTGGAGATATAATTTGTCGGAAAATAATCTTGATTGTCTGCCGGACACGAGTTCGATTTCGGTAGAAAGAGTGGCAACGGCAAACCTGCCGACCCAGTTCGGAGAATTCAAAATCGTCGGTTATCGTTCCTTAAACAGCAATGAAGAATTCGTTGTTCTTTTCAAAGGCGAAATGGGAAAAGACGTTCCGACGCTGGTCAGAATTCATTCGCAATGTTTGACGGGCGATGTTTTCGGTTCAATCAAATGCGATTGCGGTCTGCAATTGAAAAAAGCGATGGAATTGATCGAAGCCGAAGGGCGCGGCGCAATCGTCTATCAACAGCAGGAAGGACGCGGCATCGGCATCATCAACAAAATCCGCGCCTACGCGCTTCAGGACGAAGGAGCCGACACGGTTGAAGCCAACGAAGCACTCGGTTTTGCAGTTGATGCGCGGGAATATCAGCAATGTGCGGAAATTTTATTTGACCTGGGGCTTTGCAAGGTGCGTTTGATGTCAAACAATCCAGATAAAATACGGGCATTGGAAAAAGCCGGTTTAAGGGTTGTCGAGCGCGTGTCTATTGAGGTTGACACAAAAGAACCGGCGGTTCTTTATCTTCGCACTAAAAGGGAAAAGTTGGGACATTTGCTTAAATTTAATTGAGGTAAAAATTATGAAGAAGCTACCTTGTTCTTTTGTTTTATTGTTGACGGTTTTAGCTTATTGTTTACCGAATCTCGCAGCTAAACCTTTAATGATCAACAGAATTGAAGGGCAGGTTTATGACCAAAGTCGTAATCCTGTATCCGAAATTTATGTTGAGTTACTGAATGATGTGAACTCCCTTGTTGCGCGGACAAAAACAAACTATTCCGGTCATTTCTCATTTCTAGGAGTTTCCAGCGGACACTTTTCGATTAAAGTTTTACCGTTAGGCAAGAATTTGTTGGAGCAAACTCAAGATATTGAAATAAATAATCAGCTATCGCGAAGCGATACGGTTTTCGTGGATTTTTATCTTCGTCCTGACAAGCGCGGTTCTGATCTTTCACAGGAAAGTTCGCCCGAAGCAATTTTTGTCCAAGACATCCCATCCGATGCTCGCAAATTATATGAATCGGGAATTAGTAGTCTGGAAAGAAATCAAGGGAATGGTCTTTCCGAACTTGAGGAAGCAATTAAAATTTTCCCTGACTATTTCGATGCTCTCAGTCGGTTAGGCAGGGAATATATTTCGCGTAAAAATTACAAGCAGGCATATCCATATCTGCTCAAAGCTATTGATTTGAATTCGCGTAGTCTCATCAGTTATTACAGTCTGAGTTATGCTTTTTACCAACTTGAAGAAACATCTGCGGCGTTAGAGGCGATTAAAGCATGCATTTTCCTTAACGCTAATTCAGTTAATTCGCAGTTGCTTTACGGCACTTTATTGAGAAAAAATGGAAATTATGCGGATTCCGAAAAAACACTGCTTAAAGCTAAATCTCTGTCGAAAAAACCAAATGCTGAAATTCATTGGCAGTTAGCCCTCCTTTATAACAAATTAAAACGTAATAGTAATGCGGCTGATGAATTAGAAACCTATCTAAAAATTATGCCTAATTCACCTGACAAGAAGGATGTAAAAGAATTGATTGCAAAATTAAGAACTTCCAAATAATTTCAATTTATACGATTTGATGGATCACTTAAGCAATTTTTACAGTCTCATCAATTTTTGGATATGAGCCAAAGTATTTTATCGGCTTTCATCTCAAATTAAAGTTTTGATTGCTTGCAAAATTGAACAATTGAATAATTCGCTGTCGCGGCATTTAAC
>JAYVKL010000313.1:0-13601 GCA_043768465.1 Pyrinomonadaceae bacterium
CGACGAAACCCATTCGTCGGCGATAACCGCCGTTCCCAAAGACAATTCGCCGCACAAAACGGTTGCCGCGACGATTTCGGCGAATTTTTTTACTTTGTCTTTGCCGTAACAGC
Organism: Pyrinomonadaceae bacterium; assembly: GCA_043768465.1. Lineage (GTDB taxonomy): Bacteria > Acidobacteriota > Blastocatellia > Pyrinomonadales > Pyrinomonadaceae. Next base: position 114 of record JAYVKL010000313.1, read on the forward strand.
CGAGCAGTTCCAAGCATTCGCGCTGGGTCGGCAAACCGGTTCCGCCGCCGTAAGTTGCAACGATCAAAGACGGAATCGTAATCGAAAAATAATAATCGCCCGACTTGGTGATTTCCGCGTAAACCGCCGCCGCCGAAGATTCGGCGACATTGGCGACATCCTGCCCACAGGCGATAAACATCGCCGTGATGCCGTTCGCCGAATGCGCCCCGTTATTATTCACGCCCGCCAAATAGCCGCCGAGTTGCGAAGTCAGACGCGCTTCAAAAATCTGTTCGATTGAGACGTGCATTATTTCCTTTAATTTGGCGGCGGAAATCGTCGCTTCGGCGATCACTTTTTTGCCGCGAGTGTGCAGAGTATTGACGAACGAAGTCTTTTTGTCCGTCGCAAAACTGCCTTCCAACTGATAGCGTTCAATTTCCGGCTGCACCGATTTTATCCAGTCGCAAGCCGCTTTCGTCGCTTTCCCAACCATATTCTGCCCCGCAGCGTCGCCCGTCGTGTAATTAAACCGCAGATATAAAAATCGACTCGCCGGAAACTGCTGGATGTCGCGCAGTTTCCCGACGCTCGTCGTCGCTTCGGCTTTGGCTTTTATTTCGGCGAAATTTTCTTTGATCCAAATCGAAAACTGCTGCGCTTCCCGTGCCGATTTGAATACGAAAACCGGCGCACGCTGCATCGCGTCGTCAACGACGGTCGTCGTGACACCGCCCGATTCCCGCAGCAATTTCATTCCGCGATTATAGCTCGCCACCAGTGTTCCTTCGGTCGTCGCCAGCGGCACGAAAAACTCGCCTTTGGCGTATTCGCCGTTGACGAGCAACGCGCCCGCGAGTCCAATCGGAATTTGCGCGACACCGATAAAATTTTCGATGTTGCCCTGCAAAACGTCCGGCTCGAACGAGTATTTTCCAACGTGATTTAATTCGGCGGCGGTTTGTTCGCGGGCGAAATCGCGGCGCGTTTCGGCAATCGCTTTCGTGTAATCGTTTTCTTTATCGCGTGGAATTTTGGCAGTCATAAATTACTTGATAAAGCCCGCTTCAATAAGAGCTTTTTTGAATAAGTTTTTGTGAATCAAGTTCACTCTAAAATCGTGATTATCAAATTTTGCGTCAAATTTGAACTTCAAACCGAATCTGACGTTTTCGACTTCATCAACTGCGAATCGCATTGGTTTCGGCACGGAATCTTCTTCAAACTTTAAATTCTCCTTTTTTGTTTTTTCGATGTATTCGTCTAAAACCGTTTGCAGTTTTTCGTTGGTATCTTTACCGCTCCAAAGATGAATTTTGCGAATTTGCGGGTAGTTCGTCGTCGGGCGAAAAGTTCGCTTGAGAATTTTTCCTGCTTTGACGCTTTTGTCAGCAACGACGCGAATCCAGGGAACGGCGGCAAATATCGGCGCAAAAATTCCGAGCAAATCGAAAACAGCCATTGCGTCTTTTCCGCCGAGTTCGTCCGAATATCTCGCGTAACCGACTCTGGTATGCGGAAAATAATACAAAAAATCTTTCGTAACGATTAAATCTCCGCGATATTCGTTTTTGAAATACGAAACTTCTTCAAACGAGATTGGCAATTTCATAAGCTATAAATACTGACAAAAACTTTGCCGATTTAATTTAAGGTTGTGTTCGTGAATTGTTTGCGTCAGGACTCTTTTATCAAATACAGTTTTACGGCTTTATTTACATTTCACGACACTCTAAAGTTATTTTTATACTATATTTTAGATTTTTATAAATTTCAGAAGCAATTTTAAAGATTATGCCAAACGAGAATAACAACGAAACGAAAATTTACTGGGAAGAACACGGCGCGGGCGAACCGCTTTTGCTGATTATGGGTTTGGGCGGCTCGCGCAAGGAATGGCGCAGACTGCTGCCCGCATTGTCCGCCGAGTATCGCGTGATCGTCTTTGATAATCGCGGTGTCGGCGAAACTGTTTTTACCGACGAGCCTTTTACGATTCCGTTGATGGCATCTGACGCGAAAGCCGTCTTGGAAGCGGCGAACGTCGAATCGGCGCACATCCTCGGAATGTCTATGGGCGGAATGATCGCGCAGGAATTCGCTTTGAATTACCCGGAAATGGCGCGCTCTTTGATTCTCACCGTCACCAATTGCGGCGGACGCGAAGCCGTTCCTGCCGAATCGGAAGTTTATTTTGCGCTTCAGGGACGCGGCGTAAAAACGCCCGAAGACGCTTTCTGGGCGATGGCTCCGTATATTTACGACCAGCAAACGCCGCGTGAACGGCTCGCCGAAGATTTAGCTGCCCGCGAAGGGAACTTCACCAAGCCCGAAAACTTTATGCGCCAACTGCAAGCGATTATGAGTTGGCAGGGAACTTATTCGCGGCTGTTAAATATCAAAACTCCGACGCTCGTTATCGGCGGAGCGAACGATCAACTGATTCCGTGCGCCAACTCGAAAATCATCGCCGACCGGATTCCGAACGCCCGGCTCGTCGAACTCGAAAATTCGAGTCATATTTACACGACCGATCAGCCGGAAAAATCAATCGAAGCGATTACGGGATTTCTGGAAAATAAATGATCAAATTTGAATAACGAAGTTGCGTAGAGTGAAACTAAAAACCGACCGCTTGATTTATTCTTCACGCTTGTTAATTTGCCGCTGCTGAGTCAAATAATTGCTTAACCTTTCCAATAATCTTCGATGTCGCAGCGGCGAAATCGAACCGATTACGCCCGCTATTCGACCTTGCGGAACGACTGTCAAAAATCCTAATCGTATCAAAGATTTTCCGATTAAATTGCTCGTCGTAAAATCATCGTCCGCCAGTGCCACAATTTCGTCAAAGTTTTCCACTTCCTGCCGTAATTGAGTGCTGACTCCGCAAACCAGCATATCCTGAAACGGCGGCATTTCACGAAGAATGACAGTCGGGCGATTTTTTGAACCGCCGTCGGCTTGCGGCATTGCGACGAGAACGACATCACCTTCCTTCATATTTCGGGTTTGCCTCTTTGATTAAATCTGACGAGTATTCCGGTTCATCGTCGCCGTAAGCGCGTTCCAAATTCGCCAGAGAAAAGCGCGTCAAATCGGCTTGTTCTGCATCGTGTATTTGAATCACGCTGATCACTAATTTTGTATTCGGCGCAAGCTGGTATGGTTCGTCGAGCAGAATTTGTTTGCCGTCAAAATGCGCCTGTAAAGTGATGATTTCCATAAATTTGTTTCCCGCAATCAGTTTACAATCGCTTTCGCTCAAATTAAAGTGAACGGAAAAAATACGCTTCAAAAAGTCGAACTCGTTGAACTCGAAGATTCAAGCCATATTTTCTCGACCGACCAGCCGGAGAAATCAGTCGAAATGATTTTGAATTTTTTGAAAGACACCAAGCAAATTTGAGCGGCGTTTGAATTTCGTAACGACTATTTTCAATGTCCCAGCAAAAGCGTTGCCGTCCGGCTACGGCATCTGTCGAACTTTGACACCTCTCAGCAAAAGCCACAGGCAGAACGAAATTTCCGCCATCGCCGGCTGGATGTAAACCAGTTCGATGTTTGCCGCGTAATCGGGAAAAAGAAAAGCCGTGAAAATGCCGGTCAGATAACCGAAAGTCGCCAGCATCAGCATCACGCCGAAAAATCTGGGCAGAAATCCCGACTTGAAAACCAGCAGTCCGAGTGGAAACAGCCAGAGACCGAAAAATAAGCGCGCGATGCCGTATCCGGTATCGTGCAAATTAAGAAACAACATCACCAATGCCTGCAACTGTTCGGTCGTGAAAACCGCCAAATAATCCACGCCGCTCAAAAGGTGCAGGACGGCGTATTGATTAACCAGATTGAAACAGGCTCTCGGAACGCCGACGACGGCGAACGCCGCCATCAGCACCGCGTAATTTTTGTTAACCGGCTTGAGCAGTTTGTATAAAGCGAACAGCAGCAGCAAAAAACCGTCTGGGCGATTAAATCGCCGACCAAACCGAGACGGAACAACGATTCGGAAGCCCTGATGTTTTCGACCGTCGCTGCCGCATCTCCCGGCACGATCAGATTGACGCGGGCGAAAAAATTGGCGAAACCGCCGGTGACGGCGACTATCAGATACAAAAAACCGGCGACTCTGGCAGTTTTGCGTTGTGATTCACCGGCGATAAGTTTTGTCATATTTATTTGTCTCAGGCAAATGAGTCAGCGCGGGCAAAACCGTTGCTGAGCACATTTGAATTTAACGGATAAAGTGGTAACAAAGTCGCCGTTATCACTTTCACGCCCGTTGATTTGTTTAACCCGCCCGTGATTATCAACGAAGCCGCTTGAAATATACAATCTCCGGGTCGTCTTCGTCTAGATTATGGATTACTCCGCTCAAAACGTAATTTAGTTTTGCCAGTAACGATTGCATCGGCAGGTTTGAAAGGTTCGTCGAAGCAAATAATTTCGGAATTCGGCAGAGCGACTCCAAATGTTGCAACAACGCCGCACCCGCACCGCTTCGCCGGTAATCGGAATGAATGTAAAGCATACAATCCAGCCGGTGCAGTAAAAAGTGTAATTCAGCACGCCGTAACCGATAACTTTTTCATCCGCGACGGCGACAAAGCATTCACCTGAAGTTACGACACGATGAATAAACTCCCGACGTTCGTTTTCACGGTGCGCGATCAGGTCAAAAGAGCAAAGTGCCTCAATGTCATTTTCAACGGCTGGACGAATCGGAATCATATTCTGCTCAAAACTCAAACTTACAACCTAAAATATGATTTAGGAATCTTTCAAGATTTCTAAACTTCCGTGTCAAAAACCTTAACCGAAATAATCGGAAATCTCGTCCGGCATTCGCTCACTCACCGATTAACGAAAGTGCCTGATTTAATACTTTGTCAGACAGATCATTCCGTTTTGCCGCAGTTTTTCAAGCAGCGGACGGGCAGCGGAAATTTCGCCGCGTTGTTTCGCCGTCAAGATAATGCCGAGAGTTCCGCGCACCGGAATACGCCAATCGGCGGCACAGCGGCGGGCTGCCAAATCGTCAACAATCGCTTCAGTATTTTTATTTGCCAACGCCCAACTTAAAACCGAGGGTTCGCCCGCGCCTAAACTCCAATCCGTGATTTCCGGCGGCACGGCGGGCGTTGGCGAAACTTTCAGCCAATCGTTTTGCCGGATTGCCTGCGCGGTGATGTCTGCCGTTCCGCGCTGCAAAATCTCTGCCGCGACGGTTTGCGGAACAATGATTTCCGGCGAAATTATCCGCAATATATCGAGCAAGCCCGCCCGCGATAGGTAAATCAGCGGCGAAGCGTTGACGACGGGGTTTTCAGCCACGCGCTAACTCCTGCTTTAAATCTACAAAGTCCACGACGAACGCTTCCGCGCCTTCGCGGGCGAGAGCCGAGATGAAGTCGGCGCGGTCAAGTCCGGCAAGCTGCGCGGCTTTCTCCTGGGAGATTTCACCTTTTTTGATACCAATAAATCGCCGCCGCCAATGGCAATTCACGCGCAAACTCTTCGGGCGAACGCCGCAAGCCGGAAAAAATTCCTTCATCAATCGTCAAAGTAACTTCCGTCATCATCAAACCTCCATATCGAAAACCCTGCCAAAATAATCCGCAATGTCGCTCGTCAATCGTTCGCGGTTTCGCGCCTCAATTCCGGCTAATTCACGCGCCAGATTTTTTTTGAATTCAATCTGCATCTGCCGGGCGATTTGAATGCGCTGGGCTTGCGGTGAACCCGCGCCGTGCATTGATTCGGTCAAATAGCCGACGGCGTTTCTGCCGAGCGTCATATTTTCGATGAGGCGCAGAATTCGCATCCGGTTTTCGGTGGAAACATCGGCGCGACCTTTGAGATATTTTTCAAGCAGTCCGCCGACGGCATCGCTGCGGAAATCTTTTTCCGACGGCATCGTCACCACCATTCCGCCCGCCAAATCCTGCGCCAATCGCCCGATTTCATAAGGCATTTTCGTAACGTGATGTTTGCAGACGTTGGCGATCATATCGTCGTTCAAATACGCGCCGGATTTCGTCGGTTTCGATTGATACGACGACGCGATTCCGGTGGCGTAAATCGTTTCGTTGAGGTGTGTCATTTCGACGAGTTTTTCTTTGATGTGCGAGACTTTTTCGACTCCGTTGTAATCGGCAATCTGTGCCGCCGCGCCGATCAAAACGTCGCCGACACCGCTTTTGCAGACGTAACTGCGGCGGTGATAACAGGTGAATCGCTCGACCAGCATTGACGCGAAATCGTATTCGCCGTTCATAAAAATCAGCGAGTTCGGGATGAAAACATTATCCAAAATAATCATCGCTTCCTGTCCGCCGAAGTTTAAATTGCCGACATCAATGGTGCCGCCTTCCATCGCCCGCGTGTCGCACGATTGGCGACCGTAAATGTATGTAATTCCTTCAGCGTCAACCGGAATCGCGCCGACAATCGCGTAATCCACATCGTTTTCCGTCAGGCGCATCGTCGGCATAATTATCAGCCAGTGCGAATTCAAACAGCCGGTTTGATGAGCTTTCGCGCCCGAAACGTAAACGCCTTCGTCGGTTTTTTTAACAATCCGCACGAATAAATCCGGGTCGGCTTGCTGGTGCGGCGATAAACTGCGGTCGCCTTTAACATCCGTCATCGCGCCGCCGATCACCAGATTTTGACGCTGCACTTCGACGATAAAAGTTTTCAAACGCTCGTGATATTCGGTTTGAAATTTTTCGTCAATCTCAAACGTCGTCGAATAAAGCGAGTTGAGCGCGTCCATTCCGACGCATCGCTGAAAGCAGGTTCCGGTCAATTGCCCCAGCCGCCTTTGCATTTTGTTCTGCAAAACCACGTCGTCGCGGTTCATTGCGATGTTCAAAAATCGGTTGACCGTTTCGCCCGTCAGATGCGAAACCGCCGAAGCCAAAGCCGGCTCGCGCCGCGCCAAATCGTAAGTTTCAGCGACGGCGTTGATGCTCGGACGAATCATCGGATGTTCGACAATATCTTCAATCAATTCGCCGAATAAATAGACTTTCAAATTTCGCCCGCGCAGGGAATTTATGTAATCTTTGCTCGTGACAATCGGTTGTTTCTGGGTTGCGATTGGTGCTGTCATTTTGTTCTCCTCTTGCGTAAATTATAGCAGAATGGTTCAAGGTTTCAGGTTTCAGGTTCAAGGTTCAAGGTCTGAAACCTGAAACCTGAAACCTGAAACCCGAAACGTGAAATCAGTATTGAATCAAACTGCCTTCACGTTTGGCGCGTTTGATCGCTCGTCCGAAAACCCAGAGCGAAAAGGGAAGCAGCACAACGAGAAAACCGAGCAGAATATAAAATGACGCTTCGACTTCGCCGAAACTTTTCCCCTGAATCAACACGCCGCGAATGCCGTCGAGTCCATGCGTTGACGGGTTAATATACGACAGAGCCTTGCCGCCCGTCGCGCCCAACGCTTCCTGAAGCATCTCTTTTGGAAAGAAAACGCCGGAAAAAAGAGCCGTTCCCGCGCCGAGCAGAATCGCAAAAGGATCGCCGCGTTTGAATGCCATCGTAAAGCTCGCCGATAAAATGCCGATTGAAGCGAGAACCAGCGTGGTTAAAATCAAAAACGCCAGAGCCAAAAACAGATTGCCTTTATAATTGACGTTAAAAAACAGCCAGCCGAAAAACAGGTAGAGAAACGAGTTGAAAGTCGCGTCGAGATACGCCCAGGCGGAACTCGCAACGATGACAGTCGGCACGTTGATTGGTGTTAATAAAACGCTTTCCAAAGTCCCTTGCATCTGTTCCTGCCGGACGGCGTTGGCGAGCGCGGAAAATCCGGTCATAAAATAATTGAGCATCGCCAGACCGGCCAGCCACGCCGCCAGAGGGTTTTGCCACTGCGCGTATTGCGCCAGCGGAAATCCGGCGAAGATGCGCGAGATAAAATAAAACGTCGTCGAAATCCCCAAAATCCACAAAAGTTTGATAAGAAACTCGACGCGATAGGAAAGTGCGAGTTGAAAATCGCGGATAACAAAAGCTCGAATTCGGCGCAAAAGCAACATTTTTAGAATTTACATCGGCAGGTTATGTGATGGCAATCGGGCGGCGTGAAATTGCAAACTGCCGCCGAAATTTTTACAATGACGAAATGCAAACTTCCCGGACAAAATCGTTTTTCGGCTTGTTTCTGATGCTTGTTTCTCTCAACGCCTGTTCGGGAAATAAAACCGCCAACGCAAACGCTTCCGCCCCGAACGCCAATCAAACCGTCAATTCAAGCGGCGAAACAATCGTTCAGGACGACGTGGAAGAACTCGCCAGAATCATCAAACTGCCGCTGCTGCCGGAGGAAGCGACGTATAGCGAAACCAAGCCGCCGAGCAAAAACGCCGCCTCGCAAAATTCCGCGCCGCACGAAAAACGACTGGTCGCCGTGCTGCGATTTTCGCCGGAAGATGCCGCCAAAATCGTCGCTGCCGCCGAAAAATATCAATCGCCCGCGCCGTCCGACATTGACGCGGAAACGTGGTTTCCGCCCGAACTCGTCGCCAAAAGTCAGGAAACCGGCGACGAGTTTTTGAAGGGCAACGCCTACGCCGCCAACGACTTTTTGCAGCCGCCGTATCAAACCGGCAAATTGACGCGCGTCAACGACTCGAATTACTTCGTTTTGGAATTAACTGCTTTTTGACGATTATTTTTGAGATTTCAATTTGTTCAGTTCTTCGCGTAACTGTGCGACTTCATCTTCGGATTCCGAAAGTGTTCGCCTAAATTGTTTCGTTTCAATGTCAAAAAGCCGCAGCCCTTCGCCCGTGTCCACGATTTCGAGTCCAATTTCCTCGCCGAAAATCCGCCCGTTTTTGACGTTGACTTTTGCCAGTTCGCCGCGCTTCAAGCGATAAGCAATGAGCGGTTCGGGCAGGTAATCATATTCGGGGTCGAAAATGTAATACTCTTTCACACCGAATTGCTGGTAAAGAAACCACTTTTTGTTCAAACCTTCGCCCCAGGTTGCGCGTGACGAAATCTCGAAAACGACTTGCGGAAACTGTTTCTCTTCCCAAAGTTTATAACTGCGGCGCGGATGATTAGCGACACCTTTGACGACCATCACGTCGGGCGCGAAAACTTTGCGTGAATTGCCTTTTTCGTAATAAAACATTATGTCGGCTAGAACTTTAACATCCGTTACCAAAGAAAAAAACGCGCTTAGAGTTTGGTAAAGATAAGTTATTGTTTGAATGTGATAATCTGTTTCGCCCATGGGTTTCCCATCGGATTCGGGATAGTATATTTCCGCTTTCGGTTTTAATTTCAGAGTTGCGCTCATAGCATTTAATTTAACACGGCTTTCAGATTTCCTCATAGCGTTTTAGTTTGCGGTAGAGCGTTGATAAATCTATTCCCAAAATTTCGGCGGCGGCTGATTTTTCGTCGCCGACCGCCGTCATAATTTCCCGAATATAGCGGCGTTCCATTTCTTCGAGCGTCGGGCGCAAGCCTTCCGGGTCGCGCATCTCGAAGCTGCTTCCTGCCGCGCCGGACTTTATTTTCGGCGGCAGATTTTCCATCTCAATCTCGTCGCCGCTCAAAATAAAAGCGCGTTCAATCGCGTTCTCCAACTCGCGGACGTTGCCGCGCCATTCGTAATTAAGCAGTGCCGACATCGCTTCGCGGGTGATGTTTTTTTCCGTCGTGTTCTGCTCTTTGGCGTATTTGGCGGCGAAATATTTGGCAAGCAGCGGAATGTCGGCTTGCCGCGTCCGCAGCGGCGGCAGATTTATTTCGATGACGTTCAGGCGATAAAACAAATCTTCGCGGAAACGGTTTTCGGCGACTTCGGTTTCGAGATTTTTGTTGGTGGCGGCGACGATGCGCGCGTCGAACTTGACGGGCAGACTCGCGCCGACCGGAGTCACTTCGTGTTCCTGGAGTGCGCGTAATAATTTAACTTGCAACGCCAGAGGCATTTCGCCGATCTCGTCGAGCAGCAAAGTTCCGCCGTCCGCCGAGCGAAATAAACCTTTTTTGTCGCCGGTCGCGCCGGTGAAAGCTCCTTTGGCGTGTCCGAAAAGCTCCGATTCGAGAATGCTTTCCGGCAACGCGCCGCAGTTGACGGCGAGAAACGGCTGGGCGGCGCGGCGGCTTTTATAATGAATGGCGCGGGCGATCAACTCCTTGCCCGTTCCCGACTCGCCTTCGATCAGGACGCTCGCGTTCGTGTCGGCGACTTTTTCGACGACGCGAAAAACCGCCTGCAACGCTTCGCTCGTGCCGATGATTTCCGAGAAACTGTAATGTTTGTCTAATTCGCGGCGCAGATTGCGGTTTTCTTTGAAAAGCTCTTTCGTGCGAATCGCGTTGCCGACGGTTTGCAGCAAATCTTCGTTGACGAACGGTTTCGTGATGTAGTCGTAAACGCCTTTGCGAAGCGCGGCAATCGCCGAATCAACCGACGAATACGCCGTCATAATTATTACCGATGCTTCGGCATCAATCGCCTTGATTTGATCGAGCAATTCCAGTCCGTCCATTCCCGCCATTTTTATATCGGTCAGGGTGACGGTGATGTCTTGACCGGAGAAAATTTCCAGCGCGTTTTCGGCACTGTCGGCGGTGAAAACGCGATAACCGACGTTTTCGAGCAACTGACGAAGAATCGAACGCATCAATTGTTCGTCTTCGACAACCAGAACATTCGGTTTAGACATAGATTTGTTCCAAGTTCAAAGTTCAATGTTAAAAGTTTAAATTTCGATGTTAGAGATTTAATTTTTATGCCGTCTCAAACGGTTTCGGCATTTCTACTTAATTATTTTAAGTTTAGAGACGCGGTGAAATTAAATCAATACTCGTTTCATTTGAACCGTTCACCTTGAACTTTGAACTCAAATCGCTTCTCGTGATAGCATCAAATTTACTTCGCCGTAAATCCGATGAGCCAGCTTAAATCCTTAAAATCCATCTTCCTGATAATCGTTTTGTGCGCGTTCCGGGCGATTGCCCAAGATACGAATCCGGTCGAAAAACAAGTTGCTAATCCTTTGCCCGATGAGACGAACGCCAATCCGGTCGCGCCCGAAAAAACCGGCAAAACCCCGAAAAAACAAACTGATTCCGGTTACAAACAGGAAGGCGGCGGCGACGAATTAGTCGTTTATTCCACGCGCGAAACCATCGAGGGCGAAGCGGGCAAGCGCGTCATCGTCCGTTCGGGAAATGTGGACGTGCGCTACGGAATCTACCGGATGCAGGCGGATAAAATCACGATTTACGAAGCCGAAGGGCGAATGATCGCCGAGGGCAGCGTCGTTTTCGACGAGTCCGAAAGCCAGCGCATCACCGGCTCACGCGGCGAATTCAATTATAAAACCAAGCTCGGATTCTTCGTGGACTCGACCGGCTTTACCAATCAAACCAACGACGGCACAGTGCTTTATTTTACCGCCGACCGCGTGGAGCGCGTCGCCGAAAACGAGTTCGTCGTCATCAACGGAAAGTTCACCGCCTGCGAGGAAAACGTCCCGAAATGGAGCTTCACCGCCGCCAGAGCCGTCATCAAACCGAAAGACCGAATAAAACTGACCAACGCGCAGTTTCGCGTCAAAAATATTCCGATTCTGCCGCTGCCCTACGCTTCGATTCCGATTAAACAGCGCGACCGCGCATCGGGTTTTTTGACACCGACTTTCGGCTTCTCCGCCAATAAGGGTTTTCGGCTTTCGACCGCTTATTATCAAACTTTGGGGCGCAGTGCCGACATTACTTTTCGCAGCGATTTATACTCTTCACGCGGCATCGGCTACGGCGCGGACATTCGCACGCGGCTCACTTCGCGGTCGTATCTCGATTTCGGATTTTACGCCGTCGAAGACCGTGTGTTCGGCGCAAAGAAAAGCGCGGTAAATCCCGATCAGGGCGGAACTCTGTTCTACGCCGACGGCGTGCAGTATTTTCCGAAAGGCTACACCGCCGTCGCCGACGTGCGCTTTACTTCCAATCTCGCTTTTCGGCAGGTCTTCTCCGACGGCATTCAGCAGATTATTTCGCCGATTGAAATTTCGCAGTTCTACTTGAACAAAAGCTGGGGCAGCTACACGGGAAATATCCTGGCGCGTTCGCAGGTCATTTCGATCCCGAATCTTCGCATCAAAACGCGCAATCTGCCGAGTTTTTATCTTGAAAAACGTCCGAGCGAACTGCCTTTTTTGAAGAATGTTTATTTCTCGTTCAAGACGAGCTTGGAAGGCGTTTCGCGGCGCGAAGACGTGATTAACCAGAGTGCGGTGAGGCAAGCCAATTTCGCACCGGTTATTACTTCGGCATTCGTGCAGCGCATTGACGCGCATCCGCAGATTTCCGTGCCGCTTCATTTCAAGTATTTTTCCCTGACGGCGACCGGCGGCGGGCGCGGCACTTTTTATTCGGATTCGTTCAACGATATGCGGCGGGTCGTCGGACAAACGGCGACGCGCAAATACGGCGAGTTGGAACTCGATTTGCGTCCCGTCGCGCTGGCGAAAAACTTTTTTCGCTCCGACGGCTCCCTGCGTTTTCGGCACGCGATTGAGCCTTATTTAACGTATCGTTTGATTCGCGGCGTGGCTAATTTCAATAAAATCATTCGTTTCGATTACGAGGACACGGCGACCGACACGAACGAAATCGAATACGGCATCACCAACCGCTTGTTTACGCGCCGTTACACCGAAGCCGTCACGAATGAGGCGCAGAAACGCCTCCAAAAAAATCCGATTGCCGCGAAAAATTCCCTGTCGGTTCAGCCGTATGAAATTTTCACCTTGACGGTACGCGGCAAATACTTTTTCGACCAAACCTTCGGCGGTGCTTTAACGCCCGGCAGACGCAATCAACTCGAACCGATTACGGGACTTTCGTTTTACACCTTCGGCGGCGTTCCGCGCCGCTTTTCGCCCGTCAACATTGACGCGACGTATCGCCCGCAGAAAACAATTTTCGTCAATACGCGAATGGATATAGACAATCTCAACGGCAACCTGCGCGACATCTCGGCGACCGTCGGCTATAATACGCCGCTCGTGAAAATCTTCCAGACTTTTTATTACACCCGCGCCATCACCTTGATTCCGTCGCTGCAAAAGTTCAGCAACCAATTCGGCAAAGAGCCGGGAACGCTGCGCGGTTCGCAGTGGAGTCCGTCGGTTTTCGTCGGCAGCCGCGACCACGGTTTTTACGGCGGAACGTCCCTGTTTTTTGATTTTGAAAACCGGCGCGGTGTCCGCGAATCGCCGCTCATCAGCACTTTGGCGACGCTCGGTTACGCCTACGACTGCTGTTCCTTAACCGTTCAGTATTCGACTTTCAACGTCGGTGTCCGCCGCGAAAATCGCTTTGTTTTCAGCTTCAAACTGAACGGCATCGGCGCGTTCGGAACCCAACAGGTCGGACAGGGACTGCGATAATCGAAACCCCGCGCTTTTTTTGTCAAACCTCAAATTCGGCGAACACCGCCGCGTGATCCGAAGCCTGCGT
>JAYVKL010000314.1:0-6089 GCA_043768465.1 Pyrinomonadaceae bacterium
AAATAGCAAGAAATAATTTATAAGATGCCATTAGCAGTTGACAACAATCGTCTGCAAACTATTGAGAATTATTGATTTACAAAGCACCTGAATAGTTACATTATCTCTTTATTTTTGCATTGCGTCCGATAATATTAAGGAAAGTATAAATCTTATTTGGTTAAATAAAGGGATAAAAAGGTTAGGCGTCGCAACTTACAATCCGCCTCATCAAGGTCAGAACTATGTATTTTAAAGTTGGGTCTGACGATAAATCTCGAGTAACAATTCTAAAAATGGAGCTCTGGCTGTTTCTTTGTATCTCAAGGGAAAATTAAGCAAGAACTTAGTTTATTCAGCAGCGGAGGCGGCATAACAGCAACTGCTGGGGCAATAATTTAGCCTTTATAAGGCTAAATTATCAAGTGAAAGGTCTGCGACAAAAAATTACGCTTCTAAATATTTATAAAGCCGCTCTTCGAGAAATATCTTCAAATCGTCAATGCTTTTCACCGTCTCGTTAAAAACCGCTTCTCCATTTTGCTGAATAGAAATTCGCGGTAAATCTTCGACGACCAGAATTTTTATCTGATAATTCTTCCCTTTTGCTTGCCCGCCAAATTCAAGCTGCGCCGTGTCTGAATCGCTTAGAATAAAACGATTCATTTTCATAATGTGGATAATGTCGGAACGCTCGTAAGAGGTAATCATATTCGGTAAATCTTAACACAATCCGCACCCTCATTCGCGCAACTGCTTCAATGAAAAAGTCGTCCTTTAGCTTCGCGGCAGCTAAACTGAAGAAATCCCTAAATACACGAGAAATAATTCCCCAGCCCTTTTTGCATTTTTATCTGCCTTACAAAAAATCTGTTATTATTACACCGACAGAAATCTAGCAAAGCTCCAGATAAGGCAAAAAACAGATACAATAAAGCAGCAGATAAAGTATCATAACAGTATGGCAGACTCGGTCAAACGTAAAAAAAAGGTGCAGGTCGAATCATCTACCAACCAATCAACCGCACTTGAAAGCGTAAAAAATCTGAACGAATATGACCAGAACCGACCGACCCAGTTAACGCTTTTCGAGTTGCTTTTGCCGCAGGAGCGAGGACTTTCCAACACAATTGAGCTTTATGATTTTATTCCTAAATATCATTGGGGAAAAGTCGAGCGCATCGGCGGAGAATTTTTGAGAGCATTAGAGCGGGAGTTTGAATGCCGGGGACAAAAATACAAAGTCAAAATACGACCTGCCAGCATTGAAGACAAAGACGGGATGGAACGATATTATTACCCGTCCAAACGCGAGGAACTCGTTGAAGACGCGCTCAGAAAATTTATCGCGGAAGGTCAAGGTGTCTTTTTGGATGATGCCGCTGGCGTAACTTTCAGTCTTTATCAACTGCAGGAAGAACTGAGACGCAACGGACACAGCTACAACAAACAGGAAATTAAGGACGCGCTGTTAATTTGCGCCCGGACCAACATCACCGTTACATCGGAGGACGGCAGTGCCGTTTTAGTTTCCAATCTCTTTGAAACGGTGGGCTTGCAAACACGCGAAAGTTGGAAAGGAACCGGACAGAAAACCCGCGCTTTCGTGCGTTTCAACGCGCTCGTCAGCAAAGGCATTCAAAGCCGCACTTTTCGTCAGATAAATTATGAAAAGGTGATGAGCTACAAAACCGTCATTGCCCGCCAGCTTCACAAACGAATGAGCCATCACTATATTCAGGCGAGCATTTCAAATCCCTATCACATTCTTCTTTCGACGATAATCCGCGACTTGGGATTAACACTCTACGACCGCCTCAGAGACAATCTGCGCGACGTGCAAATCGCACTCGATGAAATGAGGTTCAAAGACGTATTGCTTTCCTATAAAATTGAAAAGATTTTAGAAAACTCAAAACGCAACAAACTGCTCAATGCCAAATTCATTTTAATCCCAAACCCGACATTTGCCGGTGAAGTAACACGAGCCAATAAACGAGTCGCGGAAATTAAAAATGTCGAAATATGAAACGAGAAACCTACCTATTTTGAAATAACAAAATAGGTAGGTTTGACTCACACTTTTTGGTCAAAAGCGGTAGGTTTGACTCACCGAAATAGGTAGGTTTGACTCGCGCAAGCCATTTTCCCGCAGTTAAAATCAAGGTTTTCCACAGGCAAATAGGTAGGTTTGACTCACGGAATAGGTAGGTTTGACTCGCGTTTTAGTAAAAAATAGGTAGGTTTGACTCGCGCTTATCTCATAAATAGGTAGGTCTGACTCACACTTTTATTAAAACAACAGCTAAAACGGTAGGTTTGACTCGCGCTTCGATTTCTCCAAACCATTGATATTATTCGTTTTACAAAAAACTTTTTTTCCTTAATCTTTTAATCTTACTTTAATCTTAAGATTTAATCTAAGAGCGATTTTTCTCAGCAAAAAGAAAATAAGAGAAGGTTTTTTGTGTTATCGGACGCAGAGCAAAAACGTCTGTAACCGTTCAGTTGGTTAGAACATTCGCATCAATCTTGGCACTTGTCTTAGCCGGTATCTTCGCAATTAACTCTTTAATCAAAAAAGCAGTTGCCGCTAACGAAGCGGCAACTGCTTTTATCGGAAACCAGTGGTTTTCAGCTGACCGGCAGATTAAACTCTGTCAGATTTTCTTCCCCAACCCTTGCCGCGCAAACTCTTTTTAAGTAATCAAGCACACTTCGGCGTTGCTGCCGGAGCGTGGTGACAGCCGTTAAAATGCGCTCGACAAATCGACTGCCCGACGCGCTTTGTGTCCCGAAAGATTTGCGTCGCCACAGCACCGCTCGGCGCAGAGATCGCTCAGCTTGATTATTGGTCGGCTCGACTCCTTCGATTTGGCTGAATGTCCAGAGTGCCAACTCCAGTTTGAGAATATTTGAGCAGGTCTTGCCGGTTTTTGAATGACTTGAAAGCGTTCCTGCAAATAATAAATCACTGACTTTCTCTTTAACCGGCTCAACAAGTTTCCGAAACTCCGCTATCTCCAGCGTTCCGTCCCGAACCTGCTGCCATAGACGAAAAGGCTGTTTTGCTTGCACCATCAGTTCTTTACCGATGGTTTTTGAATCTCCCGTCCGTTCAGCAATAGCTTGAAAATCTCGTTTTAGGTGCGCCCAACAAATTTGCCGGTTGGCATCTGCCAAATGGTTGTATCCCGGATAACGGTCGCTGGTGACAAAGCCTTTCTCATTTTTGCCGATCATCGCTTTGGCATCTTGCTGACTGCGCCCCGGCAAAATCCGAAAAACGGTTGCCCGCGCGGTTGCTTTAACCCACAGCCAGGGCTTCGTCTGCTTTTCCTTCCACGAGGTTTCGTCAACCAAACAAACCAATTGCTGCTCGACCAATTCGTGCAGTGCGGCAACCGGCTCGACGAGAGCTAGACTTAATCTTTTTTGGGCGGCGGCAATGCTCCCTAAACTGATTTTGACGGCGAACAACTCCTGCATAGTTTCCGCCGCGTCGCGGTGCGAGATGCCGAGTCTGCCGGTTAAATATCCGATGACGGCGATCACTTTCGCACCGAACGCGCCGTTTTGCGCGTGTTCCGACCACTCGACTCGATTGATTTTGCGACAGAATAAACAGCGTAAGCGATGACGGCGGTATTCGGTCAATAAAGTTCCGGCGGCGGTAATCTCAATCATCTGCCGTCGCACCGGAAATACGTCATCGCCCAAGAGCAAAGCCCCGCGGGTTGAACAGGCGGAGGGGCGCAGTTCAACCACGCGATCAACTTCAGTAGTCGGTTTGAGGCTGCGCCCAACTCCGGTGTGTCCCGCCTGCGCTCCTTGTTTACTACCCGATGGTTCGCGTTTCGCTGCCGGTTTGCCAAATGGAGAATCAGAAGAAGGCGGCAGGCTCGAATTGCGCGAGTTTTGTCCGAGCCTTTCTTTTAAGACAGCGATTTCCGCGTTGAGTCGGGCGATTTCGACGGATTTCCGGGCGGTTTCGGTTAGTTGTTCTTGAAGTTGAGTAATCTGCTTTTGCCGGCTGGCAATTCGCTGACTGAGCCGCTCAATCTGAGCGGCTGGTTCGCTCAGTGAAGCAAGTTATTTTCGGGCGGCAACCGAACGCAGTTTCAACGAGTGAGTTTCGTGATACTGTGAGCGCAGCTTATTCTGAACAGCAAACGGTGTGTGCTGCCAATTGGTTTCGGTAATGCCAAGAGTGCGCCACATTAAAATCAAGCATAAAAATAAACCGGGCGATTGTCCAAAGTGAGAGATAGATATATTGTTTGACCAACTGAACGGTTACAAACGTCTTTATCAAGCCATCAATTTCAAAGACTCAACCAGCGTTTTTCACAGCAAAATCTTTGGTTCTCCAGATTCCAAATCTTGACAATTCGCGCACCCTCAGCTGCTTGTTCTCTAAGCCAGTTTACGAGATTGGCGCGAGCAACAATCTTTGGTCGAACGGGAACTTCCTTGTTTTCCTGTTCAAGATTGATGAATATCCGATGCTTATTCTTCCGCGCCCAATCGTAACATTCGCCGCCGGCGCGTCGCCCGAAGCCTTCGCGCAAAACCGTGTAGGGAGCGTTTTCTTTGACGGCTAACGCTCCGACGACGTTGATGAAAGTTTCGGTCGAGTGTTCAAAAGTCGGTGCGTCTTTCAGATTTCCGCAATTGATCGTCGCGTGCGGGCTGACCCAAGTCTTGCCGCTGGCGTCTCTTTCGCGTTTCAGTCCTTCGCAAACGAAGCGCGTCCACGTCAAAACTTCCGTCAATCGTTCGAGACTGCCCGAAATGAATTTATACGGCTCTTTGATTCGCGGACTTTCAAAATATATCGAATACGGACTAACGAGCGTCCGGTTGACGCGCTCTACAAAATAATCGCCAAGTCGTTTAATTTTTGTTTCGGAAATTTCATCGCAAAAAAATTCCGCCGTCAAATTATGCGTGAACCATTGGTATTCGTGCGAGTGAGTGACATTCCGGGTTTGATTCAGAAGCAAACCTTCCGCGCTCGATAGATGACCGAAAAACGACAAACTGACCAGACCGATACCGCAAGCGAAATAATGAATCCAAAACTGCGCTCCGTGGTTGTCGAGCAAAACGGCGACGTGAGTCTCCGGCTTCCCGCAGTCAAAAAACATCTTTCCGTTTTCATCAAGCTTTTCCGCGTTGAGAATTTTCTTCAACTCTCTCGCGGTCGCAGGTATCTCCATCAAAGTCAAAGCAGATTGCCGCCGCGCCCGTTCGGTCAAAAGTTCAGGTATGCTCCCGTAAATTAAAAAATTCGACAACTCTCTGAGCGGCGCGGCGGAGACGGCAAGAATCTTGACCGGACTCGGCTGGCAGACGATTGCTTCGTTCATAATTATTTCGGGCAAGTTAAAAAGCGGTCAGCCGCTCAATTTTTTCGCGTTCTAATTCCATCGCCGCGAGTTTAATCTTGAGCCGAACCATTCCGAGCATTTTCTCGCGGGTCGGAACGCGGGCAGATTCTTGAAGCGAAACGCTGACCGACTCCGACGACATCGAGTAGCCGGATTCGCGGTCGTAACAGCCGTCGTTGTAGTCGTAGCGAAAACCGGTCGGCTTGTAATACTCACAGGCGATTTCGACAAGTTCGCCCAATCGCTCGGTGTAATAACTGCACTCGCTGATACCGGCCGCGTCAAAATTCGTTTCCGCCTCGACGACCAGATAATCTTCGTTGGAAGGCAAAATTTCCCTTTCCGTCAAAACGCACAATTCGAGAAATTCGATGAATCCGTCAACCGTCTCGCGCTCGCAGCCGAACTCCTCGCCCCATTCGCCGTCGTCGTAAAAAGAACGGAAAAACGGGTCTTCGAGCGTCTGGTTGATTTCCTCCCAAAAAACTTCTTCGAGCCTTTCCGAAAAGGTTTCCTGCCGAATGTTTTCAATCTCAGTGGCTTCCAGCGCGTTCTGCCCGGACTGCAAAGCAATTTCTTGGGTAATCGCTTCCTCGGTTTCGCGGGCGAGTTTTTCGACTTTTACTTCGTGCGCGAACTCTTCGGAATCGGTCGGAAAATCCGTGTAAAAAATTTCGCCCGTGCCGTCGGATTTCAACTCGAATTCGTATGAACTAT
>JAYVKL010000315.1:0-3956 GCA_043768465.1 Pyrinomonadaceae bacterium
GCGTTTCGCGTGAGTTAGGGGTTGGTGAGAGTTTGATTCACAAGTGGAAAAAGGCTTTTTTACAAAATGGTCGCTCGACTCAAAGCGGTTCTGAATTATCAGAAATTACCACTTTGAAAAAGCGGAATCGGGAATGGGAGAGGGAGGTCGAAGTTCTAAAAAAGGCGACACTTATCTTCGGCAGAGGAAGTTAAAACGCGACAAATTCATTGATGATGAGAAGAAAAACTATCCGTTCAAGATATTATGTCGGGTGATGGAAGTCTCAATGAGCGGCTATTATGCGTGGCGCAAACGATTGCGGATGGAACCCAAACCGAGACGCAGAAACTGAGCGAAACTGGTTAGAAATTGTTATTTTGAGAATCGGCGACGTTACGGAGTGCGGCGAATCACGGTTTCAATCAACAAAGACGGGATTAAAACCGGCAAGTTTCAGGTTCGTCAATTGATGAAAGAACACGCTTTAGTGGCGATTAGAGCCAAGAAGTTTGTTCCCCGAACGACTAATTCCAAAGGCACGACTGCTTCGCCTAACCTATTGAAAGAAATCAAAATAGAGGAATGTGGGTCGACTAAAATCATTATTGGAGACATCACCGACATTCCTCTGCAAGACGGAAGTTGGTGTTATCTGGCAATCTGGCAGGATAAAGTCACCAGAAGAATCATCGGCTGGAGTTTGGCAGCGACGATGACGGCGGAGTTAGTCATTTCAGCTTTGCAAAAAGCGCAAAGACCTGGACTGATCAAGGCAGGCGCGATCATTCATTCGGATCGGGGAAGTCAGTATGCGTCCACCGATTTTCGAGAGTTGCTGCGCCGGAGCGGTTTTCGGCAATCAATGTCGGGCAAAGGAAATTGTTACGATAACGCCCAGGCGGACGCGTTTCTTTTCGAGATTCAAAACCGAACTGATCGAAGGCGGAGCATTTGCCGAGCTTGAAGAAGCCCGCCTCGAAGCTTTTACTTACATCGAAGGTTATTACAATCGGGTCAGATTACATTCGAGTTTAGGCTACCAAAGTCCAATCGAATTTGAAGCAGAGCGGAAAATTAAAAATGGAGGAAAGATAGAGAGTTTTGTATCCACTAAAACTTGACCATATCAAACGTCCGCAGCGTGTCGTTGATCCATCCGCTGCCGAGTGCCAAATTTCCGCGTCGGCACATCGTGACGGTATCGCCCTTTTCACTCGCTACCGAAGAACGCAAGTAAGCCAGAATCCACATTTTCCGCTGAACATCGTCAACCGAACCGATGATGCCGCGCCAGTAATCCCGATTTTTATTGAAACTCTTTTGCGTCCAGCCGGTTTCACTGCTCATCCAATCGAAGACTTTTTCGACATCAATAGTTTCCGCCGCTTCAAAAGTCGGGGTTTTGCCCGTTCCATTGAGAACGGCTTGGTCAAACCAATAGGCGTAGTGCGAAAAGCGCGGTTCGGCAAGCCCGTAATACTGTTGACCTTCGAGAGTTTTTCTTTTCGCAAACTGTCCGAACATCGTGAGAGACGTTTCCGTTTGAATTTTTTTCATTTCCGGGCTTGACCAAAACTTGGACAGTTCCGATTTGTAAGGTTCGTCAACGTGTTCGCCGACGCTCCACGCGGAAACTATCGGCGCACCGTCTTTTTCACCTTTGGCAGCCGCGTCGAGATACGCCGCGCCGGATTTCGGCATTAAAGCCATCAACGTAGCCTTACCTTGCCTTTTAACGAATTCGCTAATCATCGACGGCTGATTATTCCATTTCCAAGTAAAACCCAATAATCCGCAGGTTAAATAAGCACCGTCGAAATTGCCGACGGGATTGACCCAATTTTCTCCGTTGCCCTCGAACGAGCCGCTAATCTTCATCGCTTTTTCCGTCCACGATAACCAATCAGTTGTCGCTGCCATGCTCGCATCCATAATTTTTTCTCCAAAAGTTTTTTTGATTTCTCTGAAAATTGTCTTTTCACTTACTAATGTCAAAAAACACGAAGAAATTACAAAAGATAAAAATAGTTTTTAGATTTATTTTTAGCGGCGGACGCGAAAGGTGTATTCGGCAACGGATTCGGCGGGTTGGTCGGGAGCGTTTTGACCTTCGAGCAGAACGAGATACGTTTGATTTTCGAGTTTTCGGGCGGGCAGAAAAAGGTTGAGAGATTTGAGATTCGGCGCGGTAAAAACGGTTTCGCCATCGGCGGTTCTTAGAACGGCGCGGTAGGTTTGGTATATTGCCGCGTCTTTCGGCAAAGTCAGACGAAGATTGATTTTGGTCGTGTTCGGCGAGATTTCTATAAATTGTTCGCCTTCGCTTCGCAGCGTTCCGGGCAGCAGAACAAAGGTTGCTAGGGTCGGCGCATTCGGCTCAATCGGTTTCGGGGTTGGTTTAATTTCAGGCGCGGCAGTTGGTTTGGGCTCGACGTTATTGGCGGTTTTTTGAGAATTACGTTCGGCCGAATTTACATTTTTGTTTAAATACTTTACGCCGATGTCTAAATTTTGATTGACGACATTGGCGTTTCGCAGTGCCTTGACAGGTTGATTTTGTGCTTCCGACTTTATCGCTTGATTGATATTTTCCTGCCGGACGATTGCAGGATTTTTGTTCGGGTTTAACCAGAGAAACCCGAACGCGCCGAAGATAACCGCCGCTACTCCGCCGAAGGTTAAAGTTCGATAATTGGCAAAGAGTGTTTCCCAAAACGACGGCGCGGATTTCTCATCGGTTAATTGGTTTTCATTGGCGACTTTCCATAAACTTCCTGCCAAACGCAGTTTTTCTCGACGCGCTTCGGTTATCAAATAATTTTCTGCAAACAAACGGCGTTCGTCGGCGGATAGGTTGCCGCGCAGGTAATCGTCCGCGAGTTCCGGTTCAACGATCTGCGCTTGCTCGGTCAGTTCCGCGTTCGCCGCGCATTGTTCTTCCAAACGCTCGGCTTCTTCGACGGCGAGCGTGCCGAGAAAATAGGATTTTAATTTTTGGTCGCTGGTGTTTTCCATCAAAAATGTTCACTGAAGATCTCTTAACTCTTTCTTGGCAGCCTGTTTGCTTTTGCGTGAGAAAATAGTTCACGCAAAGACGCAAAGATCGCTAAGAAGCTGTTTGAAAACTTAAAATAAAGGATGATTTGACTATCGGTTTATCGGTTTGGGTAAAGTTAGTTGTGAACAAAATTTATCCTTCTGATTTAACTGATAGTCAGTGAAACCATATCAAAGATTTCTTTCCTGCACCTAAACAAACCGGCAGACCGCGCCGGGTTGAGTTTCGGCAAATTGTCAACGGCGTGTTGTATCTTGTCTTTACCGGCTGTCAATGGCGATTTCTGCCGACCGATTATGGAAAGTGGCAGACGGTTTATTATTACTTTGCGCGTTGGCAAAAGGACGGCATCTGGTATCGAATACACGAAACTTTGCGCTCTCGGCGGCGACAGAAAAGGCAGCGGCACAAACATCCGACAGCCGGTAGTGTTGATTGACAATCAGTGAAAACGACGAGTATTCCGTCTTCGCGCGGGTTTGACGCGGGTAAGAAGATTCAGGGCAGAAAACGGCACATCCTGGTTGACACGCTCGGCTTGGACAGAGGCGGTCGTGGTGACGACCGCCTCTGTCCAAGACCGCGACGGATTGAAGAAACTGCGGCGAATCTTTGGTGTTCACCGCAAGAAATTACGGAAAATCCGGGTTGACGGCGGCTATCGCGGTGCGGTTATCGAATGGGTCAAGGCAAGCTTTCGCTGTCGTTTGGAGGTCGTCTTACGTTCTGATGATATAAAAGGATTCGTGGTTTTGCCGAAACGCTGGATAGTTGAGCGCACTTTCGCGTGGCTGAATAATCATCGGCGATTATCGAAAGATTATGAGCGATTTACAAGAACCAGCGAAACAATGATTCAGATAGCGATGACGCGAATAATGTTGCGTCGTCTGAAACCTTTATGAGTTTTCAAACA
>JAYVKL010000316.1:0-21654 GCA_043768465.1 Pyrinomonadaceae bacterium
TATGTAACTACTTGAATCTAAAGCTGTTAGCTAAAAAGCCTTGTTTAGTATAAGTTCTTATATTTCAACAACTTAGACATTTCTAAGCGAAAGTCCTAATAAATTACCCGACGCGATTTTAATTTTAGCCGCGCTGCTTTGCCACGCGGTTAGGTCGCTCGGCTAACTGCCGCAAAAGGCGAAAAGCCCGATCAATCGGGCTGAAAATCACCGACTGCATAGCTTCTGAATAATTTGCACGGACAAATTCAAATCAGTCGTTGTCCTGCCGCGCATTTTCGAGCATTTTTAAGGTTATCGCGGTGGTTCCGACTTGTTCGACGACTAATCCGGCGGCGATATTGGCAAATTTCGCGGCTGTCGGGATGTCAGCGCCGACTCCGGCGGCGGTCGCCAGACAAGCGATCACCGTGTCGCCCGCGCCGGTTACGTCATAGACGTTCCGCGCCGTGACCGACAAATGCTGCGGCGGATCGTTTTTCTCGAACAGCGTCATTCCGGCTTCGCCCTGAGTAATCAGAATCGCGTCCAGATCAAAATCGTCAATCATTTTCCGCCCGGCTCGTTCGATGGTCGTCTGCTCGAAATCTTCCAGTTGATAAACTTCGGCGACCTCGTAGCGATTCGGCGTTAAAACGGTCGCGCCGCGATATTTGAGATAATTTTTCCCTTTCGGGTCAACCATCACCATTTTGTTCGCGCCCTTCGCCGCTTTGATCAGACGCGCCAGAATATTTTCCGAAACCACGCCCTTGCCGTAATCGGACACGATGATAATTTGCACGCGCTCCGCCAGTTCTTCGATTTTTTCCCAGACCAACGCTTCTTCCGATTCGCTGAGAGCGAATTTGGTTTCCTGGTCAACCCGCACGATCTGCTGACTGTGCGCGACGACGCGGGTTTTGACGGTGGTTCCGCGCTGCGGCAGCCGCACCAGATAATCGGCGGAGATTTTTTTCTCCGCCAGCACACCGGGAAACAAATCGCCTTCCGCGTCTTCGCCGATCACGCCAACGAGATACGATTCGGCACCGAGTCCGGCGACGTTCGCCGCGACGTTTGCCGCTCCGCCCGCCGCTAAACTGGTGTTGTTCAGATTGACGACCGGCACCGGAGCCTCCGGCGAGATGCGGTTGACGCTGCCCCACCAATACCGGTCGAGCATTACGTCGCCGACGACTAAGACATCCAGGTTAGAGAATTTTTGGTAAAATTCCGGCTCGAACATATAAATTTATCTGTGATTCAAGTTTGATTTTTGATTTTTGCGTCAATGATTTCGCACCAGATATGGGCAATCGTGATGTGCGCCTCCTGGATGCGGGCGGTTCTTTCCGCCGGAATCAAAAGGCATTCGTCGCACAGGGAAGCGAGTTTTTTGCCGTTCGCGCCGGTCATTCCGAGCGAACGGCAGCCGTTTTGCCGCGCCGCCAACACCGCCGCCGTAACGTTCGGCGAATTTCCGCTGGTGCTGATGGCGATCAACAAATCACCCGGACGGGCGAGGGCTTCGACTTGTCTGGAAAATACGCGCTCGAAATTATAATCGTTCGCCAGAGCGGTCAGGGCGGAAGTGTCGGTCGTCAGAGCGATTGCCGCCAAAGCCTTTCTTTCGGTTTCAAAACGTCCGACGAACTCCGCCGCGAGGTGCTGCGCGTCCGCCGCACTGCCGCCGTTGCCGCATATCAGAACTTTGCCGCCGTTTTCAAATGTCTCGAAAATCAGTTCGGCGCAGCGTTCGATGTTCGGAACCGCGCCGTTTAAAATTCTTTGAAAAAGGTCGGCGTGATCTTCCAGAGATTGTCCCGTTAATTCTCCGAAACTGTCGGCGGTGGATTTTTCTGTTTTCCCTGTTTTCCCTCTTTTCTGAAATTTTTCTGTTTCCGCGCGGCGAATTTTTTCGACGATGCCGCTTGAAGAAAATCCGTCTTTAAGCGGCAGCGAGTAAACTTTTCCGCCGTGCGCCCGCACGAAATCCGCGCCGATGATTTCGTGCATTTGCCAATCGCCGCCTTTCACCAGCACTGCGGGTTTTATCTTTTTAATCAAATTTTCCGGGGTCGGCTCGTCGAACACCAGCACCTCGTCAACCGACCTTAAACCCTCCAGAATAGCGGCGCGTTCCGCCTGCGAAAAAAACGGTCGCGGCTCGCCTTTAATCCGTCTGACGGACGAATCGCTGTTGATCCCGACGATCAACTTCGTGCCGAAGGCGCGGGCGCGGCGCAGCAAATCAACGTGTCCGGGATGGATGATGTCGAAGCAGCCGTTGGTAAAAACCGTGATTTCCATTCGTGTTAATTTCCGTGTTTCAGCCTGCCGTGAAAATCCTTAAAACCGGCGGCGTTCCGGTGTTTTGACCGCCTCAATCGGCAACCTCGAATTTGATTTCTCGGTGACCCGCCGCTACACCGTCCGTTTCCACTTCTGGGCAAAGTTTATAAAAAATATACCGACCATTGCGAGGAGACCGTAGCGAATCATATTCGGAAACAGAGTCCCGTAAAACCCTTCATATGAAACCGCCGTCAGCAAAATATAGTAGAGCGTCGTGCGCCAGAAAGAAAACGCTTGATTTTCGATCAAACTGCTGTAAATCAAACTTAATCCGGCTCCTAAAATTATCATGCCGAGCAGCACACCAGCGGGTCCGAAGTTTCGCAGAAGGTCGCCCATCGGCGTGATAATAAAGGAATTATCGCCGTAGTGAAAATACAAATCCGAGTATTCGCGCGGACTCGACCCGACCGGTTTATCTTTCCAGAGCGGGCGCGGAATAAAAAAGTATAAACTGTCATTCCAGATGTTGTCCTTGATGCCGTAACTCTCTTCGTAGGGTTCGAGCTTTTCATAATTGGAAACCACGACCGCCACCGAACTGACCGCTTCGAGGCGTTCGCCTAAAGCGGCAAAACCTTCGCCCAAATTCTGCGTTAAATCCTGACTCGATAATTTATCGAACGTGGTGAAAATGTTGCCGATGTATTCATCGGCACCGACCTGGGCTTCGGATTGTTTGACCGCGCGAAAAGTCGTCCCGTAAATCATTCCCCCGATGATCGCCGCCGCCAGGATCAGCCCGCCGTAAACGCGGTGTTTAAATTGCAGCCGCTCGACCGAAAAAACAAAAGCGCACGCCACCAGGAAAAAAATTGCGACCAGACTTCCCCGATTACCCTGAAAAGCCGCTTTGGCAAGCGAAGTCGCCAGCAGCAGACCGATAACCACATAATGTCTGAAATCCAGATGTTTGGTTCTGAAAACGCTCATCCACAAAATGAAACTGCCCTGCGCCCAAAAAAGCGTCAAAAGAAATAACAACCCGTCATACTGCCCGATTTCGCCAACCCGCTGAAAACCCAAAATCCCGAAGCCGAACGCGATGATGTTGTTTGCCCAGCCGATGGTCAGCAGAATCAATCCGGGAATCAGCAGCCGGTCGGCTCGCCATTCCCAGGCGGGCAGCCGCCGGCTGATATTTGCGCCCGCTTTTTTGACGAACGGCAGGAAAAAACCGATGCTCAAACCGGCGTAACCGAGGGCGATGTAAAAAAGCGTCAGCGGCAGATTGTAACGCTCGTCGTCAACATAGGTCAGATAAAAAGGCTGCGACACATTGCTCGCCAGCAGCAGCCCGCCGATAAAAAATCCTGGTATAAAATATGACCACGCCGCGAAACAGAGCGGATGAAAAAGGTGGAACTTCTTTTTGTAAATCAGGTAGATGTTCGGCGCGGCGATCACGCCGCCGAGCAGCAAAACCCACGGCATCAGATACATATCGCTGAACGGGTTGGCAGCGTCGTCCGTCAAATAAATCAAAGACCAGCCGCCGACCAGCAGGATGCCCGCGATGGTCGCCAGCGGCAGCAAAAGAGCCGCCTCCCGGTTCGGCAACAGATTCGGATGGGCTTTTAAATTGTTCATATCCGTCAAGTTATTTAATCTTTTCCGATTCCGCAAACGGCGATTACCCCGTCGCTCAAACCCGGCGAAACTTTGACGCTGACATCGTTGAGAAAATTATAAACCCAGTGATGATGCCGATGTTCCGGTCCCAGATCGTAAAAGAAAAAATCTTTAATCGCCAGGTTTTCCCGGTCAATCACCAGACTTAAAGTTTTGTAGGAATAGTAGGCGACGTGATCGGGGTGAACCGGCTCGCGGACTCCGCCTCTGCCGCGCAGACCGTAGATAAAAAATCTCATTCCGCTGTAGGCGTTGATGGTCGTAATCACCAGATTCGTTTCCGCGTTCATAAAACGCTTAATGCCGCGCAGAAAAAGCCCCGGATTCGACAGGTGTTCGATCATCTCGCCCGCCACTATGACATCGAAGGTTTCATCCAGTTCGAGTTCATCGAGCTTTTCCAAATCGGCGAGGTATAAATTCTCTTCACCGGCTTTTTCCAGAATATCCAATCCGGCACGGTCGAAATCGAATCCGTAAAGTTTTTCGGCGACTTTTTTCAGTTCAAAGTGCAGCAGCGCGTCGCGTTTGATCGAATCTACGGTGAACGGATAATTCGTGCAACCGAGATGCAGAACCTTCTTTCCTTCGCACATCTTTTTTATGAAACTTACTCGATCTACCAATTGAAATTTATCTTTCATTGAACTTTTGTTTTTTCCTGTTCTTTCCTTTTTTATACTATTTTTTATTGTGTTCTACTGTTCTTCTACTCTCGATGACATTTTTTAGCCCTTCATCAATAGATATTTCCGGTTTCCAGCCCATTGTCTTTTTAATTTTGGAAATGTCCGCCCGCGTGTCGTGCAGTTCGTTTCGGTTGGTTTGCCGCGCCCCGATTTTCAGCCGGTCGAGATCGGCACCCGCGAGGTTCCAGATTTTTTCCGCCAAATCCCGCAGCGCGATTGCCTCTCCGCTGCCGACATTAAATATCTCGCCTTCAATGTTTTCCGTCTTTAACGCTCTCATCATAGCATCTGCAAAGTCCGTCACAAAAACCAAATCACGCTTTTGAATGCCTTTCGACATCTCGAAAACCACATTTTTGACGGCGCATTCGACGGCTTGGGAGACGAACATCGAAGGCGGCTGCCCGCTTCCGTAAACCGTAAACGGGCGCAGAATCACCACCGGCAAACGGTATTTTTCGTGCAGGGCGAGCGCGTATTTGACGGCTTTATTTTTTGAAACCGCGTAATCCGAAACCGGCTCGGTCGGCAGCCTCTCGCTCAGCGGAGCCGTCTGAAAACCGTATTCGTCAGCCGTTCCGATGATGATAATTCTTTCCACCCGCGTTTCGTGTGCCAGTTCGAGCAGCCGCGCCGCCGCTTCAAAGTTGATTTTCTCCAAACTGTCGTTCCCGTTGGTTTTTCTGCCGGAAACGCCCGCCAGGTGAACGATTTTATCCGGTTGCAGTGTTTTCAAAACTTGTCTCAAACCCGGCTGATCGAGCAAATCAATCGCTATCGGAACGATTTTATCGCGGTATTTTTCGAGAAACTCGGGCGGCGGTTTGCGCGCCGCCGCGAACGGTTGTGCGCCCCGCAAAATCAGTTCGTCCAGCACGGCTCCCCCTAAAAAGCCGGTGCCGCCCGTCACCAGGATTTTTTCGCCCGTGAAATCGCCGTTCATTTGCAATTTTTTAGTCACCCTTCAGCATCAAATCCCGATTCCAGGCGATGGTTTTTTCCCGAACCTTCCGTCGGCGTGTAATTCGGCTGCCAGTCCAAAATCCGCCGCGCTTTTTTCCATCGGCAATCGCGTCAGCCAACTGCCGGGCAGACCGGTTGCGCTCCATACTAAAATCGCCCGGTCATTCCGGTTGCGCTCCATACTAAAACCGCCCGGTCATTCCAGAATTTATCGTTATTTTCCGTCATTTAGTTAAACCTGTCCAAAAGATTTAAGCGTCGAGATGCCGACTCCTAGTTTAACGCTTTAACTTATGACGTAAACGCTTTAACCCAAATATTTCAACAGTTGCGAAATGAATTCGAGATTTTACTTTCAAAAAAGCGTCCATCGGTTGCGAACCGATTTCCACCAGCGGTTTCGGTCTGACGCTAGTTTCTTCCCGAAGCCGCGTTCCCTGCCCGCCGCACAAAATGACCACCTTCACATATGATTATTTTTTTCCGTTATTTCCGTTTTGCCTGTTCCGTCTGTTTTATCCAAGCCTGAACACCGATGTTATCACGGATAAAATGTTCGCCGGAAATGTTCCGGGATTTTTGCCGGGTCAGCCGAAGCATCGCAACTTCATCCGATTCGATTGATTTTGAAAATTCGACTGTTTATTAAATTAACCGCCCATTGCTTTTCGTTCCGCGACAGAAATCCGGTGAGCAGCAGCGTCAAACCGAAAACTGTTCCGCCGAGACCGGCACCGCTCAACAGATTCACGAAGGAAATCGGCAGACGTTGGAACATCAAAACTTCGACGACCGCCGCGACCAGGCAGGCGATGCCGATAACCGGCAGAGTCTTCAGCCAGAACCGCCACTGAACCCGACCGAAAACTTTTTTCTCGATGTATAAAACGCCGGGTATAAAAACCATCGCTCCGATCAGACGTGCGGCTCCGACTCCGAAAATCCCGTAATCGTTGATGAGAAAAACCATCAGCGGAACGCTTAAAATCAGCCAGCCGAGCGTAATTATCGTTCCCACGCCCGGCAAACCGGCACCTTCGATAATTTGGAAGGAAATAACCACGACCGCCAGCAAACCGAAAGTCAGGGCGTGCGTGATCAGAGTCGCCGAAGAATTACGCACGAAATCATCGCCGAGCCACAAATGCAGAATGTAAACTCTGCCGCTGATCAGAGTCAGACACAGGAAAGCGGCGAGGGCGAAAACGATTTTTGTCGCCTTGGTGTAAATCGTCAAAAGTTTCGCCGTCTCGCCGAGCGACCGAACTGCGCTGGCAAGCGGGAACAGTGCCAGGGTGCTGCTGGTGATAAACGCGTGGATGTAAATTCCGAGATTCAGGGAAATCACATAATACGTCACGGCTTCGGTTCCGAGCCGACTGGCAATCCAACTGCGCTCGAAGAGCAACAGCAGGTTTCCGAGCAATTGCGAGACGCTGACCGCGAGGCTGTATTTCAACACCAGCCATAAAATTTCTTTGGGAAATCCAAACGTCAATTTAAAGTCCGGGAGTAAACGCCGCCCGTAAAAATAAAAAACCAGGTTGCTTAAAACCAGTAATCCCAAATTCCAAAGCAGCAACACTGCGATCTGCGGGTGCAGTTGGATCAAAAGGATATTGCCGCCCGCGAGAATGGAACTGGTGCTGACGGTGATGTAGGAATAAATGTCGAAGCGATGGACGGCTTGCACGACGGCACTGAAAGATTGGTTGAGCATCGTCATAAAAATTATGACGGCGGCGATATAAAAACCCGTGACGGCTTCGTCCTGGAAACCCGCGTCTATTTTTAAAATATCGGCGACCAGCCACCGGGCGATGAAAATCAGCAGCGTCATTCCGGTTCCGCCGACGAACAGGTTGAGCAAGAGCGTCGCGGAAATCACTTCGCCTATTTTTTCGGTTTGCCGGTTAGCCTGAAATTCCGAGACGTATTTGAGAATCGCCCGTCCGACGTTGAACGTGAAAGAATAACTGACAAATCCCAGAACCAGCGTGTAAACGCCGAAATTTTCTACTCCCAAGCCGCGCACGATCAAAGGCGTGGCGACAAAACTCAAGCCGAGCGGCAGAAACCACGACAGAAATCCGAAAATGACATTTTTTAATAAGCTGTTTCGCTGCATCGCCTTTGCGCGGGATTTTTCAGAAAATCGTCACCCGGCATTTTCATATAATCGAAGCATTTTCCGGCTCGTAATCTTTTCTTCAAACTTTTCAAAAACCAGTTTTCGGGCATTTTCCCCCAAAGTTTCCCGCAGTTTCGCGTTGTCCGCTAATTCGCCGATGGCTCTCGCCAAGGCGGGCGCGTCTCCGGTATTGACGAGCAATCCCGTTTCGAGATGTTTGACGGCTTCGGGAATCGCGTTAATATCCGACGCGATACAGGGTTTTCCCAGAGCCATCGCTTCGACCAGCGACATCGGCAGTCCTTCCTGAAAACTCGGCAGAACAAAAATGTCCGTCGCGTTCCAAAGCGTCAGCAAATCGCCGCGCGCTGCGCCGATCTCCTCCGACGAGAAATACCTGAAGTTTTTTTCGACCTCATAGCCGCCGATTTTTTCAAGAATTTCTTTTTCCAGAACAGAAGTTCCGAGCCACAAAAAACACAAATCGTCTCTCTGCCCCTGGAGAATTTTCACCGCCTCCAAAAAAACCCAGCAGCCTTTTCGCTCGATAAACTGCGCGACATCGCAAATCCAAATTTTTTCAGCCGGCAAACCGTATTCTTCGGCGATTTCGGTGCGCGGTTTATTTTCCGCCAGCATCTTACCGATTTCTTCAAAATTGACGCTCGAATAAACCACTTCCACAGTTTGAAACCGCTCTTGACTGATAAACGGGCGGAGGCTTTTTTTGACATCGAGATTAGAGGCGACCAGATGAAACCGCCTGCAAGTTGTTAGAACGGCGAATTTCAACTTCAGCAAAGATTTTCTGGCAAACGAAAATTCCGGCAGACAGGTGTGAAAAGTAACGAACACATCCGTTCTCGATACCAGATAAAGCAGCAGGAAAAAGCCCGACCACGGCGCGACATCAATCTGCACAATCGAATTTCTCAAATCTATTTTGGAAAAATATCGTGCCAGCGAAAAATTAGTCCGCCAATCGTTCCGGCGGCGCGCGATTTTTCGGCGCAGACTGCCCGCTTCCGCCGCGTCCAGACTGCCTTCGTAAAAGTCATATTCGATATTATTCTCCGCCAAATAATTGAGAATTTTTTGACCCGAACCGCTCGGCAGAACCGCTTTGACAAAGTAATTTTGAGCCGCGCCGCGCATCAAGCCGAGAAAGTAAAGCTGAACTCCGCCCCATTCCACATAATTCCAGACGTATAGAATTTGTTTCGGTTGATATTTTGAAGGATTTTGATTTTTATTAAAACTCAAGACAGTCAGCGATTCGGCGAGTCAATGTTTTTAAGACGATTTTGTTAAATACTTTCAGTTTAATTTACAGATTATAACCGCATTCTTTTCCGATGTCATATTAACGGACGGCAGTTTCGCTCGGCTCTCCCCGAAATTGTCGTCCGTTAAAGACCGTTTCGCCGGTGCCGTTCGGAATTTTACAATTAAACCGACAGCCGCGGCATAATTGAGCGGACAAGCATCTAAACCGCCTTATCAAATCGCTTCTGCGGGACTATGAGTTTTTTTTCATTAATCAATACTCGCTCCGGCGGATTGTATCTGCTTTTGATTTTTATCGCCTGTCTGCCGTTACGATCCGAAAGAACGCATTGCCTGGAAGTTTGTTAAGTTGAATTCCATACTTAATTTGAACAATAATAAAATAAAAGTAATTTTGGTTTGGGGCGACGACAGCGCGAATTTTACCGATTCCCGGCAAATGGTTTGAAACTCAGCCTTTTCTTTCAAAACAATCGGATCAGGCTGTTTCGACACCGCTAAATTTCGTCGGTTTTCAGAATCATGAGAAAATTTCAAATAGAAGAATATCCGAACTGTCTGTCGGTGGTCATTCCGGTTTTCAACGAAGAGCGCACGCTTTCGCAGGTCATCGAAGCCCTTCTGCCGATACCGCATCTGCTCGAAATCATCATTATTGACGACTGCTCGACCGACCGGACAGCGGCGATTTGTCAAGCATTGGTCGAAGCCAGCGAAATCATCAAATATGTCCGGCAGCCGCGCAACGGCGGAAAAACCGCCGCTCTGCGAACCGGCTTCGCTCTGACGCGCGGCGCGGTTGTCATCGTTCAGGATGCCGATCTCGAATACGATCCGGCGGACATCCCGGAAGTCATCGCCCCGATTCTACAGGGCTACGCCGATGTCGTTTACGGCTCGCGTTTTATGGTTAAACGCGCCGCCAGAGTTTTGTATTTTTATCATTACCTGGCAAATAAAGGACTGACTTTTATCTCGAATCTGCTGACTAATCTGAATATGACCGATGTCGAAACCTGTTACAAAGCCTTTCGCGGCGAGATTATCCGCAACTTGATAATCACTTCTTCCGGCTTCGGTTTCGAGATCGAAGTGACGGCGAAAGTCGCTAAATTGAAATGCGCTTTCTACGAAGTTCCGATCAGTTATTACGGCAGAACTTACGAAGAAGGAAAAAAAATCACCTATCGAGACGGCGTTGCCGCGCTTTTTTATATTTTCCGTTTCAATCTTTTTTGCAGTCGCCGCGAGTCGTTCGTCAATCTGCCGCAAATTCCCGCCATCCGACCGGCGGCACTAAAACCATACAATGAACAATAAGGTCGAATACGTCGGCAAAGACCTCGAAGCGATGGACTTTGCCGTTAATTACCACCGTTGGATTCTGGGGATTATGAAGCCATTTCTGGGCGCAAATCTGGTCGAAGTCGGAGCCGGCACCGGCTCGTTTTCCGAACTTTTGCTGGAAAACGCGCCCGCCACGCTTTCGCTCGTCGAACCTTCCGCGATGGTCGAAACTTTGCGGACGAACTTGCAGAACAGAAGATTCTCGACGGACATAAAAATTTTCCCGAACATTTTCGCCGAAGTCGCCGAACGCATTGAAACCGAACAATCGCCGGATTCGATAATTTACATCAATGTTTTAGAACACATCGAAAACGATCAACTCGAACTAAAAACGGTTCACCGAACATTGCGGAAAAACGGGCGGGTTTTTGTATTCGTTCCGGCACTGCCGACCCTCTTCAGCGAATTCGACCGACATATCGGGCATTTTCGGCGGTATCGAAAAAAAGAATTAGATGAGAAATGTCGGAACGCCGGTTTTCGGCTGGTGCTTTCAAAATACTTCGACGTGTCCGGCATTCTGCCATGGCTGTTCAAATATCGCCTTTTGAAATCAACCACGATGGAAAGCGGCGCGGTTCGGCTTTACGACAAGTTCGTCGTGCCTTTGGCGAAACCGCTGGAAAAGCTGCTCCCGCCGCCAATCGGCAAAAATCTGCTGGTCGTCGCCGAAAAAATCTGAAGATTCGGTTTTATTTTTTAACTGAATAGCGAAGGGTTTTGCTGGAAAGGTCAAACAAATAAATCAGAAAACCGATTACCGCCTGCGGTTTGGTCGGTGCCGATTCCCAGCGGGCGATAAATTGCCTTTGCAGATTGGACGGATGGCGGCGATTGCGAAACAACACGCGCAGTATTTCCGTGAACGGCAAATGATGCAGCGGTTTCGGATAAGTATTCGGTTCGCACCAGACATAGGATTTCGGCTCGATCAAAAGTTTCCAGCCCATTTTTTTCATTCGCACGACGTATTGCATATCGCCCCAGCCGTGCGGAAATTTCTGCTCGTCCATTAAACCGCATTCCCGAATCGCCTGCGCCGGAAACAAAACGCAGTTTCCCGCCATTCCTTCGACGGCAAACGCTTTTTGCGGAACATCGAACGCGGTCAAATCTTCGGACTGCTGCCAGCCGCCCTTGAAGGTTTTCCATTCAAAAGCGATTTGAAAAACCCGGTGCGGCTCGTCCCATAACAGCAACAGTGCGCCGACTACCGAACGCGGATTGGTCTCGGCGGTTTTCAGAAGCCTTTGTAAAAACTGTTCGTGATAAATCGCGTCGTCGTTCATCGTCACGATGTAATCGGGATTTTTGGCGAGTGCGGCGGAGATTCCGCGATTGGTTCCGGCGGCGTAATGAAGCGTTCCGTCGCCTTGAACGATTTGAACTTCGGGAAAAGCCCGTCTGATCGCGTCGCCTGTTCCGTCGGTCGAACCGTCGTCAACGACGATCACGTGAACCTGAAGATTCGCCGCGTCAATGCGCCTCAAACTCCGAAGGGCTTGCAAAGTCGTTTCGCGCCGGTTGTAGACGGGAATCACCAACACGACTTTAATGATTTTCCGGCTCATTATTTACGGGCAATTTTGGCGAGTTCTCGATTTTCGATAATCTGACTTTCGACCTGTTTTTCAATCCAGCGATAAGTCGTCCGTAAACCGTCTTCGAGTGAAATTTGCGGTTCCCATTTGAGAACTTCGCGCAGTTTGTCGTTGTTTGAATTGCGTCCGCGCACGCCCTGCGGTCCTTCGATGTGTTTTTTCGTGATTTTGACACCGGCGATTTCGGCGATCAGGTCGGCGAGTTGGTTGATTGAAACCATCCGATCCTGTCCGAGATTGAGCGGCTCGTGAAAATCCGAACGCATCAAACGGTAAAGCCCTTCGACGCAATCTTCGATGTAGCAGAACGAGCGCGTCTGCTCGCCGTCGCCCCAGATTTCGATTTCCGTATTGCCCGTCAGCTTGGCGTTGGCGATTTTGCGGCACATCGCCGCCGGTGCTTTTTCGCGCCCGCCTTTCCACGTTCCCTTTTCGCCGAAAATGTTGTGAAACCGCACCGTTCGCGTTTCGATGCCGTAATCGCTGCGATAGTGCGAGCAGAGAATTTCGGAGACGAGCTTTTCCCAGCCGTAGGCATCCTGCGGCATCGCCGGGTAAGCGTCTTCCTCTCTGAGCGGCGTAACATTGACGTTTTCCTGCAAATACTCCGGGTAAATACACGCCGAACTCGTGTAGAGATAACGCTCGACACCGTTGGTTCGAGCGGCTTCGAGCGTGTGCAGATTGATCAGCGAATTGTTATATAAAATTTGCGCGTGATGGTTTGAAATAAATCCCATTCCGCCCATATCGGCGGCGAGGGCGTAAACTTCCGTTACTCCGCGCGTCGCCTGAAGACAATTGTCCCAGCGGCGCAAATCCAGGATTTCAAATTCGTCGGCACCGGTTTCGGCAAATTCGGGATGTTTGAGGTCTACGCCGCGCACCCAAAAATCTTTCTCTTTCAGGTATTTAACCAGGTGACTTCCGATGAAGCCGCCCGCGCCCGTCACTAAAACTTTTATTTGTTCGCTCATAAATAAAAAGGATATTCGGGCGATGTTGGCATCGCCGTCATTCGTGTTACTTTATTTTTCCGATTTTTTATTTTAATTTATTCGTCGTCGCTGCGGTAATTATCGCGGTGATAATAGCTTTGATAATAATAGTAATTATCCGACGACCGCAGATTGACGTTGTTGAGAACGACTCCGAAAATTTTCGCGCCGATGTCCATCAGCAGTTGGCGCGAACGGCGGACGACCTGCCGCGAACTTTTGCCGGAATTTACGACCAAAATCACGCCGTCAACCATCGAGGCGATTAAAACGCCGTCGGTGAACGACGCAATCGGCGGCGAATCAACGACGACGTGCGTAAACTTATTCTGAAGTTTTTTCAGCAAATTCGCCATTTGCTCCGAACCGATCAACTCCGCCGGATTCGGCGGAACCGGTCCCGAAGAAAGCAGATGCAGACGCGCTTCCTCATCATATTCGACGGCATCATCTATATTTTTGTCTTCCAGTTGACTCGACAAAAGAGTGCTCAAACCTTCCGCGTTGCTGATGTTAAAAATCGAATGCAGACGCGGGCGGCGCATATCGGCATCAATAATCAAAACTTTCGCGCCCGTCTGCGCCAGGCTGATCGCCGTGTTGATCGCCGTCGTCGTCTTGCCTTCGGACGGCAGACTCGATGTGATCAAAAGCGATTTGGGCGCGTGTCCGGCGGTCGAAAGCAAAATCGAAGTTCGCAACTGCCGGTAGGCTTCCGCCAGCGAAGACCGCGAATCGTTGTGGATGAGCAGTTCCGAAGTCGGATTTGCCGCCGCCGTCTCGCCGTCTTCGCCGGAGCCGACGAGCAGCAATTTACGTTTCGGCAGCGAATCAATGCGCGGAATAGCCGCCAGCGCGGGCAGTCCGAGCAGGCTTTCGATTTCTTCGGTCGTGCGAATCGTATCGTCGAGATATTCTAAAAACAAAGCCAGACCCATTCCGAACAAAGTCGAGAGAAACAACGCGCCCAAAACCGTCGTCAGGCGGCGCGGCGAAATCGGCGCGTCCGGCGGAATCGCAATTTCGGCGACGGCGATGTTGTTGCCGGTTCCCGCCGCGATCACAGCGTTTCCGCGCTGCTGGTCGTTCAGCTCTTTTAAAAAACCTTTTTTAGTGGCGATGTCCTGTTTGAGCAGACTCAACGACACGCCCGATTGATTTTGTCCCTGCGCCTCGTTATATTTTTGGTCGAAGGACGATTTGATTTTATCTTCTTTGGCTTTGGTCGAAAGGTATTTGGTTTTTAAGTTGTTTAATAAATCCTTGGAAACACGTTTCCGAAAGTTTGCCAAATCTTCCTGATTAGTCGAAATCGCTTTTTTCACACTGTCGTCGAGAGCTTTGATTTGCGTGTCAACTTCTTTGACTTCCTGCGCCGCCGGCAGATACTCTTCCAGCAAACGGTTTCTGATCGCGTTCAGATCGGCGATTTTCTTTTCCGTATCGTTCTTTAAATCACGAATGCTGTTCTCGCGTTCGGTCGTGTAGCGTCCGGCGAGTTCTTCGGCGCGCGAGTTGACGCTCTCCGGCGACCCGTTGACCGATTCGTATTCGGCTTGGGCGTTTTTCCGTTCATTTTCCGCGTCGAGCAGTTGTTTATTTAAAATATCGAGACCGCTCAGAACGAT
Organism: Pyrinomonadaceae bacterium; assembly: GCA_043768465.1. GTDB lineage: Bacteria > Acidobacteriota > Blastocatellia > Pyrinomonadales > Pyrinomonadaceae. The sequence goes on from JAYVKL010000316.1 coordinate 14,617, forward strand.
TGTTTTATCTTCACCGCTGTTCAGAATTCCCGCCGCTTTGTTCAGCTCAAAGTATTTGTTTTCACCGGCTTTAATTTCCGATTGCAGTTGAGCGATGCGGTTTTGCAGAAAATCATTGGTTTTGCCGTTGGTGCCGGTGCGTTTTTCCTGGTTTGCCTTGGCGAAAACTTCGCCGATGCCGTTCACCACGAAAGCGGCGAATTCCGGGTCGGTGTGGCGAAACGCGACTTCGATCAGCCGCGTATCTTTAAAAGTCGCCCGCGATTCACGAACCGGATCAACGCTCAAATTCTTTTTGATAATGTCAACGTAGGGAGCTAATCGAACGGCTTCGGCGATTTCCTCGGAACTCGCCAGCGAAGGATTCGCCGAAACCGAAACTTCGTCAATTCCCCGGTCGGTTTTTTTAGGCGCGTCGCTCGCCAGCCCGACGGCTTTCAGCATCGAATGCAGGGTCGAAACCGATCCTTCGGTTTTCAGTTTCTGAAACTCCTTGTTGCTGTCCAGACTCAATTCTTTAATGACGCGGCGCAGCAGGCTTTCGCTCGTCAAAAGCTGTAATTGCGTGTTGAAATACGAAGGGTCTTGATTGGAAATCGGCGAACGGCGGTCGCTCGTCACCAAATCGGGATTGGCTTGCTCCAGATCAACCTGCACGGTGGCGTGCGCCTGATAGATATTCGGCTTCCGCGCCATATAAATCGCCGTCAGCGTCGTCATTAAAACCGCGATGCCGAGAACCAGCCAGAACCGCTTGCGGATTATGCGCCAGTAGGCGACCAACTGAAATCCGCCTTCCGGCGCACCGAGGTCTCGATACGCGCCGTAAGTTCCGGCGGCGGGCATTGGTGTTTCAAACGGACGTTCGATTTCCACCGGCTCGATTTTCCTTTGAACAATTTCTCTCGTGTCTTTCATACAGTAATTTACAGGCGGTAAAAGATGCTTGGAATTCCGCCGCTTAACGCTTTGATAAGTCCGTTGCGAAATGATTTTACGCCGTCTTTCGGCACATTGACAATATCGTTCGCCTGCAAAATCGGGTCGGCGATTTTCTTATCACGGATATCTTTTAAGTCGTATACCGTTTCGATCTTCAGCGCACTGTTCGCGTCCTGCCTCTGAATCGTCACTTTGCTCGTTCTCGCTTCCGGCGCGAGTCCGCCGCCGCTGGCAATCGCCTGCGTTAAAGTGACCGGCTCTTTTAAGGAAATTTTCGTCGGTTTGACGACGTTGCCGACGACGTAGGCTTGTTCGGCTTCGAGCAGGGAGACGATGTCGCCCGGTTCCATCCACGGATTATCTTTGCCGGTCATCACGTCATTTACTTTGTAAGAAAGAAAAACCACTTCGTTCGTTTCATCCGCCGAACCGTCTTTTTCCGCGCAGCCGGAGACGTTGCCGACCCGTGCCACCTGAATTTTCGCGCCGGATTTTTCGACTTTCGGACCGCCGGCGAAAGCCAGCAGTTCGAGCAGCCTGATGCGGCGATTCAGATAGAAGCTGCCCGGTTTTTCAACCGCACCGATCACGGCAAACGGCTGTGAACGCTGCTCGACGGCGCGCACGGTGACGAACGGGTTGCGAAGATATGTTTTATAAAGCGTCCCGATGGTTGCGCCCAATTCCCTTTCGGTGTTGCAAACGGCGATAATCGGTTTGTCAATGCGCGGCATCAGAATCGTCCCGTCCGGGCTGACGTTGGCGACCAGGGAAAGTTCGGGATGGCGAAAAACCTGAATTTCCACCGTGTCCTGAAAACCGATGCGATATTTTTCGTTTGGGCGTTTGGGCGCGGCAAATTGATTGTCGGAGATGTCGTCGCCGACGCTCGACGGCGGCTGAATCGGTTTGATTTCGGACGGCGGCGAAACGGTTTTGTCCTGTCCGAAAGCATTGACGGTTGAAAAATAGTGTAAAAATATGACGGCACAAAACACCGCTGTGATTTTCTTCGCATTCATAATTTATCGCTCCAAATTTGTTTCCGCCAATCGGGTAAAGATTCCGATTTTTGATTCTAATCGTTTGAAAAAAGTTTATGTTATTTTAGTCAGTTGCCAATTGTAGCAAAATAATCTGGAAAAATGCATTCTAACAAATCAATTCTAAAAGTTGTAGCGGCACGACTTTCAATTTTTCGGCTTTTAACAATTTCACCGATTTAGGATAAAATTCCATTGCTCAAAACAATTTATGCAAAACGCCACGCCGATGCTTCGGCAGTATCTCGAAATCAAAAGACAGTATCCCGGAACGCTCCTCTTTTTCCGGCTCGGAGATTTCTACGAACTTTTTAATGAAGATGCCGTGATCGGGGCGCGCGAACTCGAAATCACTTTGACGGCGCGGCACAAAGATTCGGCAAATCCGGTTCCGATGTGCGGCGTGCCGCACCACGCCGCCGCCGGATACATCTCGAAACTCGTCAAAAAAGGTTATCGCGTGGCGATTTGCGAGCAGGCGGAAGCCGCCGGAAAAGATGTCAAACTCGTCCGCCGCGAGGTCGTCCGCGTCATCACGCCGGGAACGGCGGTTGATTCGCAGCTCGTCGAATCCAAAGAATCGGTTTATTTAGCGGCGGTTTGCGGCGCGGGCGAAAGCTTTGGCATCGCATTTCTGGAACTCTCCACCGGCGAATTTTCCGCCACCGAAGTTTGCGGCGCGGATGCCTGGACGAAAGTCTGCACTGATTTGGAAAGCTGCGCGCCGCGTGAAATTCTGTTTCCCGAATCCTTGCGGAAACTGATCGAAAACACCTTCGGCACGAACCAGCAAAATCTCTCGAATTTGAGCAACGTCGTGTCCATCGCGCCGCCGAACGATAACAAATTTTCGGCGGCTTTGACCGCTTTGGACGATTGGCTTTTTCAGACCGAAGACTGCGGGAATCTTTTGAAAAAACAATTGAACGTTAAGGATTTGAGCGGTTTCGGATTGGAAGGAAAGCCCGAAGCGTGCCGGTCAGCCGGCGCGGTTTTGCGCTACGCTCAGGAAACGCAGAAGGCTTCCGCCGAACATATCTCCGAAATCAGTTATTACGAAACGACCGATTTTATGATTCTGGACGCGGTGACGCTCCGCAATCTCGAAATCGTCGAATCGCGCAGTGAGAAAAATAAACACACGCTGTTCAATGTCATAGACCAAACCGTCACCGGAATGGGCGCGCGATTGCTGCGTTCGTGGCTGCTGCGTCCTTCGATCAAACGCAGTGAAATTCAAACGCGCCTTTCGGCAGTCGGAGAACTAACGCAGACGATTCTGCGCGACAAAATCCGTTTCCTGCTGAAAGAAGTCGCCGATTTGGAAAGATTAGTCGGCAGATTAAATCTCGGCACGGCTTCCGCCAGAGATTTGCTCGCTCTCCATCGTTCCCTTTCCAAAACACCATTTATCAATACTTTGTTATCAGACGCGCAGAGTTTGTTGCTGCAAGTTTTGGCGGAAAATATCTTTGAGCTTCCCGATTTGCGACGTTTAATCGAAACGTCAATCGCCGACGAACCGCCGCTTAATATCGCGGACGGCGGCACGATCCGGCAAAACTACAACGTCGAGTTAGACGATTTGCGAGCCGTCTCGACTTCCGCTAAACAGACGATTGCCGGGTTTGAGGAACGCGAAAAACGGCGCACCGGAATTCACAATCTGAAAATCAGATTTAACAACGTCTTCGGTTATTTCATCGAAATTTCCAAAGGCAACGTGGCGCGAGTTCCCGATGATTACGAACGCCGCCAGACTTTGACAAACGCCGAACGCTACACCACGCCGGAATTGAAGGAATGGGAAACGAAAGTTCTCGGCGCGGATGAAAAAATTAAGGAACTGGAAGCGGAAATTTTCCGGCAAATCCGCCTGGAAGTTCAGCAGGAGACGAAAAATTTGCAGTCCACCGCCCGCGCCCTGGCGACTTTGGACGCGCTGGCGAGTCTGGCGGAAGTTGCCGCCCGCCGCAATTACGTCGCGCCGACTTTGCACGACGGCGACGAAATCGAAATTACGGCGGGCAGACATCCGATGGTCGAGACTTTCAATCCCGACAGTTTCGTGCCGAACGATTTGCTGATGAACAATTCGACCGACCGGCTTTTGATTATCACGGGTCCGAATATGGGCGGCAAATCCACGATTCTGCGGCAGGTCGCCTTGATCCAGATTCTCGCGCAAATCGGCTCTTTTGTTCCGGCGACGGCGGCGCGTCTGCCGATTCTGGATCGAGTTTGGACGCGCGTCGGAGCCTCGGACGATTTGGCTTCGGGGCGTTCGACCTTTATGGTCGAGATGACCGAAACCGCCGCGATTCTGCACAACGCCACGCCGCGCAGCCTTATTTTGCTCGACGAAATCGGGCGCGGAACTTCGACTTTCGACGGACTTTCTATCGCCTGGGCGGTCGCCGAATACCTGCACAATTCGCCGGAACATTCGGCGAAAACGCTGTTTGCGACGCATTATCACGAGTTGACGGAACTCGCCGAAAATCTTCCCGGCGCAAAAAATTATCAGGTTCTGGCGACGGAAAAAGACGGCGACATCGTTTTCCTGCATAAATTAAAACGCGGCAAAGCGTCGAAATCCTACGGCATCGCCGTCGCGCAGATCGCCGGACTGCCCGCCCAGACGATTGCGCGGGCGAAAACCGTTTTAACCAAGCTCGAACAATACGAAATGGCGGTTTTCGCCGAAACGAAAAAGCATTCCGCCGCGTTGGAAACCGCCGTCGGACGCGCTTCGAGCGGCAGAGCCGCCGCGCAGTTTTCGCTGTTCGCCATTACCAACGAAAACGTCGTTGACGAACTGCGCCATTTGAACATCAACTCTTTTTCCGAAAAAGAAGCGAAGGATTTTTTGGAGGATTTACAAAAAAGAATAATCTGAGTTCGGATTGGATGTTTGGCAGCCACAGTTTTTTCTGGAACTATCTTCGGTCTTCGTTCGAAGTCCACGCTCTCGGCGTGTTTCCACCGCGCTTCGCTCTGTGGAAGAACAAAGTGCGTTCCGCGTTTGAACTTTGAACAAAGACGAAATAGATGCGGCGCACGCGGCTTTTCAATATTTATAAATCCTTTGAAATATCGGGGTTTGAGTGTTGAAATTTTTTAAGGTTGAACTTTAACCGTCAGCAAGCCGACACTTCAACCACTACTTTAGCTTTTTATCAATTCGTTTTCTTATTTATGCTGGAAAAACTTCTCGCTCTGCCGATAGAACAAAAAATCGGGCAGCTTTTTATTATCGGGATTCCCGACGTGGCTTTGAACGCCGACACCAAAGAATTTCTGCGCGACATCGCGCCCGGCGGCGTTTGTCTGTTCGCCCGCAACATCCGCGAAGCCGCACAGACGCGCCGATTGCTCGACGATATTCGTCAGATTTTGCCGGTTGCGCCGCTTTTGAGTCTCGATCAGGAAGGCGGTCTGGTTGACCGTCTGCGGCGTATTATTTCACCGATGCCCGCGCCGTCTGCGCTGAAAACCCTCGAAGAGGTAAAATTTCAAGCCGACTTAACGGCGGAGATCGTGCGGCTGCTTGGCTTCAATATGAATTTCGCGCCGGTCGTTGACGTGATAGACGAAACGCGTGGCAAATCTTTTAACGGTTTATACTCGCGTTCGTTCGGCAAATCGAAAGCCGAAGTCGTCGAGTTCGCAACCGAATATCTGGAAAATTTACAGGCGGGCGGCTGCCTCGGCTGTCTGAAACATTTTCCCGGTTTGGGCGCGAGCGAAGTGGATTCGCACGAAGAATTGCCGATTGTTTACCTGACGCGCGAAGAGCTTTACGAAGTTGATTTGCTGCCGTATCGCCGTTTGATTCCGACGAAAAAGGTTCACGCCGTGATGGTCGCTCACGCCAGCTACCCGCGCTTTGACTTGCAGGAAACCGATGAGAATGGCAAACTTTTACCTTCCTCGCTGAGTTACAACATCGTCACCAAACTGCTGCGCGAAGAATTGGAATTTGAAGGTTTGATAATCACCGACGATTTGGAAATGGGAGCCATCGTCAAAAATTACGGCATCGGCGAAGCGTGTAAAATGGCGGTGGCGGCGGGCGTTGATATGACGGCGATTTGCGCCGCTCCCGAAGCCATCGTCGAAAGTTTCAAAGCCGTTCTCGAAGCCGTCAAAAACGGCGAACTCAGCGAGACGAGAATTGACGAATCGCTGCGGCGTATCGCGCATTTAAAATCTTTATTAAGCGAGCCGCCGCCGTTTGACGCGGCGCGGCTGCAAACTCTCTCGAACGAATCGGTCAACCTCGGCAACAAATCAATTTCAACTTTGGAGGATAAATAATTTGTCTAAAGCATTCATATTTACATTAAGTTTTATTTTTATTTTTTCAATCGCCTGCCGCACTAAAAACGCCGGATTTGTGACGATTGCGCTGTCCGAACCTTTTTCGACTTTCAACACTCTGACTTCCGAGAAATCCGATGCCGCCGCCGAGCGCGTTCGCAATCTGATGTTTAATTCGCTGGTTAAAAAGAACGAAAGGTTTGAATACGTCGGCGAACTCGCCAAAGAAATTGTGCCGTCCGAAGACGGCAAAGTCGTGACTTTCGTTCTGCTCGACAACGTAAAATTTCATAACGGCAAGGAATTTACATCGGCGGACGTGAAATATACTTTCGACGAACTTTTTAAAAGTAAAGGTTTCAAAGCACCCGCTTTTTCCGATACCGTTGACGACAAACCCGTGCCGCATATTCTCTCGATTGCCACGCCCGACGCGAAAACCGTGGTTTTCACGTTGAGCCGCGCCTCTTTGCAAAACCAGCTTTTGTCGAATCTCGTCGCCATTCCGATCATTCCCGAAGGCAGCGTCGAACAGCAGGCGACCAGCCCAATCGGTTCGGGCGCGTTCAAGTTCGTCAGTTTTGACAGCTCGCAGAACATCGTCGAACTCGCCGCCAACTCGGACTATTTCGGCGGCGCGCCGAAAGTGCAGAAACTTCGCCTCAAAACCGTCGCCGATGCCAATTCGATGCAGGCGGAACTGCAAAGCGGCGGCGTTGATCTGGCTCCG
>JAYVKL010000317.1:0-11716 GCA_043768465.1 Pyrinomonadaceae bacterium
CTGCTCAACAAGTATTGACAATAATCTAGGCGCGTTGGTTTTCTTAGAATTAACATGCTGTTGATTATCTACCTTTTACACTTTTGCGTAAGTCCTAAAAGTAATCAATTCGCCGTTGACGGTTTCCCGCGTGATGAAAGTCTTGGTTTTCTGCGATGTGTTTCCGCTTCGCCAAACGACGAACTTTTCAACGTCCTTCGATTCGATCAGATCAACTTTCTTTTTCCCGAAAAAACCGGCTAAAACATTAACGGCGAACCGTTCGCGCCGGGCGGTTGACTGTTCGGCGTGATTGACCTTCGCCCAAAGCAGAAAATCAGACGCGGCATCGGCAAATGTCGGCGCGTCTTTCTTCGGTTTGATACCGATCCGACCTAAAGCTAATTCGTGCCGGAAAGCGGCTTCAATCGTTGCCGCATCGCGTTTGTTGGTAACTTTTGTTGACTGCTGGACAAGTTGACCGTCAAAGGTGAACTTCATCCACCAATATTTTGAATTCAGGCGTTTAAAGAGCGGCATTATTTTTTTCTCCTAATTTCTTTAAGTTTTTTGTTTCTTTGGCTGTTTGCTTCACGCTTTATCTTTAGTTCGGCTTTTTCTTCATCGGATCGAGCGCGTGAATTACGGACATTCAGAATATTGAGACAGGGCGGCGAACAAGTTTTAGAATCCTCGCGCTTTGCCCAATAGATATGCTGGCAAATTTCACATCTTCGCAAACGGCTATCATCAAACGTGCCGATTAAAGCGGCTAATCCCGTGGTATGAAGTTTTCCGGCATCATTTCTTTTCAAAGCAGTTCTTATAGGTATTGGAAAAGCATCCCAATTTCCGAGAGTGAAATCTTCAAAAGTCAGGCTGCCTTCTTTTAGTTCGTGTTTTGTTTCTGTCTCGCGCATTCCTTGTCTTTCACTTTCAATTCGCCGCAGAAGCCAATACATTGAATCTCTCATACTGCAATACTTAATGTATTCTTTTACAAAGGCTTTTTTGTAGCTGTCGTAATGACCTAAACTTTCGCCGAAAGGGAAGGCGTAGTCATAAGCAAGTTTTTCTATATGTTCTAAAAACTCTTTGGGCAAATGGTTGATTATTTTTGTTAAGAACTGAAAAGATGAAAATTCCGGCGGCTCACCATTATTCTCTTTACGCAATTTTTCTATTTCCATTCTTCGCTCAGGTTCAAAATCAGGAGTCATTTCGCCAATCGGAACGAGATTAGCTTGACGAATCAATTCCTTAAGTTCGTCTGGCTGGCTATACTTTGCCCTTGATTTTTGTTTCTGCGGCGAGACTTTCTTTTCCTTTTTCTTCTTAACCATAAATATAATTTGTAATACTTACACGCTTTATTTTGTAAGATAATTATTACTTAGTGATGTAATAATTATCAGACATGTTTTGCTTGAAAAGTTAAAAACTATGTATTACCAAAAACCCTTGACATAGTAGCTGTAAGCTACGCTATCATACGCCTATTCTTGATGCAAGAATAAATTACACACGGAGCAAAATAGAATGAATTTAAGCGTTATGGAGCAAAACAAAATGATGCAAACAACTATTACACAAAATAAAATGGCGTATTCGGTTGAAGAAATATCGGCGCAAAGCAGTTTGAGTAAAGCCTTTGTGCGGCTTGAAATTAAACGCGGAAAGTTGAAGGCGGGAAAATTCGGGCGGCGCGTTCTCGTGAGCGCGAACAATCTCAAATCCTATTTGAATGAAGGAGAAAACGAAAATGCAAAGTGAAAAAGCCATAATCTCGGCAGAAGATTACGGCTCAAATAAAAAATTAACTGATGGACAATTTACTATGAACAAATTACCAAACTTCCAATTCAAAAGCAATGCAGACGGCGACCGATCACGGCGCGAACTGCTCGAAAACTCAAAACTTTCGCGCCTTCCCGAACGACGCGCATTTACCTTGCCGGACTTTTCCGCGAAAAGTCCGGTTGTCGTGTGCGTCGGATGCGGCGCGGCGACTGATTACGCCGACGCGATTCAAAAGGCGTTTAGCGGCTGCCGGAAGTGCGTCGGCATCTACGGACGGCTCGACGCGGCACACGCCGACAACGCCGACCGCGACAAGCGCGAAAAACTGACGCGCTTTGCGCTGGAGGTGAAACGATGACACCGCAACCCAAAACAAAAACAATTGATGACGATGCGATTCGCGCCGAATTTGAAACATTTTCCAAACCAATCGGCAAAGGAAAGATACTTACACACGCGGAAATCTTGAACGCGATTTTAGGAAACATTGAAAAGATAATTGACTTTCACGCCGTCGCCGGATTAGAACCCGGCGACGCGTTACCACAAAAACATTTAATTGTTATTTGCGTCAATGAACTTTTAAGACAGGCTAAGGAAAACAATCTTGACCTTACCCGGAAAGATGATTTTATATTCGCTTATAACGGCGCATCCTGGAATGAATTTTCACGCGAAACAGTTAAACATTTTCTCTGAAAAGTAGCAGCAAGGCTCGGCGTGTTATCGCTCGAAGCGCAGCATTACGAATTTCAAAATAAATCATATTTACAGTTTCCCGCTTCCGCTTATTTTGAACCGATCAAGCCGCAAGGCGATAAGGTTTTAATCAATCTGCAAAACGGCACTTTTGAAATCTCGCACGACTCGCAACGATTAAGAGATTTTTCGCCAAAGGATTTTTTAACTTACCAGTTGCCGTTTGAGTATGACGAATCGGCGGATTGTCCGATATTTCAATCGTTTCTCGATAGAGTTTTACCGGAAAAAGAATTGCAGTATATTCTTGCGGAGTTTTTCGGTTACGTCTTTACCAGAGGCTTAAAAATGGAGAAGGCTTTGCTTTCGTATGGAAGCGGCGGCAACGGCAAATCAGTTGTTTTTGATGTAATCAATGCGCTGCTCGGCAAGGAAAATACAGCAAACTTTTCACTCTCAAACCTGCTTGAAGAACATAACCGGGCTTTAATCGCGCACAAACTTTTTAATTACGGCTCGGAAATTAACGCCACACGCACACGCGACGAATTTAAGAATCTTGTTTCTAACGAACCGATACAGGCGCGGCTCAAATACGGCAATTCATTTCAAATGGAAAATTATGCGAAGCTCGCTTTCAATTGTAATGAATTGCCGAAGGACTTTGACCCGCAACACGCTTATTTTCGCCGTTTGATAATCATTCCTTTTCGCGTAACCATTCCTGACGATGAACAGGACAAAACATTAGCGAAAAAAATAATCAGCAAAGAATTACCAGGCGTTTTCAACTGGATTATTGAAGGCTTGAAACGGCTGCTCAAAACGGAGAAGTTCACGGAAAGCAAACTTGTTAATGAAACGATTGAAACCTACAAGCGCGAATCTGACAGCGTAGCTTGTTTTGTAGATGAACATCCTGCAATTGTCGGTTTATCGCTCAAATCTGCTTATGCGGATTATCGTTCGTATTACCTTGACTGCGGATTTAAGCCGCTCGGACGCAATAATTTTGCTAAACGCTTGCAAACGCACGGCTTTTTGCTCGAAACGATGAGAAACGGCGTGGTAATTACTCATAAAGGAGGCACAGAAAAAGAGTTTTAGAAATCTTCACAACTTCACAAAACCGCAAAAAGTGTGAAGTTGTGAAGTTGTGAAGATAAATAAAACCTTTTTTCTTGACCTATTATGATTCAACTCGAAACATACAAAGGAACGAAATCACGGCACACTTGCCCGGCGTGTAATGCCCGGAATCAGTTCACCCGTTTTATCAATACCGACACGGGCGAATACTTGCCGGAATCCGTCGGCGTCTGTAATCGTTCGTCAAAATGCGGCTATCGCTACACGGCGAAAGAGTTTTTCAGAGACAATCCAACCGACAGGACGGAGCGCGGCGAACAAACCGCGAAAGGGAAAAAGCGCGGCGCGTCGAACTACGGCTTTGCGAACAGCAGCGAACGGCAAACCTCATCAATTGATGTCAGTGTAATCAGTTCGCCAGACTTCATACCGTTTGAAATGTTCAGACCGACATTATCGAATTACGACGGGAACGCTTTTGTGCAATTTCTTTTTGACCTTTTCCCGGACTGCTCCGAAGAAATACAAGCCGTTTTGAAAATGCATTTCTTCGGAACCTGCGAAGATTACACCTGCTTTCCACAGATTGACCGATTGAACCGCGTTTGCAAGGCGAAGCTAATCAGATTCAACCGGGAAACGGGCAAACGGCTCAAAGGCGAATTTGATACGAGTTCGCTGGTTGCCAAACTGAAGAAGCAAGGCAAGGTGAAAGCAGAATTTAATTACAAACAAATCTTTTTCGGTGAACATCTTTTGCCGAAATATCCAAACAAACCGGCTGCGATTGTCGAAGCTGAAAAAACGGCAATTATCGCCAGCCTTTGTTTTCCCGAAAAGCTATGGCTGGCGACCGGCTCGAAGCAATGGCTCAACGCGGCGCGGCTGCAAAGGCTCGATAACCGGCAAATCATTCTTTACCCGGACGCGGACGGCTTCGACCTTTGGCAAGGCATCGCGCTTGACGCGGCAAGGCAAGGTTTGACGGTCAAAACATCCGCTTTGATAGAAAACCACGCCACAGACGAACAAAAAGCCAATGGCTATGATTTGGCGGATTATTTGATAAACCAGCAAAAAGAAATAAACGAATTAAACGAAGTTTATGACGCTTATAATTCCAAAGTTGATTTGGTTTTGAATAATGACTCTTTATTCAACGGCTTCAAATTATTTTTTGAAGAACGAAAAGCGATTGCCATTTATAACGGCGAATCAGAAGCCGATGCCGAAAGAATATGCACACAGCCGGAAAACCTGCGAAGCGTGATTATGAGCATATAATTATGAGCATATAAAAGGAATGGTAAGGCAAGGCTCGAACAATAAAACGTGCTTAAAACGCACACCGAAATAATGAGAATGTCCGATTTTGTCCGAATTTGACCAAATTTAAGAAGATTATGCCGAAAGAAAATAATAAAGAAAAAGCACCAACCGCACTGCTCGAAGTTTTCACCGTCGAAGTCGTCGAGCGCAGCGCGATAATGTACGACGGCGAACCGGGAACGAACTTTCAAGCCGTCTGCGAAGTTACAAAAGATTGGATCAGGGAACAGATTGAGAAACTATGAACAAAATGACTGACGAAAACAAAATGAGAATCATTCTTAACAAACTATCGGCACACGGCATAACCGACGAAGACGAACAACTTGAAATCATAATGCGCGATTATTCGCATTTACTTTCAAAACCGACCGAAACGGAAATCGAAGAAATGAAACAAGAAATGTTAATCGCGGCAGTTGAGAAAGCCATAGCTGAACTGAACCGGGAAAGCATTAAAGAAAACGGGTATCCGTTTGCCGTCTGCGAGCGGAAACCCGGCGGCGTGAAGCGGTTCAAAAGGTATGACGCGCTGACCGCCGAAGAAATTACAGACTTCCGGCGGCGCGGCGTAATCCTTTGATTTTTTGGGGAACGGTAAGGTAAGGCTCCACTAAAAAAAACGCGATGAACGAAATTAAATTGATTCTGCCTTATCCGCCGTCGGTCAATCACCTTTACGCCACCTTTCGCGGGCGGCGCATCACGTCGGCGGCTGGCAGACGCTTCAAAGCCGACATCGCAGTTTTAGCCAAACGACAAGGCGCGAAGCTGCTCGACGGTGATTTGATTATTACATTCAGAGTGTTTAGACCGATTCGACGCGGTGATTTAGATAATCGATTGAAAATTAGTCAGGACGCGCTCAAGGGCATCTGCTTTGCCGATGACAAAAAGATTATCGAGATTCACGCTTTCCGGTTTGATGACAAAGCAAACCCGCGAATTGTAATTGACTTGAAACAAATTTAAGAAATGTCCGAAATTGTCCGAAATTGACCGATGCCGAAAGAAAACAACAAAGAAAAAGCCTTAACCGCGCTGCTCACATCCGCTTCGATTACCGACGCGGCGAAAAGCTGCGGACTATCCGAAAAGACGCTGCGAAGATATTTGGAAGATGCCGAATTTCAAACAGAGTTTCGAGCGGCGCGGCGCGTCCTGTTCGAGCAAAACATTGTCCGTCTGCAATCGCTTCACGCGGGCGCGGTTGACACGCTGGAGAGAAATCTAAATTGTGAAAATCCGTCGGTCGAAGTTCGCGCCGCGCAAATCATTATCGAAGGCAGCCGCAAAGACTTTGAAACGCTTGATATTTTACAAAGATTGGAGGTCATCGAAGATGAACATTCAAAACAGAATCAAAAAAATGGAAAATGAAATGCAGATCGGCAAAGGCGATTCCGGTTTCTGTCAGTGCGGAACGCCGTATATTGCGACGTTCGTCATCACCACCGACGAAACCAACCAAGACATCGTGAACAACGTCTGCCCGGACTGCGGGCGTGCTGTCAAACCGCTGACGCGGGCGGAATTCGCCAAAGATGCTCACAAATACGAATTCGTAATAATCGAGCCGAAAGCAGACTTTTCACGCGAAGAGTTTGCGGCACATCAAAATAAGCACGTCGTCAGCCGATATCGAACTTATGAAGAATTTATGGAGGAACAGAACGCCCGATGAACCTAAAAACACGAATAAAGAAACTCGAAGCTGAAATAATTGACATCTCGGCTTTTTGCCTTTGCAACGGGAAAGAGCCGCAAGTCGAGATACGCCGAAAAACTGCCGATTATGATGCTTACGCAACGGGCGTTTACGTGCCGTATCAGGACTCGGAAACAGCCGAAGCGTTTGACCGCGTAACTGAAAACGAAAAACCGACGCTTGAGAATTGTCTTAAATGCGGCAAGCCGGTCAACAAACGCTTGATTATCCTGAATCTTGTTGGCTAAAGAGAAATTAAACTTATGAGCGAAAACCTCGACACCCAATTAACCGACCCAAAAAAAGACGAAACCACGCGCCGCATCGAACTCGGAATGCTTGGGCTTCTGGTTGAGAAATATCCGTTTGAAGCGCGGGAAAAACTCCAAAAGCAGACCGCGCAAACACAAAACGGCTGAACAAATCGAAGCGGCAAAAGTGGCGAAATACACCAAACAAAACGCCAAACGGCGGAAAAAGTAAGAGATTGCAGACAAGTGATTACTCCACTTCCAAGCTCGTTTTGCTCTCATCATTTTTGGCGTATTTCTCTGACCATCCAAATACCGTTTGAACCACCGGCATCAGCATTGACGGCAATCCGATTATGCCTTTTTATTAAATCTTTTAAGTGCGAGCGACCGGCGTTTGAAACATTTGAGTATTCCAACTCGAAGCCGACGCGCCCAATTTCAAAATAAACAATATCGTATTGATCCTGCCATTTTATATTGGTGATTTTGCCCCGAAAAACTTGCTTGTCGTTATTGATTACACCTAGTAGATTAGATATTTTAATTAACCTGGCAGGGTGTTTTGAATATATTTCTTTTGGGTCTGGAAGATCAGTCTTGATTTGCCCGACCGCGCCAAAACTACAAACTAAAATCAATAGTATTGAAAGGTAGATTTTCATAGATTAAATTCCATAAAGGTCAAAGACGCGCTTCCGTTCCTTAAATAAACAATGCGCGTAAGTTGTCGGATTTTCTTCTAAAAACGAATATCCATTTAACATCGGCAATGGAATGAGCGCGATCAAGGCAAAAACGTTCGCCTCAATTTGCTGTTTACAGTGCAAATACCTGGTTGGTATTTGCAAGACCGCGTGAAAAAGTTCGTGAAATGCCGTCTCCAGCCACTTCAAACCGCGTAAGGTTTTTCTGATGAAAATAAAAACTGCACCGTCTTTCCAAATGTGATAACCGCGCTTTTTAATCTTTATCTCATTGACTTCAATTCGATTCGTATCCGTCAAAAAGAAAAAGTCCGCATCCGTTAAAGGTCGTTCGTTAAACGCCGGAATTATTTCCTTTATTTTGAGATATGACAGCATCATCTTTAATCTGCTTTTGAGATTTTCTAAATTTGAGAAACTGTTTGATTTCTTCCAAATCGCCTTTATCGAAGCCGTCGAAGTCGGAAATTCTTAAAGGTTCGGGCAAGCTGTTCGCCGCGCCGGATTCGGAGGCGTAACCGGCGGCTTGCCTGGCTTCCGCAATCGGGCGATGCAGAGTCTTTGCCAGAGCCTCGACAATTTCAATGTCGGGCATATAAGGTTCACCGTTTTTACCTTCCTAAATTTGAATTTAGTTGAATGTTTCAATCTAAATACACTTTACGCTTGCGTAAGAATAATCACAAGCCAAGATATGCGATTTTCATACTTTTGCGTAAGGTTATTTTTTATGATATAAATTGAAGTGATGAAAGGATTTTTAACTACAACGCAAGCTGCCGAAAGACTGAATATTTCACAAGCCCGCGTCCGGCAACTGATTATTGAAGGCGTTATAATTGCCGAAAAGGTTGGACGCGATAACTTTATCCTCGAAAACGAAGTCAAACGAATTGAGAAACTTGACCGTAAAGCCGGGAGACCGAAGAAAGAAACCGTGCAAGAATAATTTTGAGCAAAGAAAAACGGCTTGAGTATCAATCAAGCCGTCTCTTTCAGTTCTTTGACAACTGAATACGCTATTACTTCGCAAAAGCAGTTTAACAAAAGACTTTCGCATTTTTCAAATATGTATCTGAAAATGTAGCTGTTATGTGCTAGTTTCGAGTGTTACAGAGTGAACAAAGATTTGTTTCTATCCACTACATAACACTCGATGACATCTTGTAACTATTGGTAAATAAAGACTTATATGTTTGGAGCAAGTATCGGGCGCGGGGCAATGCGAATCATTGATTCAATGGTGCGCGGACTCGCGTCGGCGGGCGTTCACCCGAACATTTTGACGACCGTCGGCGTGTCCATCAATGTCGGCTGCGCCGTGCTTTTCGGATTCGGCGAATTTTTCTGGGCGGGCATCGTCCTGATCGTCGCCAACCTGTTCGATATGCTCGACGGCAACGTCGCCCGGCTTTCGGGGAAAACCACGCGGTTCGGCGGCTTTTTAGATTCGTCGCTCGACCGGCTTTCCGATATGGTTTCCTTTCTCGGCATTATTATTTTTTACGCCGGAAACCGTCCCGAACATTCACTTCTAAACGTCGCCTTAGCCGGAGTCGGCTTGATCGGTTCGGTAATGGTCAGTTACTCGACGGCGCGTTCCGAAGGCTTCGGCGTGAAGGCGAACGTCGGATTTTTGCAGCGTCCCGAACGCATTGTTTTGCTGATAATCGGTGCGCTTTCAACCGTTCCGAATTCCGATTCTTTTTTCGCCAACCGGATGCCGCAGGTGCTTTGGGTTTTGGCAATCGCTTCGCTGTGGACGTTCGTTCACCGGATGTTTTTTATTTGGAAGGAATTTGAAAAAATGGACGCGGCGGAAAATAAATAAACGACCGGCGGAGAAAATCCGGCAATTGATTTATGGATTGGTTCGGAGAAATTTGGCAGTGGCTCGCGCAGTTCTGGGAATCGCTGACGTGGTATAAAATCGCGTGGGGCTTGCTCTTTACGGTGATTACGATAATCGCCAGTTACGGCTTGATCGTCATCGGAATGATAAAAATTCCGGCGGATTATTTCAGTTCGACTTATGTCAGAGAAATAAATTCGGATAAACATTTCTCCATTCGCTGGGCGGCGTTTCTCGTTAAAAATACGATTGGTTTCCTACTGCTGATCGCCGGAATAATTATGATTTTCACGCCCGGTCCCGGCGTTCCGACGATTCTTCTGGGCTTGATAATGATGGACATTCCCGGCAAACGACCGCTCGAAGCCAAACTGATAAACCGTCCGATGGTTCTGTCGGCGGTCAACGATTTACGCGCCAAATATAACAAGCCGCCTTTGATAATGGACTAGAGCAATGAGTTTATTCGATATTTTCAAATCTAAAAAAGTCGCTACCGAAGCCGAACGGCGCGAGTTTCTGCAAACAAGCGGCAGAATCACCGACGGCACTATCGTCGAAAGCGAAATTAACGAGCAGAGCGAAGAAATCGTTTTTTACTATTACAGCGTTCAGGGAACTGACTTTGAATCATCGGAAATTTTAACCGTCGAGCAGCGCGAAAATCCTTTGAAATACGCGGCGGGCGCAAAAATCGGCGTTCGATTTGACCCGAAAAATCACGGCAATTCAATGTTGGATTAAAAGCGGCGTAAAATAACTTTTGTGAGGTAAAAGCGATGAAAAAAAACTGAAGAATCGAAAAACGGAACGGAGAAATCGAACGGAAACAAAGCGGATAAGGGAAAGAGAATCCCGATTATCCAGACCTTGAAACCGAAAAAGCGTTATACGAAATTTGAAAAAGGGTTAATTGAAGCCGGGCAAGCCGTGATGGATGTTCTGATTAAGCAAAAGAATGCCAAGGTTTAAATCATACTTGTTCGACCAGAACATTTTTGTCGAGTATGCCGACGTGATTCACAACACACCTTTACTGCTTGCTAAAATGCACTTTTCGACCGTTGTGCTTTACGAACTGGCGGCAGACGATTTCCGCCGATGATTTAGACCTTTACGAAAGATGGCGAAAACTCCACGACTAAGGAAACACCTTATTGGCTCCGAATAAAACCGATTGGTGGGAAACGGCAAAAATGATTCGTCGTCTGCGGTTCGGCGATAAATCCGCTTCGCACGGGCTGACTCCAAAACTGCAACACGCGCATCAACTCCAAAACGATGCTCTGATTGCCCGCACCGCGACGCTTGCTAAATGTTATGTGGTAACTAAAGACGTTGACGATTTTCAGCAGTTTACGCCGTTTCTGTCGAATCTCGAAATCGTCAGCGACACGGAATTTTTCGGATAAAGTTTAATCAAAACAAAGGTGATTATTTACTTGACGCAATGTGGAGGGGTTCATATTCTTGCTTATGCTTTCCGAAAACTCCAACACAAGTTTATGGCAATTCGCTAAAGCTGTTTGGCAACATTGGAGGTTGCTTATGAGCGGCTGTGGCTTTGTTGTTTTGTTAAGTGTGTTTGAACGGTTTAGCGGGAGAAACATACTACCCGAAATTTATATTGGTATTTTAACATTACTAATTTGCGTTTCTTTTTATCTTGCTTGGCGAGGCGAACGCAATTCTAAAAATGTTGCAAATCAGACATTGAGTGATAAAGAAAAATTTGTAGTGAACAAGGAAAACGATTTATTCGATAGCAAACAAATCATAAATGAGCTAAGGCAACAAATAATAGAAGAGAAAGAAAAAAGGACTCCAAAACTAGATGGATTTATTGAAGAACTTTATTGTGCTGAAATAATGGAAGGAAAAATAAAAAAAACAGCGGTTACTCTTAAACTTACTATTAGGAATCTTGGCGGAATGCCGAGCGTGGCTGTAGATTTGACACCTCTAATTTCAGTAGTTGGTAAAGATCCCCGCCAATGTCATCTTACGCATTTTGCTAATGAATTAAGATTAGGTTTTGGAGAAAAAAACGAAGCGGTTGTAATAAAAGCAAAAGATATGATTTATGAGAAAACCATTGAACCAATTCAACCAGGGTCTATGGTTTTCGGATATGTTCACTTCAGGACGACCCTTCAAATAGATGAGATTCGTGCAGATGATACTTTTATAAAAGTTCTTTTTACAATACTTCGGACAGTTTTTTTGACAATAAAATCCGGTAAGTCCCTTGTTTTTAACTTTGTCCGTATTTAAATCAAAGTTAGGTATTGGGCTAACTTTG
>JAYVKL010000318.1:0-7006 GCA_043768465.1 Pyrinomonadaceae bacterium
TCGAGCGTCGTTTTCGCGTCGAAACGCGGCAGCAACACGATGCGGTTTCCGGCGTAAAGATTCGTGTTCATCTGAACGGTCTGCCCGGTGGTGTGAAACAGCGGCAGAGTGATCAGACAGGTTTTCTGAATGCCGTCGGTGAAATCCAAAACCGGCAGATGATTGCTGAAAACCGTCGTCACGTTCGACATTAAATTCAAATGCGTCAGCTCCGCGCCCTTCGGATAACCGGTCGTCCCGGAAGTATAAAGAATCGCGCAGGTGTCGTTCGGCGCGGTCGGATACGTCTCGAAAGTTTCGGGCTGATCTTTCGTGATTTCCCTTAAGGTGCGGGCGTTTTCAATCGGCGAAGGCGCGTTGGCATCCGCCGTCATCACGACGAGCCTTTCGCACATTTCGATTTGATCGAAGGCTTCTTTGACCGTTTCGGCAAGCGGCAAATCAGATGTTCCTTCAAAAACGAAAACGGCTTTCGCGTCCGAATCTTTCAAGTGATACGCGATTTCACGCGCTTTGAATAACACGCTGAGCGGCACGACCGCCGCGCCCGTTTTCATAATCGCGTAATAAACAATCGGGAAAAACGGCAGATTCGGACAGCAGAGCGCGACTTTATCGCCGTGTCCGATTCCCATTTCGACGAGCGCGTTCGCCGCTCGATTGGCGAGGGCGTTTAATTCGCCGTAAGTCAGCCGGACATCGTTCCAGACAATCGCCTCTTTGTCGGGCGCGAGCCGCGCGTGATGTTCGATGACCGAAGCCAGATTAAGCGTCGTTGCCGATAACTGCATTTGTGTTTTAACCGTCGGAGTTGAATTCGTATGAGATTACAATTTATCCGAAGGCTGAATAAAATTCAACTATTCGTAACATTAAATCGCACTTGGGCAAAGGTTTCGTCAGATGTTGTCTTTCGTTCAGAGTCCACGCCCCGCGCGTGTTCTTCGCCTTCGTTCAGAGTCTAAACTTCAGTTTGTTCCCTCCACAGAGCGCAGCGGAAACCAAACTCAAGCGTGGACTCTGAACGAAATACCGAATCCGGGTCAGAGATTGTTTGTTCACACTAAAATCTAATCGAATCAGCGGCGGCGGATTTATTTTGCCGTTCCGGTGGTTTCAAATTCTGAAAGGCGGCAGTCGCGTTTAAGAAAACGACTGCCGCCTTTTGATGATTTATCCGTCCGTCGCTGCCGACGAGAACGAACTTTTAATGAACAAACCAGTTCGCCGCCGGCACGTCCGTTCCCAAGCCGAAATTCAGCGATTGCATTCCGCCGTCGGTCGAACGCCGGGCGTAGAACACGCTTGAGTCGGCGGTGGTCGTCGGTCGCCACACGGCGAGGTCTTGTTTGCGGTCGCCGTCGTAATCGCCCGGTGCAATGACATCGGTCGAGAATCCGAAGATTCCGGTCGAATTGGCTCCGGTTCTGGTCAGCGTATACCAGACGTAATTTCCGTTGATCGCTCTGACCACCGTGAAATCGCTTTTGCCGTCGCCGTCGTAATCGCCCGGCGCGAGTTTGTCGGAAGTGAAACCGAAGGGAATAAACTCCGTGCCGCCGGAAGATTTCAAAACGGCGAAAATGCCGCTGCCGCCGCCGGAATCATATTGAACGCAGAAATCGGCTTTGCGGTCGCCGTCGTAATCGCCGACGTTCGGGCGCGTTGTCGCGCCGCTGCCCCATTGCGTGGAAACCACATTCCCGCTGCCGCTCGCGCGATAATAAAAGAAGTTTTGTCCGCCCGCCGTTTTGCGGTAAACCGCAACGTCGGCTTTGTTGTCGCCGTCGTAATCGGCAGCCACTTTCGGGTCGTCGCCCGGCAACCCGAAACTTTCGGCGCGAAATGTGCTGTTGCCGCTTTGCAGAATATAAAACATCGCCGGTGTTCCCGATCTCCAAACGGCGATGTCGGCTCTGCCGTCGCCGTCGAAATCTTCGGGAACTTCGATGTCGCCCGCGCTTCCGAATTGGACGGCGGAAAACGCGCCGCTGCCGTTGATCGAGGTATACCAGGTTTTCGCGCCCGAAACGGTTCGGGTCACGACGAAATCGGTTTTGCCGTCGCCGTTAAAATCGGCGTTGGCGCGAACCGCCGCCGGTGTCGGCGTAACGGTTGGAGTCGGTGTAACAGTTGGAGTGGCGGTTGGAGTCGGCGTAGCGGTCGGAGTCGGGGTCGGCGTTCCGCCGCCGCAGAGCGTCGCCGCTGAAGCCGTATTGCGCGGAACCGGATTCATGACCACCGCAAAATCGTTGTTGTTGTTGTCGGTTTCCGCACAGCCGCTGCCGTTGCGAACCGCGCCCTGCACGTTGGTCAAGGCGATTCCGTTGCCGGCACTGATGCCGCCTTCGGCATTGTTCGACGTGCCGTAAGCGACTGAATCAACGATGCGGCTGTCCGGCAGAGTGCAGGGTGTCGCGGTCGCGCCGCAGCCGAGTCCGGTCGCCGTATTGGTCAGAGCCACTTTGCCGCCGCCCGCCGCCATACTGAGTCCGGTCGTAGTCGCGTCCGGCGCAACCGGCAAATCCAGTCCGGCGGTTCCGGTTTGTCCGGCTTGGATGAGATAGTGTTTGCCGGGCGGCAGCATCACGTCCGGCAAAGCGAAGATATTGGTTGCCGAACTGCCGAATTGTCCGGTCGCCGAACCGTATTGCAGTGCCAGACCGTTCAGCGAAACGGGCGCGGCGGACAGGTTAAATAGTTCGATGTAATCGGTTTTGTAAGTCGGACCGGCAGTATTTGAGCCGCCGCCGCCGTAGACCTGGCTGATGACAATCGCGCTTGAAATCCGCACGGCATTTTTCGACGACGAATCGGCGGATACGAGGTTGATATAAGTCGCGCTGACGAATATCGCCAGGATAAACAACGCGCCTGTAATAAATTTTTTATTCATACTTCTCCTAAAACTAATTTGTAATCGGTCGCATAATATCAGCGATGAAAAAGCGAAAGTCATTTATCATCGTTCGGGAATATGCGTTTGGCTTGATATTCAAAAAGTGATTTCAGCAAATATAACACAAGTTAAATTTGAAGCGATCAGCGAAACGGGTTAAAAAGATGTTTCACGATTGAGCGGCGGCACGATCTTCAGCCGTCCGATATTTGACTGACCGAGAATTTTGCTACAAATTTAAAATACGGAAAAAACGACAAGCGAGGTTTACGAAATGCGGTTCAAGATATTTTTCGTGCTGCTGGTGATTGTTTCGGGATTTTCAAATTACGGTTTCGCTCAGGATAAAAAAGAAGACGACGAGGTTTTGCGCGTTGACACGCAGTTTATTGACGTTCCAATCGTGATTACGGACAGGAGCGGCAAGCCGATCCTGAATTTGAAGCAAAGCAATTTCGTCATTTACGAAAACGGCAAAAAGCAGGAAACGGCGGATTTCGCGGCGACCAGCGCGCCGTTTGAAGTCGCGCTGCTGCTCGACACTTCGGGTTCGGCGCGCTCGGATTTGAATTTGATTCACCGCGCCGCCGAAAATTTTATCAACTCCCTGCGTCCGGGCGACAAAGTTTCGATCATCGCTTTCAAAAGTTCGAGAGTCGGCAATAAATCGGTGGCGACGAGCGAAGTTCTAAACGCTCTGACCGACGACCGCGCCAAATTGAAAGGCGTTTTAGCGGAAGTCAAAACGAGCAACGGAACGCCGTATTACGACGGGCTTCGGCAAGTCGTCGAGACGGTTTTCAAAGCCACGCCGAAAGAAGATTTTCGCGGCAGACGCGCCCTCGTCGCTCTGACCGACGGCGTTGATTCGACGAGCGTTTCGGAATTTGCCGAAGCCCGCGAGCAGTTTAATCAAACCGGCATCACTTCGTATTTTATACAGGTTGATACGCGCCAGTTTTTTGAAGACAATCTTTTGGGCGACTGCGAAAGCGCGATGCGTTTTTCGGCGGCGCAAATCAGGCGTTATTACCGGACGTTTTACCCGAAATCGAAAACCGAAAAGGTTTCCGGCTTCTGTCAACTCGGCGATTTTGAACGCCTCGCAATCAGCAAAAGCCTTTATGAATTAGCCGACGCGGAAATGCAGACGCTGGCGAACGCTTCGGGCGGCAGGGTTTTTCCCGTCGCCGATTTATCGGAAGCCCGCGCCGCTTTTCAAAAAGTCGCGCAGGACATCGGCACGAAATACAGTTTGGGTTATTATCCGTCAAACGATAAACGCGACGGAACTTACCGGAAAATCAAAATCGAACTCAGAGGCATTCCCGCCGGTGCCACCGTCCGGGCGCGTGAAGGCTATACCGCGCCGACCAATTAAGAAGTTTAGCCCGCGAAAAGACACGAATTTTCTCTATCTTTTTTTCGTGAAAGTTCGTGTCTTTTCGCGGGCTAAACCCTCTCCAAAATAACCTGAGCAATCGCGTGTTCGGTCGTGTGCGAGAGCGATAAATGAATTTGATTTGCGCCGAGACCAATCAAAATTCGCTCCGCTTCGCCCGCGATTTTTAGAGACGGAACGCCGTCCGCGCCGGACTGAACTTCGATGTCGTGCCAGGTTATTTTCCCGCGCCAGCCGGTTTTCAGAGCCTTCAAAAACGCTTCTTTGGCGGCGAAACGGGCGGCGTAAGACTGCGCCGCCGCCGCGCCTTTCGCTTCGCAGTATCGGCGTTCGTCCAGAGTAAAAACCCGCGTCACAAAACGCGGCGTTCTCGAAATCGTTTCGCGGATGCGGTAAACTTCGATGATGTCTATTCCGATGGAAACTATCACGGCGGCAAAAATTCCAGATTCCAAATTTCAAATTCCAGATTTAACTGATGAAACTTTAGCAGATTCGGGGTTTTACTGGCGAGAGAGAAATCGTGTCAAAGTTTTGATTTGTCGCCCTTTGGAGGAAAAAGGTTTCGTCAACGGTTTTTCGACGCGGGGCGGCGGTGTCAGCGATTTTCCGAAGGACGCACTGAATCTGTCGGGTTTGGATATTGATTCGGCGGCAAACGTGGCGGAGAATCGGCGGCGTTTGCTGGATGTTTTGGGCGACTCAAAAAGCGATTTTCGGATCGCCACGGCTTGGCAAACGCACGGCGCGGACGTGCGCGTCGTCGAAAACCTGGAAGATGCAAACGACGGGAACGGCGAGTTCGACGCGCTGATTTCCAATCTCGAAAAGATTTTAGTCGGCGTTAAAACCGCTGATTGCGTTCCGATCTTGATCGGCAATGTCAAAACAAAATCGTTCGCGGCGATTCACGCGGGCTGGCGCGGAACGGCTGATTCGATGGTCGTCAAAGCGATAGAAAAAATGCGTGAATTCTACGGCGGAGACGCGAAAGATTTGATTTGCGCGGTTGGCGCGGCGGCGACCGGGAAAAATTATGAAGTCGGTCAGGATGTCATTGACGCTTTTGCGGAGAGGTTTTCCACAGGTGGAAAACTTTTCACACCAACCCGCGAAGGTCACGCGCTGGTTGATTTACACCGTGCTAACAAAGAGCAGATGGAAAGCGTCGGCGTTAAACCGGAAAACATTTTCACCGCGCCGTTCTGCACAATGGAGCGCACGGATTTGTTCTTTTCATACCGCGTCGAGCGCAAAATATATGGCAAAACCGGACGCTTGCTGTCGGTGATCGGATTAAAAAATAAAAATGCGAATTCAACGTAAAAAAAACTCTGCGTTCTCTGCGTCTCTGCGTGAAAGAACTGCTGAAGAAACCCGATGTTTGCGAATAAAATACAAAACATTTTCACGCAGAGACGCAGAGGACGCAGAGAACTCAGAGAGAGAGAATGCTCCTGAAATGATGGAAATTTTCTGCTCTCAATTCGCAATAAAAATCTTTCTATGCAAATAAAATCAATCGAACTGATCGAAATCAAAATGCCGCTCGTCCATTTTTTTGAGACGAGTTTCGGGCGAACTTACGAACGTCGAATTATTCTGGTGCACGTCGCGGACGAAAACGGCGGCGAAGGCTGGGGCGAAGTGACCTGCGGCGAAACGCCTTCGTATTCCGAAGAGTGGACGGACGCGGCGTGGGTAACGATTGAGAAAATTCTCGCGCCCGCCATCCTCGGCGCGGAAATCGAGACGGCTTCGCAGACTTGGGGTTTGATGAAAAAGATTCGCGGCAATCGAATGGCGAAAGCCGCGCTCGAAACCGCCGTCTGGGATTTGGAGGCGAAGAATTTAGACGTGCCGCTCTGGAAACATCTCGGCGGCGTGAATCAGGAAATCGTTTGCGGCGTGTCCATCGGCATTCAGGATTCGGTCGAGCAGTTATTCGAGAAAATCGAGACGGAATTGAACGCCGGATACAAACGCATTAAAATCAAAATCGCGCCGCATTGGGACTACGAAATTATCAAACAGGTGCGGAAAAAGTTCGGCAATAAATTCCTTTTGATGGGCGACGCGAATTCAGCTTACACGCTTGACGACATCGAACTTCTTAAACGGATGGACAAATTCAAATTGATGATGTTTGAACAGCCGCTGGCGCACGATGACATTTTCGATCACGCGAAATTACAGCGGGAAATCAAAACGCCGATCTGTCTGGACGAGTCAATTCACTCGCTGCCCGATGCGCGGAAAGCCGTCAAAATCGGCGCGTGTCAAATAATCAACCTTAAACTCGGACGAGTCGGCGGACACAAACAGGCGAAACGCATCAGCGATTTTTGCTGCGCCCGAAAAATCCCGGTTTGGTGCGGCGGAATGCTCGAATCGGGCATCGGACGGGCGCACAATATCGCAATGTCAACTTTGAAAGGCTTCACTCTGCCGGGCGATGTCTCCGCCTCGAAACGCTACTGGCACGAAGATATTATCGAACCAGCGATTGAAATAACCGGGCAGGGAACAATTATTGCGCCCGAAAAAGCCGGTATCGGGTTTGAAGTTAAAAGAGATAGAATTGATACATTAACGGTTAGGAAGGAATTTATTGGTCACAGCCGTTAGTTCAAAACTATGCACTTTCAGTGCAAGACTTTAGTTGCTACACACTTCTCGAAAGTGATAAAAGAGCAACATGACTA
>JAYVKL010000319.1:0-10385 GCA_043768465.1 Pyrinomonadaceae bacterium
GCAGCACCTGACGCTCATTTGCGGGTAACTCAAATCTCACATTTTTACTAAAGTCTTATTCTTGTCTTTTTTTCGCAAACCATTTACTTTTGGGTATAACACTTATCATTTATACCTTTATCGGATGGCTTTTATGTTCATTAGTCGGTGGAAAATTTATTAGATCAATGAAGGATTTCGGTTTTTCCAAGGACGAGATAAAAAATCCGGTTATCCTTTCTGATAATCGTCCATAAAACCTTTTTGAGTCAAAAACCACTCGCTTTTCTCAAAGCCGAAATGTTAATCTCAAAACATCGAATATGTTTAGTAATTTCTCTCAGCCGCGCCGCGTCGTCATTACCGGTTTCGGATGCGTAACGCCAATCGGCATCGGGCGCGAAAAGTTTTGGACGGGTTTGCGGACGGGCGCAAGCGGTGTTTCGCGCATCGAATCGTTCGACGTTTCCGATTCAAAAGTGCAAATCGCGGCGGAAATTAAAAACTTCGATTGGGAAGCGGAATTAAATCCGAAAGACCGCAAGCACGTTCCGCGAACGGTTCCTTTGGCATTAGCGGCGGCGCGGGAAGCGGTCAAAGATTCAGACCTCCAAACT
This sequence comes from Pyrinomonadaceae bacterium, assembly GCA_043768465.1. Taxonomy (GTDB): domain Bacteria; phylum Acidobacteriota; class Blastocatellia; order Pyrinomonadales; family Pyrinomonadaceae. Next base: position 597 of record JAYVKL010000319.1, read on the forward strand.
GAAAATCTCACATTATCCCAAAGACAAAATTTCGGCGTAATTTTGGGAACCGGCGGCGGCGGACTCGAATTTACTGAAAAACAATACAAACTCTGGTTCACGCGGGAAAACGCGAAAACCGCGAGCGTTTATACGATTCCTTCGTCAACGCACGGCGGTTTATCGTCGGAACTCTCGATGATTTTCGGGCTGCACGGACTTTCGCACGTCGTTTCGACCGGCTGCACGAGCTCAACCGACGCGCTATTTTACGCCGCGCAGCACATCGCGCTTGGGCGACAGGAAATGATGCTGGCGGGCGGCGTTGACGCGCCGATTGCGCGCGGCATTCTCGAAGGATTTAATTTGATGACGGTCTTGACGAGCGATTGGAACGACGCGCCGGAACGCGCTTCACGCCCGTTTTCCAAAGACCGTTCAGGAATCGTTCTCGGCGAAGGCGCGTGGATTTTCGTGTTGGAAACTCTGGAAAACGCGCAGCGGCGCGGCGCGAAAATTTACGCGGAAATCGCCGGTTACGGCTCAACGTGCGATGCCTATCACCGCGTTCGGCTCGCCGAAAACGGGATCGAACCGGCGCGGGCGATGATTCTGGCGTTGAACGATGCCGGAGTGAAACCCGAAGAAGTTGATTACGTCAATCTGCACGGCACGGCGACGCAGTTGAATGATCGAATCGAGACGCAAAGCATCAAAAACGCTTTCGGCGCACACGCCCGGCAATTGAAAATGTCAGCGACGAAGTCGCAAATCGGGCATCCGCAGGGCGCGAGCGGCGCGGCGGGCATCGGCGCAACCTTGCTGGCTTTGAACGAAAAAATCATCGCGCCGACGATCAATCTCGATTTCCCCGATGCGGCTTGCGATTTGGATTACACGCCGCACATTGCCGCCGAAAACATCGAAGTGAAAACCGCGCTGTGTAACTGTATCGGCTTCGGCTCGAAGAACTCGGCGTTGATTTTGAGAAAATCGTGAAAACCTTTGCCGCTTGTTCGGCGTATCAACCAAGCTCGAAATTGGATGTAAACCAATCTGAATTTGCATTTTTACGCTTTCAAAAAATTTAACCAAGGAGTTACGCGAATGATTTTTAAGAGAACGCTGGTTTTTCTGTTCGTCTTCGTTTCAATTATGACTACGACCACTTACGCCCAAAAAGGCGAGCGGCTGCCGCCGATAAAATACACCGAAATAAGGCTGAAAAACGGTTTGCGGGTCATTATGCACCCGGATAAATCCACGCCGATTGTGGCGGTTAATATCTGGTATCACGTCGGCTCGAAAAACGAAGTCGTCGGGCGCACCGGATTCGCTCATCTGTTCGAGCATCTGATGTTTCAAGGCTCGAAAAATTACGACGAAAATTATTTTACGCCGCTTCAGGAAGCCGGTGCGACCATTAACGGCTCGACGACGAGCGACCGGACGAATTATTTTGAAGTCGTGCCGTCGAACTTTTTAGAGTTGGCGTTGTTTATGGAAGCCGACCGAATGGGCGGTTTGACCGACGCGATGACGCAGGAAAAGCTCGACAACCAGCGCGATGTCGTCAAAAACGAACGCCGTCAACGCTACGATAATCAGCCTTACGGAACGGCGTTTGAGAAAATTTTCGCGCAGGTTTTCCCGACCGATCATCCGTATAATTGGACGACTATCGGTTCGATGGCGGATTTATCGGCGGCTTCGCTCGACGACGTGAAGGCGTTTTTCCGGCAGTATTACGCGCCGAATAACGCATCCCTGGTGATCGCCGGAGACTTCGACGAAAAGCAGGCGAAAATTTGGGTCGAGAAGTATTTCGGCGCGATTGCCAAAGGCGCGGATATCAAACGCCCGAATCCGCCGATGCCGAAAATGATTGGGGAGACGCGCAAAACCTACGAAGATGCCGTGCAGTTGCCGCGTCTTTATATGGTTTGGAACGGCGTTCCGCAGTATTCGGCGGACGATGCCGCGCTCGATATGCTCGGCTCGATTCTGTCGGCGGGACGCGGTTCGCGTCTGCAAAAAAATCTCGTTTACGGCAAACAAATCGCGCAGGATGTCGGAGCGTTCAACTACGCGCTCGAAGCGGCGGGAATGATGATCGTGCAGTCGTCCGCCAAACCGGGCAAATCGCTCGACGACATTGAAAAGGAAATCAACGTCGAAATCGAACGGCTGAAAAACGAGCCGCCGACCGGCGAGGAAATGACCAGAGCGTTGAATTCGATTGAGTCGGGTTCGATTTTCGGGTTGCAGAACATTTTAGGCAAAGCCAATCAAATAAATTCTTACGCGACGTTTCTCGGCAAACCCGATTATTTTCAAGCCGACCTCGACCGCTACCGGAAGGTTACGCCCGCCGACATTCAGCGCGTGACGAAAACTTATCTGACGAAAGACCGTTTCGTGATGAGTTTCGTGTCGCGCGGCAAAGGCGACGTGCCGAAGATGAACGCGGCGAACAATCGTCCGACTTCCGCGCCGGGCAAGAAGGAGCCGAAAAAAGACATCGCCGCGCAAACCGCCAACCTGCCGAAACCGGGTGCCGATCCGAAATTTGCGCTGCCGCCGATTGAAAAACAAAAACTCTCGAACGGTTTGGAAGTCTGGCTGGTCAAACAAAACGAGCTGCCGATTGTTTCGATGAACCTGGTTTTAAAGTCGGGCGGAACGCTCGATCCGGCGGATAAATCCGGCGTGGCGGCGATGACGGCGAGCCTTCTGGACGAAGGCACGCGAAATAGAACGGCGGACGAAATCGCCAATCAACTGCAATCAATCGGCGCGTCGGTCGGCGCGGGTTCGGGCTGGGATTCGGCGAATGTTTCAATGTCTTCGCTGACCAAAAATCTCGATCGAGCATTGGATATTTACGCCGACATCACTTTAAATCCGACGTTTCCCGATGCGGAATTGGAGAAGTATCGCAGCCGGCTGCTGACCGCGTTCGTGCAGCGCAAATCTCAGCCGGACGCGATTTCCGATTTGGTTTACAACAAATTGCTCTACGGCAAAAATCATCCGTATAGCAAACAATTGTCCGGCGACGAGGTTTCCGTCAAAGGCATCAAGCGCGACGATTTAGTCGGTTTTTACGATGTCAATTATCGTCCGAACAACGCGGTTTTGATCGTCGTCGGCGATGTTGACGGCAAAAATTTAATCCCGAAACTCGAAAAATCGTTCGGCGCGTGGAAAAAAGGCGAGGTCAAAACCGCAGATGTCGGCGCAGCTCCGATGTTTGAAAAATCCGGCATTTATATCGTTGACAAACCGGGCGCGGCGCAGTCGGTGATCGCCATCGGACAAGTCGGCGTGGCGCGGGACAACCCCGATTTCTTCCCGCTGCAAGTGATGAATTCGATTCTCGGCGGGCAGTTTTCGTCGCGCGTCAATCTGAATCTGCGCGAGGACAAAGGCTATACTTACGGGGCGCGAACCAGCTACGCTTTCCGGCGCGGCGCGGGTCCGTTCACCGCTTCGGCGGACGTGCAGACGGCGGTAACGAAGGAGTCGGTCAGCGAATTTTTGAAGGAAATACGCGGCATTCGCGGTGCCATTCCGGTTACGCCGAAGGAACTCGATGACAACAAGCAGAGTTTGATTCGCCGTTATCCGCAGGGCTTTGAAACCGTCGGACAAATTTCCGGGCAACTTTCGCAGCTCGTTATTTACGGGTTGTCCGATTCGTATTTCGATGAATTCATCCCGAAGGTCAACGCCGTGACCGTCGAAGATGTCAGTCGCGTGGCGAATAAATATCTGACACCGGAGAAAATGGCGATTCTCGTCGTCGGCGACCGCCAAACCATCGAGCCGAAACTGAAGGAACTCGGACTTCCCGTAATGTTTCTGGATGCGGACGGCAATTCGGCTGAGTAAAAAAATAAATTCGGGCGCGGTCAAATATATTCGCCTGCGCCCGAATTTTAATTTTACCCGCCGCTAATCATAAATTTACTTTTTCTCTAACTCTCTTTATACTTCTTAAATCTATTCGCAAATCAGGGAAAAAATAATGAATTACAAAAATAGAATTATCAGCGTCTTTTTGTTGTCAGCATTGATGGTTTTCGGTTTCTCGTGCAGCAACCAGGCGGCGCAGAACAACAGCGGCGGCAAAGCGCAGTCGCCGACCGAAGCCTACAAAATGCTGTTCGCGGCAGTCAAAGCCAAAAACCCGGAGCAAATCAAACAGTTGATGACCCAAAGCACACTCGGTTTGGCGCAATTTAACGCCGACCGCCAGAAAATTTCGATTGAAAAGTCAATCGAAAACGGTTTGGTCGCCCCGACGATGGCGGACGCTCTGACCGAAATCCGCGACGAGCGCATCAAAGGCATCTACGGCAGTATCGAGGTGAGAAACCCGAAGGAAAATCGCTGGGAGGATTTGCCGTTTATGTTGGAGGACGGCGGCTGGAAACTCGCCGTCGGCGACATTTTTCAGGGCAAATTTGAATCGCCGGGCAAATCCAAAGGCGAAATCGAACTCGAAGCCACGAACACGATGCCGATACCGACCAACGGCGTAACGCAGTTTCCGAACTTGCCCGATAACGTGAACTCGATGACGTTTTCGGCAAATTCGACCACGGTCAAACCGGACAAAAAGGATAAATCCGTCGAAGTTCCGAAAGAGGAAAAGTCGAAAAAATGATCGGGATCGGGCAAACTCAGGAAATCTTAAAGCAATATGCAAAACACGGCTGGACTTTACGCCGTGTTTTGCTTTCTGCACGAGCGCGGGAGATTTTACCCGTTTCGATTTTCGGTAACGCCCGTGTTTCGGCGGCGGATTTTGACGCGCTGTGGTTTGCGCGCTCTTCGGCGGACGGCGGCGAAGCGTGGGAATTGCGAAATCTTTCGGCGATGCCGTTTGCGCTCGTCGAATTGTTTAGCGGCGACGACGACGAAGCAGTGCGCGAGGAAAGTCGAACGGCAATGGAAACGCAAATGAAGGAACGCGCATCAAAACCCGTTGCTCGAAAACGAGAAGTTTGAACTCCGAATTTCGATTTACAAATCTATTCTTTTGTTGCAAACTTATAAGATTCAATACTTCGGACAGAATTAAGGAGAAATAACAGCGTAATTCCTTAATTCTTCAAAAGTTTTTTGGTATTTTATCAAAGTTTGCTCTAAATCTAACTTTGAAATAAACAGGTTGAGTAGATGGTCATTGAAAAATCGTTGTTTGATTGATTTCATTGAAAACGGCTGCGGCTTGACTAAAGGTGTGACTTTTCCGGCTTCCATTCGTGCCAGATTAACCGTTGAAAATGAGGTGTTCCAATGAAATTCCAATGCCTGTTTGTCTCTGGCTTGGCAATCTTGCAAACCGGCTGATTGTTTAGCATCGCGGATGAGAAATTCAATCGTGAAACGCGAGCGGTAAAGTTCAAAGATTTCCTTGCCGCTTAATTCCAAGTCGGTTGAAAACAGATTTGTTTGGCGATTGCCGATTTGCAGAACGACAAGTTTGATTTTTACTTTGAGCGTCACCGACCAGAGGATTGCCGAGTAAAGTTTAATGTTTTTCTCCGGCAGCAGAGTGCAGTAGAAGCGTGAGAGGTCGGAGAAATCAACTTTTCCGTCAAATATTTTGGGTCTGCCGCGCCGCTTTTGTTGCCCGGCGTAGAGATATTTCAGATTAGCGTCTGAGCGGAGTTTTGAAATCAAGTGAAAACCTAAATTCAAAACTCCTGAAACAAATTTCCGTTTGGCATAAAAGCCGTCGAAGATACCATATTGGATTGATTCAGGCAGAGCGGTAGAAACTCTTTGGAGATGTTCGAGATAGAAGTCAATGCGGGTTTTATCCGGTAAATTCGGTGGAGTTTGTTCCGCCGATAAAGCAAATGAAGCGTTTTGCTGATTATCAATGAGCGAAATGAGTGATAATTCCAAGCCTTTCTCAACTCTTGAGTGCGACCCGTTCCAAAACTTGTCAAGCCCGAAGGTGTGTTTGCCCGACTTTTTGATAAATGAAGCATCTTGCGCGAAAGCGACTGGTTTGACCGACATAGTTCGCTCAATAATTTGCAAGTTAAAGCGGGCAAAATCAAAGAATCGGCGAAAATGGCGACGAAAAGTTTTCTCGCATAAATTGGAATGACGAGCCAAAGAAAGAAAGTTGATGGCAGAATGACAAACCAGCATCGCCCGAAATAAAGTTTGTAAAAACTTAGCTTGCGGCTTGTTGATAGAAGTCAAGCCATCTAAAATTTGATTGATAAACAAGGCAACCTCTGAAAGTTTTTTGATTAGTTACCATTAACTTAAAGAGATGTTTGCCTTGTTTGTCAAAAACTGTCCGAAGTATTGAAGATTGAAATGATGATTAAAAATTTCGGTGCGCGAGTCGTCAGTGTTTGGGAAGGTTTGCGCCCGCTGACAAAAAAAATGCTGGTCGGTGCGCTGGCGACGAACGGCGGAAACACGACCGCCGCTGCCGCCAATCAAAGTTTTTCCTACGACGTTCACGCCGAATGGGAATTAAGCCGTCTTTTATCGGCTCTGGACGAGCAGACGAAGGACGCGGAAATCGGCAATGACGCGGCGAAGATTCGTGAGATAAAGCAGTTGGCGGCGACCTGCGCCAAAGTTTTGCAGGCGCAAACCGCGTCCGCCGAAGTTTTTATCCAACTGGCGACGCGCGCCGTCAAACGCCACGATTTTGACAATCTCGACCGTTTAGCCGATATTTTGGCGCGAAGATTTTCGGCGGGCGAAGTCGCGGAAGTCGTTCGTCAGACGGACTTGGCGCAGATTCGCGCCGTCGCGTATGAAACTTTAGCGACGATGCCGCTCAATAATTTAGTCGGGCTGCTTGACGACCAGCTTTATTTCGAAATTGCCCGCAACGCCGTCGAACAGCAAGCCTTCGAGTTTGACAACGAGGACGCGCAACAAATACTGGAACAATTGGAGTCCGACGAGATGGACGGCGATTGACTTTCAGGTTAGAAAGATCAAGTGAGAAATGAGAGATGAAATCTCGGTTTGTTTTCATCTCTCATTTCTCATTTCTCACTTGGATTCCGCATCCGAATTTTATGAAGGAAGTGACTATCGTCTGCGACGGCTCAAGCCTCGGCAACGGCAAAGGAAAACCACGCGCCGCCGCCGTCGCCGTTCTCGGTTATCGCGGTTACTGGCGGGCGTTCGGCGAATTTTTGGGCGAAGCGACCAATCAGCAGGCGGAAATCGCGGCGGCAACCATCGGGCTGAATAAATTATCCGAACCTTGTAAAGTGCGCGTTTTAAGCGATTCGCGCTACGTCGTCGAAACGATGAGCGGCAATTTTCGCAAAAAAGCCAACCTCGAATGGTGGGCGAAGTTAGATCAAGCCGCGCAGAAACACCAGATAAAATGGGAATGGGTCAAAGGACACGCCGGACACGACGTGCAGGAAGTCGTGGACACGCTGGCGCGAACGACCGCCGAAAAAGGCAAGGTTGACGAGAGGTTTTTCGACGAAAAAGTCGCCGAAATCGGAGTGCAGGAAATCTAATAATGGATAACGGAAAATGGATAATGAGTAATAGAAGACAGAAGACGAAAATTTCGGCTTCGGTTCTTCATTATCCATTTTCCATTTTCCGTTATCCGTTATCCGTTTTCTTCCTAATTTTCTGCGGCACGCTCGTTGCTTTCGCCCAAAAACCGACTTCCTACGGTTGGACGTGGCAGAATCCGTTGCCGCAGGGCAACGCGCTTTACTCGATTTATTTCGCCAAAGATAAGTTAAACGGTTTTGCCGTCGGCGCGGACAACACGATTCTTCACACGGAAAACGGCGGCTTTAACTGGCAAAAACAGCGTCTGCCGTTCACCGTCACTTTATCGGGCGTTTTCGTCAAAGATAAAAAAAACGCCGTTGTCGTCGGCGCGCGCGGCACGATTTTTACTACCGCCGACGGCGGCAGAGATTGGCGGCGCAGTTTATTGGAAATCAAAGACCATCTTTACGGCATCGCGCTGGCGGGCGAAAATCTTCAAACGGGTTGGGCAGTCGGAACTTACGGGCGCATTTTGAAGACGGGCGACGGCGGCATTACCTGGCAGCCGCAAATCGCCGGAACCGATGAGCAGCTTTTGAAAATCGCCGCCTTCGACGCGAAAAAAAGCGTTATCGTCGGCACGAACGGAGCAATTTTAACGACGCGCGACGGCGGCGCAATCTGGCGTTTAAACAAACCCTGCGGCAGTTCTCTGATGTCCGGCGCGGCGTATCCGGCGGCGGAAAAAATAATCGCCGTCGGTTACGGCGGCTGCGTCGCGGGCAGCGATGACGGCGGTGAAACCTGGCGGAAAATCAATGTTTTCAGCCGCGCCGATTTTCTCGCCCTCTCGTTTGCCGATGACCAAACCGGTTCGCTGACCGACGCGAACGGGATGATCTGGCTGACCGGCGACGGCGGCAATACCTGGCTGCCGTTTAATGTGCGAACCAATCCGAGACTCGTCGCGCTTTATTTCGCCGATGCCTTTACGGGTTGGGCGGTCGGCGATAACGGCTTGGTAATTCGCACGGACGACGGCGGCTACAGTTGGCAGAGACTTTCCGAAGGCGGGCGCGAAAACATCAACGATTTGACTTTTCTCGACCGCGAAATCGGCGCGGCGGTCGGCTCGAACGGCAAAATCTGGATTACCAACGACGGCGGAAAAGATTGGCTCCCGGTTTTGTCAGCTACCGATAAAAATCTGAACGCGATCAAATTCGCGGATGAAAAACACGGCATCATCGTCGGCGACGGCGGCACGGTTTTGCGAACTGGCAACGACGGCGCGAGTTGGGGCAAAGGCGTTTCGGGCGTAACCGAAGATTTGCTCGGCGTTGATTCGGTCAATGAAAAAACCGCTTTCGCCGTCGGCGCAAACGGGATGATTCTGCGGACGGACACGGGCGGCGCATATTGGGAACCGTTTGAATCGGGAACGCGGGCGTGGCTCGAAGACGTGAAATTTTTCGACGAGAAACACGGTGTCGTGGTCGGCGACAAAGGAACTATTTTGCTGACGAATGACGGCGGTTTGACGTGGAAAAAAATCAAAACCAATCTCGATAAAAACCTTTACGCCGTCAGTTTTTATGATGATAAAGTCGGTTTCGCCGTGGGCGCGGGCGGCACGATTCTGCGAACGACCGACGGCGGCGAAACCTGGCAGGATTCGGAGTTCGCATTGGAGATAAACATCTACGCGGTGACGACTTACCGGCGCAGCGAGGCGATTATCGTCGGCGAACAGGGCGCGGTTTGGCAAACGCTCGACGGCGGCAAAACCTGGGAAATTCAGCCGAATATCACGACTAAATCTATGCAGGCGGTCGCTTATCGCGGCGGCAGCGAGCTTTGGATTGCCGGGCGCGGCGGTTCGATTCTCAAACGCACGGATATTCTTTCAACCATCAAAACGACCGGCGGGCAAAAACTGCCGCCGGTGTTGAAATCCGGCGGCACTCGACTCAAACCGAAACCGCGCACCCCGCTTTTGACGATTACCGACGACGGCGACATTCCGCTTGCCGCGCCGCCGAAAAAGGAAAAAGACGGTTGACATCGGTTCGGAAATTCCGTGACCGAGCGGCGGGGAATTAAATTTATAAAAAACGAGTGTAGCGAAAATTTCGCTACACTCGTTTTTTTAGCGGTTGATTCGACAAATCCAAAATTTCCGGGGTTTGCTAAATGGAGAACAGTTATTTTTGCGGCTTTGGGCGGCGGTAATGTTGCGTTCGTAAACTATACCGATTCAAGTTGAATAGTGCGTCCTGTCAGAACCGCCTG
>JAYVKL010000320.1:0-5611 GCA_043768465.1 Pyrinomonadaceae bacterium
ATCCCTAACATTTTGCTTTATCCAAATTTTTTGTACTTGTTCAGATAAATCCTTCAAACAAACTTTCTCGTTTTCTATTGAAAGCAATATTTCCAATAGACTATTTCTACAAAATGATTCTACGAGATTGTATATTAATAAAAAGCCATTTGCTTTTAAGATTTTAAGAAGTTCAGTGTCAATAGTGTAATTTTTGTAAACGCCTTTTTCATTATAAGCGCCCTTCACTTTATATGTTAGTTTGGGCTTTTCCGTATCGAGTTTTGAAAGAAATCTAAAGTATTTATTAATTTCTGACTTTCTCTTATCGAAATCTTCTTTAACTATCCTCATAAGTTAAATTATTCTTTCCAGCTTTGTTCAGTAAGCAATCTCTAACAAAATTTACTCTGGCAGTTAGCCTGCCCGGATTATTGCTTGAGTCTGAGGTTGTTACCTGCTCAAATTCTTTTGAATGGAGCCAATCCATATAAGATGGTTTTAAGTCCGGTTTTTGTTCAAGCGCGAAATGAACTCCTAATGAAATAGCTTCAAATCTAACTCTAGGTGTGAATTTAGAACTTGGAGATTTTCTAAAACCAAGTGGAAAGTGCTTGTTAACGAAACTAAGCATTCTCTCAAATTCTTTTTTCATTTTAGTCTTATTGAATTCTTTCTCATTTTGCTCTATCAAATAGTTGTCCAAAAGACGGCTGCCTTTTGCTTTATTATCTGTGCCATAATCTGCATAAGTGAAAAATCGTAATACTATTTCCTCCGCCTCACCGCGAATTTTTGCTTGTTTGGTAATCGGGCATAATTCATTAAAAAGTTTGTTTTTCGCACACTCCATTATGAAACTGTAAAACTTTCCGGCTAAGGCTCCTTTTCTTATTTCCGGTGCGTTCGCTTGCATAGCACTTGTATTGATTCTGTCGAATATATCTTGCCTAACCGGTAGGTTGGCTTTTTCGCTTATAACGTGAACGCGCAAATTAATTAGTCCAAATTTGTTTTGTCTAGCTGATGAGAAATTCGAGTAGATTAAACCATTTAGAGCCGGTAATTTCTTTAGCCCGCGCAACTTAAACTCATCTTTTGTAAACGCTTCAATCGTTCTCAATCGTTGAGAGCCATCTATTAATTCTAGTGTGCCGTCTTCTAAAGTAGCGGCAAATAATGGTTGAATAGGAACACCCAAGAATAAGGATTCTATGAATCTGGATTTTCTATCATCCTCCCAAATAAATCCTCTCTGATAAGTGGGAATAACTATTGTTGACTTTTCCGGCTCACCTGAGTTGAACTTGTAAAGCAAAACTTCCACCGGGTATTCCTTCGTGTCATATTCATAAGGAATTTGAAGTTTCTTGATTTGCTTTTCAGCATTCTCAATGTCTTGCTCGGTTATTTTTTTGATAGTCATCTTTACTCAAAATAATTTTGCAAATGTTGCTCAACGCTCTTTGCAATTGCTCGTCCAAGTTCAACCGGAACAGCGTTGCCGATATGCCGTTGCAGTTGCGTATAGGTTACTTTTCCGTCTTTAGGATTACTGAATTTATATTCCGGCGGAAAAGATTGAAGAATTGCGGCTTCTCTCAACGAAATAGCTCGATGTTGTTCAGGATGACCGAATCTGCCGTTTCCTAATCCCGTGCAATGTGTGGTCAAAGTCGGTGCTTGATCGTCCCACTGCATTCTGCCGTAAACGTCGCCGAAAGTTTTACCGGATAATTTTTTATGACACTTCAGCTTTAAATCGTCAGACCAATCTCGCCAACTTCCGCCTTGTTGTGTTGCTCTAATCCTTCTTCTATTTAGAGCGGATAACTTTTGCGCTCTGTGAAACGGATCGTTTTCGTAAATTTCTCCGTCTTCGATTTCAGGCAAACTTTCAATCGCCTGTCGCACAGTCGGAGCATTATCTTTATTGTAAGTCGGCAATATCAAATTTATTTCGCCGAATTTGGACGCTAATAAAACCAATCGTTTTCTTTTTTGAGGAACTCCGTATTCGGAGCAAGCGACGATTTTTTTTGTGTCCGAAACAAAATAGTTGTTTTCTATAAGAGTGTTGACGAATTCTTTGTAAACACCGGTTTTATCGTATCTTGCCAGTTGCGGCACATTTTCCATTGATACGATGTCCGGTTGAACCGCTTCGATTATTTCGGCAAAAGAACGAAGTAAACTCCATTTGTCATCTTCGTTTTTAGGCTTTAGCCCGGACGTATATCTTGAAAAAGGTTGACACGGCGCACAGCCGACCAAAATTTTGATGGAATTTTTAGGAAAAAGATTTTTGATTTTTTCAGAATCAAGTTCACTGATGTCATCGCAAATAAATTCTGCTTTGTTATTTTCCTCGAATGCAAACTCGCAGGATTCGTCGGAATCAACTCCCGCAATGACATTGAAATTTTCCAGAACGAAGCCGTGAGCCAATCCGCCTACTCCACAAAATAAGTCAACTACGGCGCACTGTTCCAGAAATTTCATTTGATTTGTTTTTGTTCGCGTTAGAATCGGAAGACATTCGATATTTCATTTACTTTTTATCATATCTTGTTTGTTACTATCAATAAAGGCTGAACTTTTATCGTATTGAATTAGCTGTTTTATGGCGGATATTTTCTCGAAAGCCAAGCGAAGCGAAATAATGTCTAGAATTTCGGGCAAGGAAACGAAGCCTGAAATTCTCGTGAGAAAATTTCTCTTCGCGCAAGGTTTCAGATATAGAAAGAACGATAAACGACTTCCCGGAAAACCCGACATCGTTCTACCGAAATACAAAACCTTAATTTTTGTTCACGGCTGTTTTTGGCACGGACATCGAAACTGTAAAAAATCTGCTTTGCCGCAAATCAATCACGAGTTTTGGAAAGATAAGATTCAAAAGAACATTGAAAGAGATAAATCGAAACAAAAAGAATTGAAAAAACTCGGCTGGAAAATAATCACGATTTGGCAATGTCAGATTAAAAGTCGTGAATCGGTAGAAAAAACACTCAAACAAACCGTCAAAAAAATCATTTCAAACTTGTAAAGCACATTCGACCGACACTTTGAAATTTTCCAAAAAACAAAAAAGCTGACGAAAAGGCTTTAAACGAATACTTTCCAGATGAAAAGTTATTTCCGGTTAAGCACAATTCGTCAGGCTTCACATCTGCTGAAATCTTACCCAATCAAGCAACGCCTAACTCTTCCGAAGCCATCTGCGTTCCCTTGATGCGCGCTTCGATTTTTTGGAAGGCGACATCTCTGGCGAAATCGGGCGAGCCGTGTTTCGGTTTGACATCAATCGAGAACGGCGAAAATCCGCAGTCGTCGGTTGAACCTAAACGCTCGACGGGAATATATTTGGCGGCTAAAACCAAATCGTCGCGGACTTGTTCGGGCGTTTCGATAACCGGGTTTTGCGGGTTGATGACACCGATGAAACAGACTTGTTTCACGCCGTCGGCATCCTCGCGGCTGTGTTCGCCGAGCAGTTTGTAAACGCGCTCTTTGTCGGGTTCGCTCGCCAGTTGAATCAGGAAATAACCGGCGTTCATTTTAAACATACTCGGCAAGAGTGCGGCGTAATCCACATCCGCGCTGTGGGTTGCGTCGCAGTCGCCGCCGGGACAGGTGTGGATGCCGATGTTAACTCGTTCTTCGGGCGTAAAACGGGCGAGAACGCGGTTGTTCAGGTCAATAAATTGGTCGAGCATTCCGCGTCCCGTCCAAGCATTGTTCGGGTCGTTGCGGCAGGCTAATCTGCCTTCGGTAAAATCAATCGAAACTCGTTTTGCGCCCGCTTCAAAACATTGGCGGATGTCTTTTTCGCATTCGTTGACCAAATCATCGGCGAATTGTTCGCGGGTGTAATTTTCGATTTCGCCGTCGAGCGGATACAGCAAATAAAGCATCGAAGGCGCGATGACGGCTTGTTTCAAAGGTTTGTGCGCGAGCGGCATCGCTTCTTTTAAATAATCGGCGGCGTAAGTTTTATATTTGAACGGTCCGCCGGTCAGTCGCGGCAATTGGCGGTGGTGTCCGTCGGTGAAAATAGCAAAATACTGTCCGTCGCCCGCCAGATTATCGGCTAAACCCGTTCCCGCCAAAGTGTCGGCGAGCGGATAAGTGGCAAAGCTCGAAGCGCGCTGCTCGCCGTCGGAATTAATGGGCGAACCGGTCGCTTCCATCCGCTCGATGGAATCTTTACAAGCCGCGTCCTGCTCGACTTTCAAATCTGCTTTGGTGATCTTTCCGGCATCGTAATCGGCAATCGCTTCCTGTAATTTCATCGGGCGCGGCAGCGAGCCGACGTTTTCGGTTAGTATTGGCATTTGTTATTCTCCTTAAATTTTATCGGTTATTTTGAAGCAAAACATTCGTTCAGCAGTTCATCGGCTTTCGCCCGCCGGCAGCGATTTGGCTGCGCGATACATCGCCCGCCTCAAAAGAACCGATGATCGGAATTCTTCGGAAACTGTTCGGCTGAATTAAACTGGACTGGAACAGAAACAATATAGCATAACGAAACCGCCGATAACCATAATAAACCGCTTGCGAAATACAATTTCAACCGCCGATGAACGCCGATAAACGCGGGTGAAGACATAAAATCAAAGTAAAATCCGCGTTCATCGGCGGTTGAATTTCCTTGTTTCTGATTTTCGCAGGCGGTCTAATGAATTGAAATTTTGCCGACGAAAGGTTTTGCCGAACGGCGATTTATTGATTGCGCGGTTTTCGTCTAAAATTAGCTGTTATGAACAACAAAACGTCTGACGCAATTCGTCTGCTGCTCGTCGAAAACCAAACGCTGGTCAGAATCGGCATTAGAACGATTATCAATGAGCAAAGCGGCATTGAAATTGTCGGCGAAGCGGCAGCGGGCGCGAAAGGTTTCGAGTTGTTTCGGGAATTGAAACCCGATGTCACGATTTTGAGTTTACGGCTGCCGGATTCGTGCGCGATTGATGTTCTGGAAGATTATTTTAGCGAAAACAAACACGCCAAAATCCTGATTTTAGCCGAACACGCCGGCGATTCGGAAATCAGCCGTTCGCTGAAAAAGGGTGTTTTGGGCTACGTCTGCCGAGACGTTTCGGAAAACGAATTGGTCAAAGCCGTTCGCGCCGTCAACGCGGGCAAAAAATATATTCCGGCGGAGATCGCTGAAATCCTCGGCGAGAACTTCGGACGGGAAGAACTCACGCCACGGGAGCGGAAAATTTTGCAGGCGATTGTCGGCGGAAACTCGAACAAAGAAATCGCTTACAAGCTAAACGTGTCAGAAAATACGGTCAAAACGCACGTCAAAAATGTCTTTGAAAAACTCGGCGTGTCCGACCGAACTTCCGCCGCGACATTGGCGATCAAGCGCGGTTTGGTGCGAATTGACGTTTAGAAACCGGTTGGTAAAATCGAAATTTTCTGTCCAGCCGCCTCTCGAAATATACGAAACGAGCTAAAAATTAAAGATGTTGAAGAAATTTCTATTCTCGTTTTATTCGTGTTTTTCGCGGAGCGGCTGGGTAAATTATACCAATTCAGTTTGAGAGGTGCGTCAAGTTCTGAGTTCACCCTTTCAGCGTGTTGCCGAAAGCTGTGCGCGGCGGCGGCAAAGTGCGTTCCG
>JAYVKL010000321.1:0-2930 GCA_043768465.1 Pyrinomonadaceae bacterium
AGCCGGAAAAACAGATGAGTTATTTGGAGTGTTGGCATTAGCGGCGGCGTGGGCAGTCAAAACAGGCGAACTGGAAAGTGCGGAAAACGCAATCGAGATCAAGCACAGCGGCAGACTACAGAAAAGTTTATTCAGACTCGGATGCGAGATTATTCAGGAGGTTTTATTTGAAATCAAACGCTATGCAAAGGTGAATGTCTTTAAAATTCTAAGATGCTGACAAAACAGGACTTATTTCGTTTTGTCCCGTGCAGAATAATCAGTTAACAGTTATCAGTTATCAGTCGTTCTGAATGTTGACTAATAACTAATGACTGTTAACTGTTAAAGTCAACGGACACGACTTTTTCGGCGATTTCTCTGCCGATGGCGGCGACTTTTTGATGTTCCGGGTGAACATTATACGCCTCCAACGCTGCTTCGTCGGCGTAAGTTGCCACCAAACCCGTATCGAATGAACGCTCAAGATGCAAAATATCCGCGCCGACGCTGAAACTTAAAATACCGGAGATCACGTTCGGCAAATTTCTCAATTTTGCGACGTGTTCCTCGCGCTGTCCGGGCGTGGTTTCGGGTTTATATTTCCAACAAACAATATGCGTCAACATTTATTCTCCTTCTTCACACCATTTTCGCGTAACTGCGTGGCGATACGCAAACATTTTTTGGATTTTCGGCGTGATAAAAATCGGCGCGGCGATTTGTCCGAAAATCCACAGCGGCGGCTCAAACTCAATTTCATCGCGCAGCATCGCGCCGTCCGCGTGCGGTTCGATAATGTGTTGATGCCGCCAGCGATGAAAAGGTCCCGAAATCTGCACGTCTTCAAACAAGCGCGGCGGTTCGTATTTCGTATGTTCGGCAATCCATTTCGACGGAATCAAGCCGAAAATCTTTTGTTCGAGAATCGCCTGCGAGCCGACTTTCGAGATGTCGGCCTTCTGGATAATTTTCACGTTTTCCCACGGCGGCACGAGTCGCTCAATCGCGTCCGGCAATTGGTGGAAGGCGAAAACCTTTTCGGGCGATGCTTTGATGATTGATTCTTTGATGAATTTCATAAGTTTATTATTTCATGCAGAGGCGCGGAGGGCGCAGAGAGTTTCTAGTTTTATGACGATGTTTTTTCGGTATCCAGAATGGGTTTTCGGTAAAAAACGGTCAACTCTCTGCGTCCTCTGCGCCTCTGCGTGAAATCTCCCTCATTTTCTCATCCAACAATCCCCAAACCTTCCGCAAATGCCTCTCCTCAACGTGAATACTGCCCACCGAAAGCCGAATCGCAAACTTCCCGTTTAATTTCGTATGCGACAAATATGCTTCACCGGAAGCATTGATTTCGTTCATTATCTTTTCATTGAAAGCGTCCAAATCTTCGACATTTGCCGGACATGCCCGAAAGCAGACGAGCGCAAACGGCACGGGCGCGAGCATTTCAAAATCGCGCGAATCGTCAATCCAATTCGCCAGCAGACGCGCCAGCCGGCAATGTTCGCGCAATCTTTTAATCAAACCTTCCTGCCCGAAATAGCGCATCACGAACCACAGCTTTAACGAACGAAACCGCCGTCCGAGTTGGATGCCGTAATCCATCTGATTTTGCACGACTTCGTTCGTTTTCAGATATTCGGCGACGAGTGAAAATGTCTGTTTGAGCAAATCCAAATCTTTCACATATAAAATTGACAAATCGAACGGCGTGAACAGCCATTTATGCGGATTCGTCACGATGGAATCGGCACGTTCCCAGCCTGCAAAATACGGTTGCAGTTCCGGCACAATCGCCGCGCTGCCCGCGTAAGCCGCGTCAACGTGCAGGAATATATCGTTTCGTCCGCAAATGTCGGCGATTTTCTCAATCGGGTCAACGCTCGTCGTCGAAGTCGTGCCGATGGTGGCGACGACGCAGAACGGCAGATGCCCCGCGCTTTTGTCATCGGAAACGGCTTCGCGCAATTTTTCCGCGTCCATTTCAAAGCGTTCGTTCGCCGCGATTTTGACCAGTGAATCTTGTCCGAGTCCAAGCAGAATCACGGCTTTGTCAATCGAAGAATGAGTTTGTTCAGAGCAATAAACCCTCAATAAAGGCAAATCGCCGCGCCCGCTCATTCCTTTTCCACGAATGTTCAAATTCAATTTCTCCCGCGCCATCGCCAGCGCGTGTAAGGTTGAAATCGAAGCCGTGTCGTAAATCAAACCTTTGAATTCTTCGGGCAGTTTCATCATCTGCCGCAGCCAATCGAGAACAACGGGTTCGAGTTCGGTCGAAGCGGGCGAGGTGCGCCAGAGCATCGCCTTCATATCGAACGCGGCGGAAAACATTTCTCCGAAAATGCCCGCCGCGCTCGTCGAAGTCGAAAAAAGCCCGTGAAAATTCGGGTGATTCCAATTGGTGACGGCGGGCAGAATCAAACGGTCAACGTCTTTTAAAACCTCCGCGAAATCTTCGCCTTCGACCGGCGCGGACTTCGGCAGATTGTTCGTCAGCCAATTCGGTTCGACGTTTGAAAGCACCGGCAGTTTTTCGATGTTCGCCGAATAATCGGCGATCCAATCAATAATTTCGTGTCCGAAACGGCGAAAATCTTCGGGTCGCATATCGCCGAAGTCGTTCGTGTTTTTATCCATAAAAAAGATTATTTATTAAAAAGTCGGCGTATCACTCGACAGTTTTGTTAATAAAAGTATAATATCTTCAAACGACTATCTCGCCAATCCCTGAAATTTACTATTTATAATTTGCCGGAACTTTGAACCATCGGAACAAAGTTTTCTTATTGCACGAATCTAAATTAACCTGAGTATTGATTAGAAAAGTATGTAATCTCCCCAAAATGAGTAGAATAATTTTAGAGAAAAACCTGCTCAAAATAAGGAGATCACACAATGCTCAGTAGAGGGCGTTCCGCACAATTAGCCGTCGTCTATTG
>JAYVKL010000322.1:0-47876 GCA_043768465.1 Pyrinomonadaceae bacterium
CTGCAAAGTAAAGATTCGCCCAAACTTAAATAGCAATCGGTGAAGGAAATTAACGGCAGTAATCAAAACACATAGACATATTTTCAAACGAATCCGAAAGTCGCCGGTGAAGTTTTAAAGGTAAAATTAAAGCAATGAATTTAGAAAATAAAATCGCCGTCGTCACCGGCGGCACGAAAGGCATCGGGCGGGCAATCGCCGAAGTTTTATTGAAAGCGGGCGCGGCAGTTTTTATTTGTGCGCGTGATAAAGCGGAACTCAAACGCGCCCTCGAACAGCTTTCGGTTTTAGGGAAAGTTGACGGCGAAGTGTGCGACGTGCGAAGCGAATCGCTGGTCGAGATGATGCTCAAAGAATGCGTCAGAGTTTTCGGCGGCGTGGATATTCTGGTTAATAATGCCGGAATCGGGATCATCGGGAAAACGGTCGAAGAGATGTCGGCGGAAGATTTTGAGAACACTTTGCAGACGAATCTGTTCGGCGTTTTCTACGCCTGCCATCACGCGATTCCGCTTTTGAAACAGCGCGGCGGCGGTTATATTATCAACATCTCGTCACTCGCCGGACAGAACGCGCATCCGAAAATGGCGGCTTACAACGCTTCAAAATTCGGTCTGAACGGTTTTTCCGAAGCCCTGATGCAGGAAGTTCGCGCCGACAATATCAAGGTGACGACGATTTGCCCCGGCAGCGTCAACACCTATTTCAGAGACCAAGAACCGTCGGACGAAAAGGCGTGGCAGATTCAGCCCGAAGACATCGCGCAGATTGTCATTGATTTATTGAATTTCAACGAACGCGCTCTGCCGAGCAAAATCGAAATTCGTCCGAGCAATCCGCCGAGTAAATAAAAATTACTGAACGATATAGCTTTCGACGGTTTTCATCAGCGTTTCCGGTCCGAAAGGTTTGGCGATGTAGCCGGTCGAGCCGGACATCTGCCCGCGAACTTTGTCGAAAAAGCCGTCTTTGCCGGAAATCATCACAATCGGCACGTCTCTGGTCGCGTCGTTGTTTCGGATTGACTGGCAGACTTGATAACCGTCCATTCGCGGCATCGCCGTGTCAAGCAAAATCAAATTCGGAACGAATTGTTTAATCGTTTCCAGGGCTTCGATGCCGTCCGCCGCGCAGATTACTTCATAACCGCTCGCTTCCAACTTTTGTGCGATCAATTTTCGCACCATCGCGCTGTCGTCAATCACCATAATTTTTTTGACGGCGGGAATTCTCGGCTCAAACGGAGTTTCGGCGGTCAAATCGGGAGAATAATCGGCTTCGAGTGCGTTTTCGCCGCCGAATTCAAGGTTGATTAGCGACGGCGCGTAAACTTCCTGTGCGGAATAACCGGCGAAACTCGGCGACCGATTCTCAAATGCGCCGCCGCTTTCCGATTTAATAACAGCGGGATTATTGCCTTCCATTGCCGCTGCGATTCCCTTCGCTTGACGGTCATCTGCGGCGGTCGTTTCCGCCGATTGATAATCGTCCGCTGCCGTCGTCTCCGATTCTCGATAATTTTTGGGGATTTGCTCGCGCACCGTTTCCCGATGCAAAAAAGAGTTGTCTTCCAACTCGACTGCGGCGAGCGTAAATTCAGCCGTCGCCGGCAGAAGTTCGGTTGCCCGCGTCATCGGATTTTCCGTTTCGACCTCGACGAAAACGATTGGCGCGTCTTCGATTAGTTCACTTATTTCGCTTATTTCACTTAATTCGCCGTCTGCCGCCGGATTTTCCGTGTTTTCATCAGCTAAAACCGTTTCCGATGACATTGCCGCCTGATTTCGTTCGGGCGCGTCGGCTAAAAAAGCGGCGATGACGGCGAGGTTTTGCGATTTCCTGTTCTCGGTGCGCGTCATCATTTCCCGCAAGGATGCCAGACCGGAATTCGCCGCGTCGTTATCGGGATTGATTGATAAAACCTTCTCGAAACAAACGATCTTGTCGCTGAACGACTCGGCTAAATAAGACTTCAAAATCCACGCTGCTTCGGATTCGGGCGACTGCCTGAGAATCGTCTGGAGCATCGCGCTCGCCGCTTCGCGTTCGCCGGCAATCGCCGCCGTATTCGCCTTTCGCAGCAAGGATTCGGTGACTTGAGTTTTAGAGTTTTGCAGGGCGGTCAGCGCGGTTTCATTTTCCGGGTTGATGTGGAGAACCTTTTGCAGATGCGAGAGTTTTTCTTCCGCCGAATCGGAAATCGAAGCGAGCCAGAACCACGCCATTTCATTGCGCTCGTCGTGAACGACCGCCTGCAAAAAACATTGGCGGGCTAAATCCATCTGCGCTTCGTTGGAGGCATCAACGCCGCGCTGAACGAAATTTTTGGCGAGCAGTGATTTCGTCGCGTGCGCCCATTCCAGAGCGCGGGCGTTGTTCGGATTGATGTTCAGAACATTATTCAGAAAGACGAGCAATTCCTCCGGGTAATCGCTGATCGAAGCCAGCCACAGCCAGGCGTTTTCGTTGTCCGGCGCGGCTTCCACAACTTGCAGAAGCAAACTACGGGCTTCGCTGCGGCTGCCTTCCTGCGCGGCTTTGACACCGGCTTGCAGCATTCGAGAAACGTCTTTTTCGTCCGCCGAAGCGACATCGGCGGCGTAATTACCGGCAAACGGCGGAGCGGCGGCGACATTCGATTCAAATTCCAGTTTCATATTTTTACAGAAATTGTATAAGTTTTTATTTCTACGGATTTGAGAAATTTCAGGCGGTGAACAAACCTTTCAATCCGAAAAAGAGGCGATGCAAGCTAAATGCCAAGCCGTTCGGCAGTTGAGAATCCGTTTTTCAGACGATTTATTTTGAGTAGAAAGAACAAACTGCTTTAATTGGAGAAGTGAACAATTTTTAAAAGTGACAAAAAGCGAGATCGGCGGGTGACAAAAAACGGCAGCGACGGGGCGGTAAAATTTATCGTTTTGCCGTAAAATATGAGAAAAGGTGAGGATTTCCAGGCGAATGCCGAAAGCAGAAGCGAAGTTCCGAGGAATGAATAAGCAACCAGCGAACCAAAAAAAATCCATCATAAATAAAATGAATTACGACGTGATAATCATCGGCGGCGGCGCGGCGGGAATTTCGGCGGCGTTGTGGTGCGACGAACTGAAATTGAACGCGCTGCTTTTAGAATCGGGCGCGGAACTCGGCGGACAGCTTTTGTGGACGCATAACGCGATTGCCAATCATCTCGGCAGCACCGCCGAAAACGGGCGCGAACTGCGTGACATTTTCGTCAAACAAATTGAAAACCGCCGATTTATACGGCGTTGGCAGGCGGAAATTACCGCCGTTGACTTTTCAAGCAAATCCGTGCGGCTGGCAAGCGGCGAAAATTTCACCGCCGCCAATTTGATAATTGCGACCGGCATCAGACGCAGAAAGTTGAACGTCGAAGGCGAAGAGAAATTCGAGGGAAAAGGAATTATCGAATCGGGCAAACGCGATGCCGGTTTGTTGAAAGATAAAAAAATCTGCATCGTCGGCGGCGGCGATGCGGCTTTTGAAAACGCTTTAATTACAGCGGAGACGGCGGCGAAAGTTTTTCTCGTTCATCGCGGGCGGCACTTTCGCGCCCGCGCCGAATTCGTCGAACCGGCGAAATGTAATCCGAAAATTAAAATTTTAACCGAAACCGTCGTCGTCAAAATCATCGGCGGCGAACGAATCGAAACGGTTGAATTGGAGAATTCAGCGACGAAGAAAAAGTTTTCAGTCAACGTCGAAGCGATTTTGCGGCGCATCGGCGTTGAGCCGAACACCAAATTCCTGTGCGGCAAACTCGATTTGGACGAAAACGGATACGTCAGAATCAATCAAAATTGCGAAACAAATGTGAAGGGAATTTTCGCCGTCGGCGATGTCGCCAATCCGCTTGCGCCGACCGTCAGCAGTGCCGTCGGAATGGGCGCAACCGCCGTGAAAGCAATTGCGAATTTCAAATTACGAATGACGAATTAAAACAGATTTCAGATTACGAACTACGACTTAAAAGTAGATTTCAAACGTTCGTAATTTGAAATTCGTCATTCGTTCTACAGTGCCGCGAAAGAATCGTTGCCCGTGATTTGCTGAAGGTGGCGGGTGTCGTTGAAAGCGTGAACGCGGATGTTGTTGCGCCCGCGAATTTCGAAACGGTTGATGCCGCAGTTGGAGGTGACGAGCCACGGCGTGGTTTTCGTTTGGCGGTTGATCGCGCCGATCAGGTAAAGCGTCAAGTAGCAAATCGCGCCGGTGTGCGAAAAAATAACGACGTTTTCGCTCTGGTGGTTTCGCAAAACTTCGTGCAGTTCTTTGGTCGCGCGGCGCAGCAGTTGGCGGTAACTTTCGCCGTCGGTGATGACGTGGTGAATGTTGCGGTTAATCAGGGCGTAGTAATCTTTCGGATGCGCCGCTTTGGATTCGTCAAAGGTCAAACCTTCGAGAACGCCGACTTTGCGTTCACGAAACGCGGGCGTGGCGATGATCGGCAGATCGAGCAGTTCGGCGAGCGGTTCGGCGGTTTGCACGGCGCGGAACAAATCGCTCGAATAAATCGCGTGAATCTTTTCTTTCGCCAGAACGCGAGCGGTCATCTCGGCTTGCTGTCTGCCCAACTCGGAAAGCGGCGTGGGCGAATGTCCGCCGAAACGCCCTTCGGCATTGCCGTTCGATTGTCCGTGTCTGACGAGAAAAAGTTTGGTTACGGGCATTTTTTCAAATTCCAGATTCCAGGTTCCAGATTGAAAACAATTTGAAGTCTGGAGTCTGTGATGGCTCAAGCTGCGACGGTTCCGGCTTTTAATTTTTCGGTTTGATAATGCGTCGTCAGCGTTTCGACAAACTGGTCTAACGCGCCTTCCATCACTAAATCCAACTGGTGAACCGTCAAGCCGACGCGGTGATCGGTGACGCGGTTTTCTTTGAAGTTATACGTTCGGATTTTCTCGGAACGGTCGCCGCTGCCGACCTGCGATTTGCGTTCGGAGGCTTGCAGATCGTGCTGCTTCTGCTCTTCCATTTCCTGAACGCGCGCCCGCAAAATCCGCATCGCTTTTTCGCGGTTTTTTATTTGCGATTTTTCGTCCTGCATCGAAATCACCACGCCCGTCGGCAGATGCGTCAAACGCACGGCGGAATAGGTGGTATTAACCGATTGCCCGCCCGGACCCGACGAGCAGAAATAATCAATCCGCAAATCTTTCTGGTCAATTTTGACATCAACTTCTTCGGCTTCGGGCAAAACCGCGACCGTAATCGCCGACGTGTGAATGCGCCCGGCGGTTTCGGTTTGCGGCACACGCTGGACGCGGTGAACGCCCGATTCATACCGCAATTTTGAATAAACCTTATCGCCTTCGATCATCGCAAACGCTTCTTTTAACCCGCCGACTCCGGTGTCCGCCAAATCCATAATCTCCATTTTCCAGCCCTGCCGTTCGGCGTAACGCGCATACATCCGCAAAACTTCGGCGGCAAATAATGTCGCTTCGTCGCCGCCGGTTCCGGCGCGGATTTCGAGAATGACGTTTTTCTCGTCGTTCGGGTCTTTTGGAATCAGCAAAAATTTTAATTCCTCGTCGGCTTTCGTCAGATTCGCGTCGAGTTCGGCAATTTCCGACTGCGCCATTTCGCGCATTTCCTCGTCGTCGCCCGCCGCGTCGAGCAGTTCTTTGGCTCCCGCCAGTTCTTCATTCATCCGTTTGACATCGCGGTATTTGACGACGATTTCCTCCAAAACGCGATGCTGTTTCATCGTTTTGGCGTAACTCGACATATCCGACATAATTTCCGGGCTGGAAATCTGCGCGGTTAAATCTTCGTAATTTCTTTCTATTTCAGCAAGTCTTTCTAACATAAATTTTATTCTTCAATTTGCGGCAGATTACCGAAAATTTTTTTAAGCGGAAGCCTGAAGTTCGGCAACAGGTCTTCGCCTTCGAGTTCATCCGTCTCGCTCAAGAAACTAACCGTGTTATTTGTGCGATAGACAACTATAATTTTTCGTTTCGGATAAACAATCCAAACGAGCCGACTGCCGGACTTTAGATAATCTTCAACTTTCGTCGAAATTTCATCGCTCGAATTGCTCGGCGAAACGACTTCGACGGCTAAATCCGGCGCGGTTGGAAAAAAGGAATCAGGAACGCCGAATTTAGCGAGATTTTCTTTACCGATAAATCCGATGTCAGCACCGACGGTTGATTGATTTATCAACTTGAATCCCGTTTCAGCAGCGGTAACTTCGCCTAAATCGTTCTCCAAAACGAAGAATGTAATGTAGGCTGACAATCGGTTCGTTATAATTCCGTGCAAAGTTCCGGCAGGCATAATCGGATACAATTCTCCTCGAATAAGTTCGTGCGTTTCCGCAAACGGCGACGCTTCAAACTCATCTGCCGACATTTTTTTGATAGTCGTTCTTTCTAAAACCGCGCTCATAATTCTTACCTCTAAAAATTATACGACAACTTCCAGTTCCCGATGATTCGCCGGAATTGCTTCTGCGTCCGACGGCTCTAATTTCAAAGATTCTTTCAATGCCGTAATCGCCACTTCGAGTTGTTCCTTATCGGGTTCCTGCGTCGTGATATTTTGCAGCCAAATTCCGGGCAAAGTCATAAATTTGAATATCGCGCTCGATTCTTTTTTCGCGGCATAACGGATGATTTCATAAGAAAGCCCGGCGACAACGGGCATCAGAGCGATTCGCACGAGCAAATTCAGCCAGAGTGCGTCAAACTTTATCACGGAAAAAAGCACGATGGCGACGAGCATCACGACCATCAAAAACGACGTGCCGCAGCGCGGATGCTGGCGTTTTTGCAGTTTGGCGTTTGCCGCCGTCAAATCCAAATCTTTTTCCCAGGTGAATACGGTTTTGTGTTCCGCGCCGTGATATTCAAACACGCGGCGAATGTCTTTGATATAAGACATCGAAAAAATCATCGTGATAAAAAACAGCATTCTCACCAAACCGTCAATTAAATTAAAGGCAATCCACGAGATTGGCTTGATTTCCCAAACGTAAGCTAACGCCGTCTGCCACCACGCGGCATCGGCGGCGAGCGCGGGCGACTGCGCCCAGCCGAGCGCGATAAACAATACATTCGTCAACAGCAGAGGCGCGGCAACGAATAATAAAGCGTTAAAGAACAGCGCGAAGGCGATTGAGCCGACCGCGCCCGCCGCGTTTGCCGGTTTTTTCGCCGCCGTTTTTTCCGGCATCGTCACTCTCACCCGCGCTTTCGTAAAATTCTCGTCCATCGCGCCGTCAATCAACGCCGGGACGGTTTCAAAATTACTGACTTTAACTTTCTCTTGCTGCGCTTCCGCGTCGCCGTGCGCGACTTCCGCCGAGAAATTTAAGGCTTTAATGCCCAACGCCATTGACTGAATTAAGGTTGCGCCGCCACGCAGCACCGGCAGATTGAGCCATTTATGCTGATCGCTCCACTTCGGCAGAACTTCCGATGTCGAGACAATCGTTCCGTCCGCTTTCCGGCAGGCAATCGCATAAGCCGACGGCGTTCGCATCATCACGCCTTCCATCACCGCTTGACCGCCGACGATCAAATCCTTTTGCAAGCCGAGAAACAGATTTATAAACTTAATTTTCCGATGTTTGTTTTTCATATTTACCGTTTAGAAACTTCTAATCGCCGCGTAAATCTACAATCGAAGACAAAAATAACGCCGACTTTTTTCTGTCGTCGGCGCGGTGCAGAAAATTCTGCGCCGCGAGCGAACGACGCGATGGAAAAAGCGTCGGCGTTAAATTGTTTTCGGCTAATACTGGTGAATAAATAAACTCAAAACTGATTTATTTCGCGGCTGGTGCGCCGCTGCGAGCATAGCGTTTATTGAAGCGATCAACCCGTCCGGCGGTGTCAATCAATTTTTGTTTGCCCGTAAAAAACGGATGACATTCCGAACAGATTTCGATGTTCAAATCTTTGCCGGTCGAACGGGTTTGAAAATTATTGCCGCAGGCGCAAACGACGTTGATGTCTTGATAGTTTGGATGTATTTCAGGTTTCATTATGTTTAATGGTCTCCTATTTGGATTATTGCTTATTGATTACGCGCTCAAAAACGCAAGTTATAATAATAAGTGTGTTTAGGATGAAAAATCAAGTCAAAAGGTTTTCCAGACGCTGCACGCGGATTTCGTAAAACTCTTTGATCGCTTTTATCTGTTCGTCTAATTTCTCCCTGTTAACCGTTTTCGCGTGTTTGGTGCCGACGATCAGATTGTTTTTCGGCGTGTGTTCGGTTGCGATAAATTCAAAAATTCTGGTCGAATAACCGCTTCTTTCCAAAAGCAGGGAGCGCAAACCGTCGGTAACGGTTTCGGCTTCGCGTTCGAGCATTATACCGTGCCGGAAAATTCCGCTTAAAAAGTCGGGTGCTTTCATCTGCGGGCGAATTTCCTGATGACAGCACGGCGCGACGACGATCAGTTCGACACCGGCGCGAATGCCTTTGAAAATCGCGTCGTCGGTCGCCGTGTTGCAGGCGTGCAGGGCGATTAAAACGTCAACATTTTTCAATTCATAATCGCCGATCCAGCCGTGAACGAATTTCAAATTTTCAAATTCAGATGATTTGGCGATGTCGCTGCACAATCCGACGAGTTCGGATTTCGTATCCACGCCGGTGATTTTCACGTTAATTTTGCGCGTGTTTTTGAAATAATCGTAAGCCGCAAACGTCAGATAACCTTTGCCCGCGCCCATATCAACGATGTTCAATTCGGTGCGGTCGGCGAGCGGCGATTTGTCAATTAAACTTCCCAAAGTCTCGACGAACTTATTGATTTGCCGCCATTTATCCTGCTGTTTATCGCGGATTTCGCCTTGATCGGTGGTGATTCCCAACGCTTTCAAGTAAAAACTGTTTTGATTGACGAGCGTTTGCTTTTCGCGGTTATGCGCGGTTTCGGGCTGGTCTTTGAAAGTCGGTTTGGCAACGTTCAAACGCGATTTCCCCTTTTTGCCGATGTCGAGTTGGAAGTCGTGATCTAACGTAAAAAGATGTCCGCTGAAAAAGTCCGTGCCGACGGCTTCTTGGACTTTTGCCACGCCTTCGGCAAACTCGAAGTTCTTCGCCGTGTCGCGCGTGTCCTGCCGGTAAAGAAAGAACAGCCGCGCCCCTTTTTTCGTTGCGACTATTCGAATCAACAATTTTTGCAAATGCGCGTCCGTTCCGCGATAATTGCCTAAAGTCATTTTGACGAAAGTTTTATCGTTCAAGGATGTGGCAAACGCGGCGACGAATTTTTCGGCATTTTCAGTCATAAAAGGTTTTGAAACCACAGATTAACACAGAAGAACACGGATAAAAATACGATTATAAAAGATGCTTTTCTGAAAAACGAAAAATGAAAACAATCAATAAGGAAGATTTTACGACGGCACTTTCGATTTTATTCCGGGAAACTTTTGAAGGAATGCCGACCAAAGAAGAACAGGTTTATCTGGCGCACGACACGGGAATTTTTGCGACGCTCGGCGCGATTGACGCGGACAAGGCTTCGACGGAAATCAACGGCGCAACGATTGCCGCGCACAGCGAACACGCCCGATTTTATATCGAGCTGCTCGACAATTACATCAATCGGGAGATGCGCGTCGTTGATTTCAAACAAAGCTGGCAGGTTGCCGCCGTCAGCGAAAACGAATGGGACGATTTGCGCGATAATCTGTCGAAAATTTACCGCAAAACTTCCGAAACGCTCGCCAAAAACGAAGAATGGGGTTTGGATTCGATCACCGTCGCAATGGGGATTATTTCGCATACGGCATATCATTTGGGCGCGATTCGGCAACTTGCAAAAGGAGTTTGATCTAAAAATCCTTGTTCTTCAAATTCATTGATAATGAAAGCGTATTCCTCTGTAATTCCTCTAAGTTTGATAAATCTTTGGGCTTCCTCAAAAGCATTTTCATATCTTTTGAGTTCCCAAAGAGTGAGAAATAAAGCGCGAGAAGCCAATTCGGATTTTGGTGAAAATTCAACTGTTTTTTCAAAATAGGTTAGAGCATTTGTAAAATCGTCGAGTGTTCTGTAGATTCCTCCAATCATTCCAAGAAGAGCGGGCTGATTTGGGAATTCGGCATTCAATTTCTTGAAAACATTGATTGCCTCCTGTGGTTTATCCTCGCCCCATAACCTCAAAGCGCAGTCAAATTCAGGTGTAATTTTGAGTTTTTCATCTTTGGTCATAAAATTTATTGAATGTTATTATAGCGGAGTTTGTAGAATGAACAACTTATTTCATCTAGCTTTTCCCGTCAAAGATTTAGAAGCATCGCGCCGATTTTACGGCGATGTTCTTGGCTGCGAAGAAGGCAGAAGTTCCGATCAATGGATTGATTTCAATCTTTTCGGACACCAAATAGTCGCGCACCTCGCGCCCGAAGCCGTCGGCGTTCGCCATAAAAACGAAGTTGATGCCGACCACGTTCCCGTGCCGCATTTCGGCATCGTTCTGCCGATGGACGAGTTCGCCGAGTTCGCCGCCAAATTAAAAAACAGCGGCGTGGAATTTATCATCGAACCGAAAATTCGTTTCGCGGGCGAAGTCGGCGAACAGGCGACGATGTTTTTTCTCGACCCAAGCGGCAATGCGCTCGAATTCAAAGCGTTCGCCGATTTTTCGCAGGTTTTCGCAAAATAATTCGCAGGAATTTTAACCACATAAAATACATAGAGAAATCAATTACATTCTGACTTTAAACGATTGATGTCGTCCTGTTCGTAAAATCTGCCGGTGTTTTCTATGTATTGCGGAGCGAATAGTTAAATCTCTTGTTATGAAAACAGCACTTGTCCATCACCCGATTTACCTGAAACACGACACGGGAATCGGTCATCCCGAAACGGCGCGGCGTTATGAAGTCGTGATGAACGCGCTCGAAAATGATGTGAAATTATGGGGTTCGCTCGACGTATCCCAAGCTGAACCCGCGTCAAAAGGTTTGATTCTGGCGGCGCACACCAAGGAACATTTCAAGCGCGTCGAAAACGCATTTGCCGACGGCGTGGAAAATCTCGATGCCGACACGATAATTTCGATGCACTCGTTTGACGCGGCAATCTTGGCGGCGGGCGGCGCGTGTCGGGCGGTTGATTTGGTGTTGGCGGGAACAGTGAAAAACGCTTTTTGCGCGTCGCGTCCGCCGGGACATCACGCCACGAGCGAACACGCGATGGGTTTTTGTTTGTTCAATAACGCGGCGATTGCGGCGCGTTACGCGCAGAATAAATATAAGGAAATCGAGCGCGTGGCGATTGTGGATTGGGACGTTCATCACGGCAACGGGACGCAGGGGATTTTCTTTGACGACCCGACGGTTTTCTTTTTTTCGATGCACCAGTATCCGTGGTATCCGGGATCGGGAAGTCGCGGCGAAACCGGATTCGGGCGCGGCAAGGATTTCACTTTGAATGTTCCGGTCAAAGCGAAAACTCCGGCGAAAGAACAGTTGCGAATGTTCGATAACGCCCTGAACGACATCCGCCGAAATTTCACGCCGGACTTGATAATAATTTCCGCCGGCTTCGACGCGCACGAGTCTGACCCGCTCGGACAATTGAAATTGTTGGACGAAGATTTCGTCAAGATGACGCGGACGGTCAAAAGCTGGGCGAACGAAGTTTGCGGCGGGCGCGTCGTCTCGTGTCTGGAAGGCGGTTACAATCTCGAAACGCTCGGCGAATCGGTGATAAATCACGTTGCGGAACTGCGCCGCGATTAACTCGGAATTGATTAGCAAATCAGCTTTTTTGTGATAAACTGCTCGCCGTAACAATAAAAAAATCAAGGAGAAAATGCAATGCCGGACATAGAAATGCCGTGTGTGCAGTGCAAAGACGTTTTTCTTTTTACGGAAAAAGAACAGGGAATTTTTTATCAGCGCAATATGATGCCGCCGCAGCGGTGTGCGCGTTGCCGCTCGAAAAAAGCGGCGGCGGCGACCGACGCGCCGACCCGTTTTGAGATGGTTTGCGACAACTGCGGCAGACACGATCACGTTCCGTTTCAGCCGAAAGTCGGACGCTCGGTTTTGTGCAAAGACTGCTTTAACGCGAGCAAGTCGCGTGTTCGACTTGCGTCTTGAAGAAATTTAGCCGCAGAGAACACAGAGTTCACAGAGAAATACAAGAGATTTCAGTCATCTCAAATTATCCTCTGTGTCCTCTGCGGCAAAAAAAAATTATGGATTTTGAAACCGTTAAATACGAGTTGAATGAAACGACGGCGATTATTACGATGAATCGCCCCGAAGCGTTGAACGCGCTGTCCTTGCAATTGACTTTGGATTTGCGCTCGGCGATTGAAAAAGCCGCTGCCGACCAAGCACGAGCCGTTATCATCACGGGCGAAGGACGTGCGTTTTGTTCGGGCGGCGATTTGCGGCAGATGCAGCAAATGTGGCAGAAGGAAGGCAGAATCGAAGCGTTTTTAGAAGAGCCTTTGAAGGTTCTGCACGATTTGATTTGCCTGATTCGGGAAACGCCGATTCCATTCGTCGCCGCCGTGCAGGGCATTTGCGCGGGCGCGGGAACGAATATTGCGCTGGCTTGCGATCTGGTTTTCGCGGCGGAAAACGCCAGCTTTAACGAAGCGTTCGTTCGCATCGGTTTATCGCCCGACTGCGGCGGCAGTTTCTTCTTGCCCAGAGCCGTCGGCGAAAAAGTGGCGGCGGAGTTGATGATGACGGGTGACACGGTAACGGCGGAAAAAGCCGCACAGATCGGAATGATCAACCGCGTCGTCGAAACCGAAAATTTAATGACGGAGACTTTACAGACGGCGAAAAAACTCGCGCTCGCCCCGACCGCTTCCATCGGCAGAATCAAGCGAATGCTCAACGCTTCGTTTTCAAACGATTTGACGCAGCAACTTGATTTAGAACACAAACTGCAAATCGAATCAGGCAGAGGAAACGATTTCAAAGAAGGCGTAACGGCATTTTTTGAAAAACGCGCCCCGAATTTTACGGGCAACTGATGAATTTTAATAACGGAAGGTTTAAAAAGTCGTCGGATTTCAAACCGGCGGCTTTTTTAATGAAAAACGGAAAGTTGAAAAAGAAAATTAGAGATTAGTGCTTTGCATTCTTAATTTTCAGAGATTCGTCTTTGTTCAGAGTCTAAACTTCAGTTTGTCCTCTCCGCCAGCGAAGCGCGGCGGAAACACGCGCGCGAGGCGTGGACTCTGAACGAAGACAAGAATTCCACTATCAAAATCAACGTAGTAAAGCATCGATTTTTCCATTTTCCATTCGTCTTTATGAATTTAACCTACGCGCAATTGTTGAAAGGCAACCGCAATTTTAGAAATCTGCTGTGGGGACAAGTCGTGTCCGAACTCGGCAACTGGTTTAATTTTATCGCTGGTCTGGGTTTGGTGCGGCTCGTCTCCGACGCTTCACCGGCGGCGGCGGGAATTTTATTCGCTTGTCGTTTATTGCCGTTCGCGGTTTTTTCGCCGATTGCCGGAACTTTCGTTGACCGTTTTTCGCGGCGGCAGGTGATGATTTGGGCGGATGTTTCCCGCGTCTTCGTCGCGCTCGCTTTTCTGTTGGTATCGAGCGCAGAAAATCTCTGGATTGCTTACGCCGCCACCGCTTTGATTTCGATTATCGGCGCGTTTTTTGAAGCGGGCAAAAATGCGACAACACCGAATTTGACGGGCAGAGAAGGTTTATTGGCGGGAACGGCTCTGATGTTTTCGTCGAGGTTTTTGCTGATGGCAGTCGGTTCGGCACTCGGCGGTTGGGCGGCGGCGATTTTCGGCTACAAAATCGCTTTTATCATCAATGCCGCGTCGTTTGCGATTTCGGCTTATTCGGTCTGGCTGATTCCCGAAGAAGCGACGCGGGAATCAGCGAATTACGAATTACGAATGACGAATGACGAGTTGCCGAAGCCTTCGTTTATCACCGAATTAAAAGAAGGTTTTCGCTACACCGTCGAAAATCATTTCGCGCTGACGATTTTGATAATGAACATCATTTGGGCGACGGGCGGCGGCGCGATCAACGTCGTTTTCGAGCGGATGGGCGGCATCGTTTTTGCCGGAAAAGAAAGCTGGAATCCCGATATAGCCGTCGCACTTTTATGGACGGCGAGCGGTTTCGGATTGTTTCTCGGAATGATGATCGCGCACCGCACATCGAGTTTTCTCGACCGTCGAAACAATCACACGGCTTTTATCGGCTGGACTTTGCTCGTTCACGGCGTTTTGTTTTCCGTCGCCGGTCTGATGCCGAATTTGTGGCTGTTCGTGTTTTTTACGTTCGTCTCAAGGGCAATTGTCGGCGTGGAATACGCCGTGCAGGAAACGATGTTTCAGCGCAGTCTGCCCGACTACATTCGCGGGCGTATTTCAACTTTGGATCGCGGCGCGGAGATGACGATTTTCGGATTGTCGAGTTATTTGGCAAGTCTGGCGATTTACAAAATCACGCCGGAAACTTTAACCATAATTTCCGGCATTCTCTCGGCGAGCGCGGGCGCGGTGTGGTTCGTCAGACAGAGGCGAAGGCAAAGTTTTGAAATTCAGGATTCAAAAGCGAAAAGTTGATTACGATGACATTCGAGTAAAAGTGCGACGGCTTCCTTCAAATTTTCGCGCACTTCTTCCATCGTTTCGCCCTGCGTGTTCGCGCCCAGAAGTTCGGCGACATAACCGACGTAGCCGCCTTCTTCCGCTTTTTCGTAAATCGCCGTTAATTTTAATTCAGCCATAAATTACTTTTACGCTTTCAAAAGCTGCTTGGCGATCACCATTCGCTGAATCTCGCTTGTGCCTTCGCCGATGGTGCAGAGTTTCGCGTCGCGCCAGTATTTTTCCGCCGGATAATCTTTCGTATAGCCGTAACCGCCGTGAATCTGGATTGATTCTTCGGCGACCTTAACAGCGACTTCCGACGCGAAAAGTTTCGCCATCGCCGATTCTTTCGTTACTTTCTTATTGTGATCTTTCAAATATGCGGCTTGCATTGTCAAAAGCCGAGCGGCTTCGATTTGGGTTGCCATATCCGCTAATTTGAATTGAATCGCCTGGAATTCGGCAATCGGCTGACCGAATTGATGGCGTTCTTTGGCGTATTTGACCGCCGCTTCAAACGCGCCCTGCGCGATTCCGACTGATAATGCCGCAATAGAAATTCTGCCGCCGTCAAGGATTTTCATTGCCTGCGTGAAGCCTTCGCCCAGTTCGCCAAGACGATTTTCGTCCGGCACATAGCAGTCTTCAAACACGACCGAAGCCGTTTCCGAAGCGCGCATTCCCAACTTGTTTTCCTTTTTGTCAGGGCGAAAACCTTCCATTGATTTATCGAAAATAAACGCCGAAATTCCCTTGTTGCCTTTTTCCTTGTCGGTCACGGCGACGGCGACCAAAGTATTCCCGGAAATAGCGTGGGTAATAAAATTTTTCGAGCCGTTGACCGTCCAGCCGCCGTTGTTTCGGACGGCGTTCGTCCGCGTCCCGGAAGCGTCCGAACCGGCGTTCGATTCGGTCAAACCCCACGCGCCGAAAGTTTCTCCGGTCGCTAAAGGCACGAGATATTTCTGTTTCTGCGCTTCGGTTCCGAACATATAAATATGATTCGAGCAAAGCGAATTGTGCGCCGCCACGCTCAAACCGACCGAGCCGTCAACACGGGCGATTTCTTCGATAATCGTCGCGTATTCGATATAACCCATTCCCGCGCCGCCGTATTCTTCGGGGAAAATCACGCCCATCAAACCGAGTTCGGCGAGCTTCGGGCGCAGTTCAATCGGGAAATGCTGCGTTTCGTCCCATTCCATAACGTGCGGTTTGATCTCGCTTTCCGCAAACTCGCGGACGCTCATTTTTATTTGCTGCTGTTCTTCGTTTAATTCAAAATTCATATATAAATGGTTGTCGGTAAATTTCTTTATGATTGATTGTTAAAATAATCCTCAGAGTTTTGTTGCCATTCGGAACAAACATTATTATAAATCTAAACAGCAACAACCGACAACCGACAGCCGTCTGAGATATAATCTCTCGTAAATGTCTGTCATCAAACAAATCTCGAAATACCTGCTCGCCGCCGCGTTCATATTAGCGGGAATCAATCATTTCATAATGCCCGCGTTTTACCTGCGAATAATGCCGCCGTATCTGCCCGCGCCGCTTTTTTTAATTTACCTCAGCGGCTTTCTCGAAACGGGTTTCGGCATCGCGCTTTTGATCCCAAAATACTCACGCCGCGCAGCCTGGGGAATTATTTTGTTGCTGATCGCAGTCTTTCCGGCGAATATCTATATGGCGATGAACACAGAACTTTTTCCCGATCTTAACCCTTTAATAATTTACCTGCGCCTGCCTTTGCAAATCGTTCTGATCGCGTGGGTGTATTGGCACACGAAGGAATAGTGTCGGGTGCGAATCGTTAAATGCTGCAATCGCTAGTGTTAAAATTCATTGACGACACAGCTTCGAGGCTTCACGTTCGATAAGAACCTCTGACGGCACGTTTTCGAGCGTTGACGACGGCTGAATGTTGATTCGGACGGTTAAAACTTGCATTAGCGGCAGTTTGGCGGCATATTTGTTGTGAATTATATCGTCTTACTTCAATAAAAAAATGGCTGATATTTCAATGTTCAATAGAATTCTGCTCGTGTCAATAGTTTCACTTTTTGTCGTTTCAAACTGCCTTGCTCAAAACAAAGTTGATTTGGAATTAACGGTGCAGTCGGCGGTGGAAAGCGTGCGCGGCGGCGAGACTTTTGCTTATTCGCTGACCGTCAGAAATATCGGTTCAGCCAAAGCAACCAATGTCATTCTCATTCAGGACGAAGAAGGCTTGCTGTCTTTCGCCGCTTATGTTTCAAGCAAGGGAACTTGCACGATCAACGATTCCAACCGCCGGATTCATCGGCAACTAAATTGCCGATTGACCGATTTTGAAGTCGGCGAAACCGTCGTTGTTTCGGTTGAGATGAAAGTCGGCGATTTCGGTGATGTTTCGATTACCGAAGAATCTACCGCTACGGATTCAGCATCCGCCGCGCTTGTTGAATTGATGAAAGCGACGGCAGCGGCGAAAGGTAAAGTCAGCCAAATAGTCGGAAATGCAGATGTCGCCGCCAAAGAAGGAGAAGAAAATGGCGAAAACAATCACGCGCCGATTTCGGTCGAATTGCTGCCGAGCAAAAACATTCCGCCGCGTGTCAAAGTTTTGTCGCCGAAAGAAAAATTGGTCTTTGTTCGTTCGTCGAAAAAGCCTTTAACGGTTACATTTACGATTCAGGCATTCGACCCGGACGGTGAAATCGAGAAGGTTGATGTCAATACTCAACAATTTCAAATATCAGTCGAATATCCCGAAAATAAATATGTAATTGACGGGGTGAAATACTCAATTAAAGAAGTTGAAGAAAATATGCCGCGCTTTCAAAGGTATTTCGGCGGCGATGCCGTCAAAATCGGCAAGGATACATATACTTTCACGTTGGAAAATCCGCGATACGGTATAAATCAAGTTTTTATTGATGCCATTGATGACGGCGGCAGAAGCCAATCATCATCGGTCAATTTCACAGTTAAAAGCAACAATTCGATTGAATTTTCTAATCCGGTCAAGAACGCCGTCATTAAACCACATACCGACATTATTATCGAAACGACAACCAAATCAAATGATGGAGAGCTAGGGAAACTTCAGATACTCGGAGTCGGCAGTGATTATGAAGGCGCGTTTATGAGATTGGTTTCGCAAAAAAGAAATGTTTTTCGGCATCAATACCTTTTGAAAAACGCTAATCGCGGTAATTACAGCTTAGCGGTGCTTTTAATAGATGATTCCGGCGCGATCACCAATTCCGAAAATTTATATTTTGCGGTTGCGGAAAAGCCGACGGTTAGAATAAGCATCCTCAGTAAGCGACGTATTTTCAAGGAAGGCGATGAAATCCAACTCTCTGTCGAAGCCTTTAATAATGACGGCGCACTCGGCAACGCAAGCATTTTCGTCAACGGAAAAGATGAACACTTTACTTGGCGCGACGATGACATCGGCAAGCACCAGCACGGTTATCTATACGGTTTGAGCAAGGGAACTTACACGATTACCGCAAAAATAACCGACGATTTGAACATCGCAGCCGAATCGCAGCCGATTATTGTCGTAGTCAGATAATCACAACTTATTTTTTAGCAGGTTTGGGCGATGTGAATTCTTTAACTTCGTCCTCGTCGAGCAGGCGATACGCGCCGACGGCGATGCGGTTGTCTTTGATGTGTCCGATGGAGATGCGTTTGAGTTTGACGACCGAATGACCGACCGAATCGAACATTTTGCGGATTTGCTGGTTGTGTCCTTCGTGTAAAGTTACTTCATACCAGCCGTTGCTGTCGGTATGTTTCAATTCCTTGATTTCGGCGGGCGCGGTTCTGAAACCATCTTCTAAAATTACGCCGCGCCTTAATTTATTGATGGCGTTGGCGTTCGGCAAACCTTTGACTTTGACATCGTAAACTTTCGGGACGGTTTTTGAAGACGCGACAAAGTTGGTAAAAACGCCGTCGTTGGTGAGGATTATCAGACCTTCGGTGTTGTAATCGAGCCGTCCGACCGGATGCAGTTTGCCGAGTTTCGGCGGAATCAAGTCGGTGACGAGCCGTCTGCCTTCCGGGTCAGCCGCGCTCGACAGATAACCTTTCGGTTTGTTCAGAAGAACGTAAACCGTTTCGCGGCGGGCGATTTTGTCGTTGATTAACTTGCCGCCGACTTTGATGTGATCGGTTTCCGCGTCGGCTTTCGTGCCGAGCGTCGTGATGATTTCGCCGTTGACCGAGACTTCGCCCGAAATTATCAATTGTTCGGCGGCGCGGCGCGAGGCGATTCCGGCTTGCGCGATCAGTTTTTGTAATCTTTCCTGCATTTAAATTCCCAGTAAAACAGTCAGCCGGTCGGCGACTTCGATTATCGTTTCATTTGAAGTTTCGTCCAAAAACCGCGCCAATCTGTCTTTGGAAATCGAGCGGACATCTTCGCATTTGACGAAACTCGTTAAAGTCAGACCGCCTTCGGGCGGCGTTATTTTGATGTGCGTCGGGATATTTTTATCTTTTGAAGTGATCGGACAAACGATGACGAGTTCGGACGCGCCGTGATTAAACTGGTCAACCGAAATTATCAAAGCCGGACGATTGCCCGCTTGTTCGCGTCCTCTGGTCGGGTCGA
The DNA here is from genome assembly GCA_043768465.1 of Pyrinomonadaceae bacterium. Classification (GTDB taxonomy): domain Bacteria; phylum Acidobacteriota; class Blastocatellia; order Pyrinomonadales; family Pyrinomonadaceae. Next base: position 19,218 of record JAYVKL010000322.1, read on the forward strand.
GATTAACCATCCAAACTTCGCCGCGTGAAGGTTCGATCATTCCTTTTCAACTCCGTCTCCGAGCGTCTGCTCCCAAAGTCGGCGTTCGGCGAGCTCTTCGCGCCAGGATTCTTCGTCGGCTTTTAATTTTTGAAAGGCTTGATTGGCTTTCGACAAAAGTTTCTGACGGCGATAAAATTCAACCGCGTCATCCAAAACTTTCGACAACGGCATCTTCTCGGTTTCGGAAATTTGCCGAATTATCTTTTGCGATTTTTCGCTGATGGAAACATTCATATTCTGTTCAGCATACCAAATTTTACTTGGCGCGCGGAATATACGGCACGAATTTGTCCATCGAAGCGTTGATTTGCAGGTAGATTTTCGTTTCACGCGGAATCAGATTCTTCCAATTCGCGCCGCCACGCTTGATATATCCGGCGATTTTTGCCGGGTTGGAATTGTAGCCCGCCGACATCAGTTCCGCCGGTGTCGCAATGCCGGTCGCAAGTGCCGCGTCAACCGTTTCGCTCGCCGTCAGATCGCTCCACGTCATCTGCATATAAAGCAGCATCGCGGTCGCGGCGTTCGTGTGGTTTCGCATTCCTTCGACGAAATCCGGCATCAGCGCGGCGTTGTAATAACGGGAGCGAATCATATTATAAGTCCAGGGAATCATCTGCACCATTCCGCCCGCGCCCGCCGTGCTAACCGAATAACGATAAGTCTGCCCTTCATTTAAAGCGTAAAGCGCGAAAATATCGTTGAAGATATTTCCCTGATATTCGGTGTTGAAACGCTGGTGGTCAACGTGTTCGACGATGCTCAGGCGTTCCGCCATATCGGTAATTTGCGGCGAAACGTAAACGCCTTTTTTCTGCAAATTCGTTCGCGCGACATCAATGATACTACGAACGTAAATCCGCCCGGCGTTAACGACTTCCGGCGTGACAATGCCCGGATGCGTGGACATATAAAACGCCGTTTCGTAAAATCTACCGTCGCGCTCGACCGGATATTGAACCATCAGCGGCAGTTGCGCCCGGTTGTCGCGGTCAATGATCAAAACCGGCGTGTTGACACCGTTGGCGCGGATGTTTTTGACCGTCACGATTTTGCCGTTCGTCGTGGTCGTCGTCATTTCCGTGTTATTTTTATCGAGAAACGCGGTTTTCATCATCGTGATGAAATCAATGTTCGCCGTTTTGTAATCGTAAAAAGCGATGCGAATGACATCGGTCGTCAAAAACGAATCGGTCATCGCCGTCTGCATCGGACGGGCGAGCATCTGCCGTTTGGCTTCGGCGATTTCCTTTTTGATTTGCGCGAAACCGAGCGGCCTATAAAACGTCGGCGCAGGGCGCGGAGTCGGCGACGGGAATGGCGACGGATAGATTTGAGTCGGCGTAATCGGCGACGGATTTTGAGTCGGCGCAGCAATCGGACGCGGCGTTACAGTCGGAGTCGGCGCGTTGGTAATAATCAAGCGCGGCACGACGGTCGGAGTCGGTGAAGCTGAATTCGTTTGAGTGGAGACTTCGCGCGGTCGCGTCGGGGTCGGCGAAACGGTTTGCGAAAACGCGCCGGCGACTGAAAAAACGGTGGCGATAAAAACGAGTAAAACAGTTTTTTTCATAATAGCTTGCCGAAGAATCGAAACACGAGGTTGGTTTGCCGGTCGGACTTCCAAACCGAAGCAGGTTTTTGTTCTGCGCTCTTTAAAGATTCGCTTTAAAGATAAAAGGTTGTCAAATTTGCCAAGTAAAGTTTATGGTTTTAATAACGAACGGTTATTGATCGCTCGGATTTGTGATGACACCGGCTTTTGCGATATAACTGAAATTTCTTTGTGACACGAATTATTTATGAGAAAACTTTTTGGCACCGACGGCATTCGCAGTGAAGCCGGAAAATTTCCCCTTGATAAAGAGACAATCGCCGTAATCGGCGCGTCGCTGGCGCGGCAGTTGGCGGAAAAATTGAAACGCGAACCGCGCTTCGTTTTAGGGCGCGACACGCGCGAATCGGGCGCGTGGATTGAAACGGCGTTCTGCGCGGGCGCGAATGCAATCGGCGCGAAATGCGAATCGGCGGAAATTATCACCACGCCGGGCATCGCCTATCTCACCAAAAAATTCGATTTCGATGCCGGCATCGTCATCAGCGCGTCGCACAATCCATTCGCCGACAACGGCATTAAAATCTTTCTGCCGACAGGGAAAAAACTCGACGGAGCGACGGAAAAGGAAATTGAAAAAGATATTTTTCAGGATTCAGGATTCAGGATTCAGGATTCAGGTTTCAAATTTCAGGTTTCAGAGTCGAAAGTCGAAAATTCAAAATCCGTCGAATATCAAAAGGTTTATTTGGATTATTTAGCGGGCGAATTTAAGACGCTTGATTTGAGTAATTTTAAGATGGTGATTGACTGTGCCAACGGCGCGGCTTCGCATCTCGCGCCGCCGCTTTTTCGTAAATTCGGCGCGGAAGTGATCACCATTTGCAATTCGCCGGACGGCGTAAACATCAACGACAACTGCGGTTCGCTTCATTTAAATAATTTGCAGAAAAAAGTTTTAGAGGAAAATGCCGATTTCGGCGTGGCGTTCGACGGCGATGCCGACCGCGCTTTGTTCGTTGACGAAAAGGGAAATTTGGTGGACGGCGACGCGGTTTTGTGGGTGATGGCGAATCATCTGCAATCAAACGGAAAACTGACCAATCAAACGGTCGTTGCAACCGTGATGAGCAATATCGGTTTGGAAATCGCCCTGAATTCAAAAAATATCAAACTTCTGCGAACCGATGTCGGCGACAAATACGTTCTAGCCGAACTTCTGCAAACCGCGTCGTCGGTCGGCGGCGAGCAGTCGGGACACATCATTTTCCCGCAGCACAGTCTGGTCGGCGACGGAATGCTGACGACGCTTTTTCTGCTCGAAGCCGTGTTTGCCAAAGGTCGCACACTGTCGCAGATGCACGCCGGTTTCACGCAGTTTCCGCAAATTCTAGTGAACGTCAAAGTGCGCGAAAAACAGCCGTTTGAAGCCGTCGAAAAAATTGCCGCCGCCGCCCAAAAAATCAAAGCCGAACTCGGCGGCAAAGGACGATTGCTGCTGCGTTATTCGGGAACGGAGAATCTGGCGCGGGTGATGATCGAGGGCGAACAGCAATCGAAAATAGAAGAACAGGCGCACGGTCTGGCGAAAATTATCAAGGAACAACTCGGTTAAAATTAAAAGTATTTCGTCTCGCTTGCCAATTCTCGAAAAAAGAATGTATAGTTATTTTAACTGAAACGGTAGGTGGAGCCTCCGTTTCAAGTGGTTGCTGGGGTGAGGACAGTAATCACGAATTGGCAGATGCGGCACACTTCCACGTTGCTTCATCTGCTCTTTACTTTTTAAACCGCTGAATTCTCGCTTTCAACAAATCCGCCGACTTAAGCTAATCTCGAATAATGAAAGGTGGTAAAGTAACGGTCAAACTGTCCGGCGATTCGCACGAATACGACATTACAATCAGAGATAATCTGCTTGAAAACAGCGGTGAGCAAGCGCGAAAATGCCTCGCCGAACAAGCCGAGAAAATCGCCCTCGTCTCCAACCGGAAGGTTTTCGGTTTATACGGTGAAGCGGTCGTCAAAAGTCTCGAAAGCGCAGGTTTTGAGGTCGGCGTTTTTTTGATGGGCGACGGCGAAAAATATAAAAATCTTCGCACAATCGAAAAAATTCTCGTATTTTTCAGCGAAAACAAATTGAAACGCACCGATGCGGTGGTTGCTTTAGGCGGCGGCGTGGTCGGCGATGCCGCCGGTTTCGCGGCGGCGATTTTCCAGCGCGGCATCGCTTTTTTGCAGATTCCGACCACCTTGCTTGCGATGATTGATTCGTCGGTCGGCGGCAAAACCGGCGTGAATACCGAATTCGGTAAAAATCTCGTCGGCGCGTTTCATCAGCCGCGCGGCGTTTTGATTGATGTCGCCGTTTTGCAGACGCTGCCGCGCCGCGAATTAACCGCCGGATTTTGCGAAGCCGTCAAACAGGGCGCGATTGCGGGCGATCAACTTTTTAACCGAACCGCCGAATTTTTGAAAAATTTCTCGCCGAATAAATTTAAAAAACATTTTTCCGACGATGGGTTCACGACGGAAATCGCCGAACTAATCGCCGCGCAAGTCGCCTTCAAAGCGGAAATCGTGCGGCAGGACGAGCGCGAAAACGCCGCCCGCCGCGATGCCAAATCGCGCAAAATTCTCAACTTCGGTCATACTCTGGCGCACGCGCTCGAAAAAGTAACCGGCTATAAACGCTTCAAACACGGCGAAGCCGTCGGCTACGGAATTTTATTTGCCGCCGAGTTATCAAAAAAACTTGAAATTCTTGATGGCAATAAGCTAAACTTGTTGAACGATGTTTTGCGGCGTGTCGGAAAACTTCCCGACACCGGCAATATCAATCTCCAGCGGGTTTCCGAAACCTTTGCCTTCGACAAGAAAAACATCGGCGCGGCTCTCCAATGGATACTTTTGGAAGACATCGGCAAACCGGTCATCTTTGACGGCGGAGACATTTCGCCGGACGCGATTAACGAAACGCTCGCAAAAGTTTTGCGAAAATAAAAAGACCCTTAAAAGTTTTCGGCAGCGAGGAATTTATCGAAAATGAAAAATACGAAACAACGTAAAAATTCCGAACGCGGCGGCGCGGGCGTGAAAATGGTGGCGGTTTTGGCGGTGTTGTTTTTAATCGGACACGCCGGTTACAACTACATTCCGACGGCTTATCAGGGGCAGAGTTTTCAACAGGATATGCAGACGGCAGTCGTGCAGGGAATGGCGGTTCCGGTCGGCGTAACGCAGATTGACAGCGTTAAAGCACGAATGCAGCGAGCCGTTACCAACAACGGTATTCCGTCGAACGCGCTCATCGAAGTCAAGCAGATTAAAGATGCGGTGTCGGCGCGCGTTGCCTATTCAAAACAAGTCAGCATCCTGCCGTTCGGTCTCTACACCTATATTTATCAATTCGACCACACTGCCACGCCGACCGGATTTTTATTGAAACAATAAAATCAAAAATCGCATTAACGCCGCGAACTATATGACGATCAATACGAGCGAAACTTTAGTAGGTTTTTTAATTGCCGTTTGCTTGTTTTCGACTCTTGCAACCGGTCAAATAAAAAACCAATCGCCGACTCAAAAGGCGATGCCGAAAAGTTTTGCGCCGGATGATAACGAAACTTTGGTTTATAAGGCTTTGGGGCAAATTGTCGGCGCACAGGTAACTTACAGCATGATCACCGGAAACGGAAATTATGCCGTAACTCTTCAGGAATTAGTCGATTTTGAATATGCCGATCAGATTTCAGGCAAAAGTAAGAAGCTAGAACTCATTGACCGAATTCTAGGCAGAGGCGAGAGATACGGATATTATTTTTGGGTAACGGCGACACCTGGGAAAAACAATCATCCGGCTTTTTTTACGGCGACGGCAACGCCGGGTCAGTATCTGAAAACCGGTCGGCGTTCGTTTTATACGGATTCGAGCGGCGTAATTCGCAGTGCCGATAAAAACGGCGCGATTGCCGCCGCGACCGACCCGTTTTTTCTAATTTGCGGTGAAAGCGAATGGGAAGCATTTCAATTTTTGCGAACACTGCACAGCGCGGAAGTTACCTATCAATCATCATTCGGAAACGGAAACTTCGGAACTCTGAAAACTTTACAGACAAATAACTTGATTGACCCTGCTTTGGCGGAAGGCAATCGCTGTGGTTATCGTTTCACGGTTGTTACGACAACCGGCTTTGCAGATAATCCGGCAAGTTTTTATATTGCCGCCGTCCCGCAAAAATATCCGGCAGCCGGACGACGTTCGTTCCGAATTGACTTTGACGGAATAATTCGCGGCGGCGACAAACAGGGAGCAATCGCGGCGGTGAAAGATTCGATTATTCCTGCAATTTGCGGTGAAAGCGAGTGGGAAGCCGCGCAGTTTTTGCGAATTTTGCACGGCGCGGAAATTACTTATCAGGCGGTATCTGTCAATGGAAATTTCGGGAGTTTGTCAGATTTGCAGTCGAAAAATTTGATTGACCTTCCGATGTTGCAGGGCGACCGGTGCGGCTACCGTTTCATACTCACGACAATCGAAGGGAAGACCGACCATCCGGCAACTTTCAACATTATTGCGACTCCAAAAAAATACGGCGAAACCGGACGACACTCATTTTATCTCAATGAACAAGGCGTGATTCGCAGTGCTGACCGCCACGGTCAACCCGCCGATCCCGCCGACCTGCCGATTGATTTTCAAAATTAAACGCCGACTGCCAAACTGCGCGGTTTCCGCAAACTTTGCAATTGCACCAAACCGTTCGGCGCGTTTGCCAGCCACGTTGTCGGGCAAACGCCGCAGGTCGTGCATTTTTCGACTGCCGGACACGGTTTGCTCGATAAAGATTCCTGTGATTTTTCGTGTTCGGTTTTCAGAAAATCAAACGACAACCCCGAATCAATAATCGTCCACGGCAGAAATTCGTCGTAGGAACGATTACGCGAAGTGTGAAATGCGGCATTGATTCCGGTTTCGCGCAGCGCATCGTTGAGATTTCCTTTCAAACGCGCCGCCGCTTCGATTACTTTTCCAATAGTTCGGTCGCCCGACGAAAACAACGCCTGCTCGTGCGCGATTCGCGCCGACATCGCCCGGACTTCGACGTTTGGAATCCGCGCCAGATTTTTAGAAACCCATTTCAGACGATTTTTCAATTCCTTCTCATCGCACACCGCGTCCCATTGGAACGGCGTATTCGGCTTCGGCACAAGACCATTTAACGAAGGGATAATTTTTCCGGCGCGTCCGAAACGCTTGCCTGCGACGAGCATTCGGTCTTTTATTCTCTCGACGAGAACGATCATTTCTTCCAAATCTTCCTGCGTTTCCGTCGGCAAACCGACCATCAGATAAAGTTTAACGGTCAGCATTCCGCGATCAAAAACCGCGCCGCAGATGTCCACGATTTCGTCGTTCGTCAAATTTTTGTTGATAACTCGCCGCAGCCTGTCCGAGCCGGTTTCGGGCGCGACGGCGATTTGCTGGTCGTTGGATTCGACGAGCGCGTCTAGTAATTCTTCGGAAATCTGGTCGAGTCGAAGCGATGAAACGGTGATTTTGTATTCCATCTTCCGCAACTCGCTCAAAATCGTGGAGATTTCGGGATGGTCGCAAACGGCGGTTGAAACAAGTCCGATTTTGTTGGTTTTACTGCGCCATTGCGCCGCTTTCGCCAGAATGTCCCGCGCCGGAACGACTCGCGGCGGGTAATAATTGTAGCCCGCCCAACAGAACCGGCAGCCCTGCGAACAGCCGCGTGAAATCTCGATTAAAAGCCGGTCGCCCATTTCCGCGCCGGGCGACCAGACGGCGGTCGAAGGCGCGAAAACATCTTGATTCATTAAAAAATCAATGACTTCGACTTCGTTGCGTTTCATTGCGCGGCGCAGCGTTCCTTCTTTCGGATTGTTGGCGGCGAGAGCGCGTCCGACTCTTTTGGGAACGCCCGCGTCTGATGGAACATAATCGAAAACTGTGCCGTCCTGGTTGTAAATCACGTCGTAAAGCGACGGAATATAAAATCCGCGTCCGATTCTGGCTAAACTCAAAAGGATTTCGTCCTTTGTTTCGTTCTCGAAAATCGCGTCAACCAGTTGAAAAGCTAAAATCTCGCCTTCGCCGACGGCGATAATATCCGTAAAATCGGCAATCGGTTCGGGATTGAGAAACGAAGCCGCGCCGCCCATCACGATTAGCGGATGAAAGTGATTTCTATCTTTTGACCAAACGGGAATCTGCGACATTTGCAGCATTTTCGCCATATTCAAATAATCGGTTTCAAACGAAATCGAAAAGGCGACGACATCGAAATTTTTAATCGGCGTTTGCGTTTCTAAGGATAAAAGCGACGTGCGCGATTTTTCGTACTCGCGCAACTCTTCCGGGTCGGGCAGAAAAACGCGCTCACAGGAAACCTCGGGAATCTTGTTGAAAAGCTCATACATCGTATGCAGTCCCAGATTCGCCATCCCGACGGCGTGCGTATTCGGATAACACAACGCGATGCGAAGCCGCGTCCCGTGTTTGACGATGACACCTTCCTCGCCCGCGAGTTTCCGTTTGTAGCTTTCGATAATGCGTTTGCTCATAAGATAGACAAAGTATCAATGTTACCTTTGGATGCGGTAAAAGGGAAACGATTTGCAATTTTGATATTATTTCTTAAAGTTCGTCTGGCGGATTCCAGCCATCAGGCTTTTCGCTGATTTTCCTGCTCATCCACGGCATACCTTTGTCCATCCATTTCTTTCGCCACTGCCAATGACTATAACCTTTGTCAAGATCGGTTACACCGAATTCAAATCCACAGGAAGGACAAATTTCATACGAACCGCTGCCGAATCTGCTATAAGGCGGTTCGTGCAAATACGGATAAGTGCAAACCGGACATTCATATATAAGAGCATGTTTGGAAATTCAAAAAAGACCGGCAATTTTACATTCTTCATTGTAAGTTTTTATCCGGATAAAAACTTACAATGAAGAATGTAAAATTAAGCCATCCACTTTTCGATCAAGTGAATTTCCAAACACGCTCTAAAATTATTTTTCATAGTCGGCTGTCTTTAGATTTAGAATGCGGCGAGATTTTCGCCGCCATTTAAATTTATCACAAAGTTCATTGAAAATTCGCGGCAAAAGCGATTGAAAGTTTGACAGGCGGAAAAGTCTGCGCTTAAAATATAGGACATTTCAAGTCATCTGAGTCGCCTGCCGGAAACCCGTTCGATTGAATTCCGCGCTTTATTTCAAAAAAGTCCGGGTTTCTGCTTTGTGTAATTTTTCGTCCGAATTTTGAATCGCCGTTGGTGGAAGTAACGGCGGTTCAATCATTTATCGAAGTTCTAACCATTAAATATGCCAAGACTATTTTCCGCCTCGAAAATACTGTCAATCACCGCGTTTCTGTTTTTCGCGGCTAATGTTTCATTCGCGCAGGAGGACGACGAACCGCCGCCGCCGAGTCGTTCGATCACCTCGCTCGACTTTCAAACGCAGCGTCCGAAAACCGCGCCGAATGCTTTTGCCAATAACCCGAACGCGCCGAAGTCAGCCAAACGCCGGAAAAATATCGCCGCGCTCGGCAATGCCAAACGAAAATACAAGTTGATCACGCGGGTCGCCGCGCCGCGCCGCAGTCCGGTTAATCGCCGGATGAAAAGCAAGCCGGTTTACGTCGTCGAAAAACTCGGCGTAACCTTCTGGCGGCTACGTCCGCCGAAATCCGATGAAGACGACGCGCCGACTTTTCCGGTTGCCAACGGCAAACGCCTCGAACAATGGACGGCGGAACGGGTTGATTCGACGACGAATTTCAAAAAGGGCGACCGCGTTCGGTTCACCATCGAATCGCCGCGCACCGGATTTATTTACGTCGTCAACCGCGAGTTTTACACCGACGGCATACCCGGCAACGCCAAATTGATTTTCCCGACGCTGCGAACGCGCGGCGGCGATAATGTCGTGACGCAGGGAACTTTAATCGAAATCCCGCCGCACAACGGCGAGATGTCGTATTTCGGCATTGAACCCGAACGCCCCGATTATGCGGGCGAAGAACTTTATGTGATCGTCTCGCCGACCAAACTGCCGAACATCAAAATCGGTTTGGAGGCGCAGGACGTAACGCCGAAAACATTGGACAAATGGCTCAAAGACTGGAGCGGAGTCGTTGACGTTTACGATGCCGAAGACGGCGGCGGCATCGCCTATACCGGCACGGAAGCCGAAGCCGTCAGCCTCAAAACGCGCTCGCTGCGGCTCGCCGAACCATCGCCGCAGACGATTTACAGCGTTCGTCTGCTGAAAAATCAACCGCTGCTCGTGCCGTTTCGTCTGAACGCCAACCCGAAATAACTTTCACACTTTTTTATTATGCTGATGAACGGCGGAAAATTAGACGGGCGTTACCGGCTCGAAAGGGAAATCGGCAGCGGCGGTTTCGGCGCGGTTTACCTGGCGACCGACACGCGATTTTCCGGCAACAACCAGGTTGCCATCAAACAAATCCTGCTGAACAACGAGCAGGCGACGAAACTTTTTCGGCAGGAAGCCGATCTGCTTTACAACCTGTCGCATCCGAATCTGCCGAAAGTGACCAACTGTTTCGAGGAAAACGGCGCGAATTTTATCGTGATGGATTACGTTTCGGGCGAAGATTTGGCGATCAGTCTGAAAAAAGGAAGAAGCTTCGGCATCGAAGAAACGCTGGAAATCGCCGACAATGTTCTCGACGCGCTCGAATATCTGCACTCGTTTCTGATTTATCACCGTGACATCAAACCGCACAACATCAAAATCAATGAACACGGCAAAATTTACCTGCTCGATTTTGGCACGGCGAAAGGAAATCTGGAGCAAACCAACCCGACGATGCAGTTCGGGCAGAGCATCACGGGATTTACGCCGTTCTACGCCCCGCTCGAACAGGTTCTGCGTGTTGATCCGAATTCTTTTCTAATGCTGCAATCGCTCGATTCGCCGCAGCTCGAAGAATTTCTGCACCACAAAACCGACGAGCGCAGCGATATTTACAGCCTCGGCGCGACGCTCTATCATCTTTTGACCGCGCACACGCCCGAACGGGCGACGGCGACGATTCGCGCTTTTTCCGTCTGGTCGGGCAAACCCGATCCGCTGCCGCCGTGCGTTCAATTAAACCCGGAAATCCCGCCCGAACTGGCGAAGATCATTCATCGCTCTCTGGAAATCGCGCCGGAAATGCGTTTTCAGACGGCGGCGGAAATGCGGCGGGCGTTGAAAAATCCGCCAGCCGTCTCTACGCCGGTGATCCCCGAACTGCTGACCGTCGCGCTGCCGCCCGCCTCGAATCCGGCGATCAATCTTTCAAATTCCATAAATCATTCAAATCCCTCGATTCAGCCGACGGCGGCTTTTCTGAATCAATCGTTTGCTCAACCGGCCGAACCGCCGGGCAATCCGTTTATCACGTCCGGCGGCGCAACGAAAAATGAGCCGGAATTACTACCGACGGTCAAACCTGAATCGGTTGCCGCGCCGCCTGCAATGCCGGATGAAACGATTTTGCCGCCAATCGAAAGGTCGTTCGCCGCGCCGCCGTTGATTCAGTCGCCGGTAAAATCCAAATGGCTGCTTTATCTCGGCGCGATTGGCGTTTTTCTCGTGTTGTGCGCCGGCGTCGGCGGCTGGCTGGCGTGGCGGCAAGCGACGGACGCGCCGCTGAAAAAAGTTGAAACGGTAAAAAGCGAAACGGTGTCGCCGCTCGCGCCGCCGAGCAATCTGCGAAGTCTGAGTTACTTTCTGACCGTCCAGAAGATGCGCGACAAAAAACCGTTTCAGGAACCGTTTCAATCGAGCGGACAGGAAATTTTCGAGAACGAATACCGGTTTCAAATGCACTTTGCCCTGCCGGACGACGGTTATTTCTACGCTTTTGCCGAAGGCTTGAACGCGAGCGGCGAAACGGTTCTGACCATCCAGTTTCCAACGCCGACCATTAACGGCGGCAAAGCGGAGGTATCGGCGAAACGACAGTATGAAACTTACCAGAGCGAGTTTGACGGCAAACCCGGCACGGAAAAATTCTGGATCGTCTGGAGCCGCGAAAAACCGGGAATCGCCGAAACCGCCCGCGCCGATGCCTTTGAAAATAAAGGCGTAGTAACCGACGCGAACGTGCGGGCAAAATTAAAATTTTTTCTGGGCAACGCCGCCGAAAATCAAACGAACGTCTCGAAGGAGACCGATAAAAAAATCACGCAGATTGAATTTGCAGGCGATGCGGTCGCTCATTTGATTCAACTCGAACATCGCTGAATTTTGTTTTCACGGCGGGCGTTTTCAAACGATCTGTGAACGAAACCAAAAAACTTCACCGGCATCATTGACGCAAACATCGCTTTCGACGTAAAATTGTGCCACCTAATTCGGCAAATGTTCGTTATCTGATTTGAGTCTGAAAACATCGCCTTCCACCGCTGCTTTTTCTCTCTGAAGGATTTTCCGTATGAATAATTTACTCGTTAAAAACACGCTCGCGCTCCGCGCCGTCAGTTTTTCCGTTTTGCTGTCAATCGTATTTTCACTGCTGCTGCCGTCGGCGGCAAACGCCCAAATCACCGAACCGCCGCCGCCGTCGCGCCAGCTCGTGATGAAGGAAAAAACGTCCGCCGCCGAATTGCCGCGTCTGGCACTGGTGATCGGCAACGCCGATTATCGAAATATCACCAAACTGAAAAATTCTTCAGCCGATGCCGCTGATATGACGGTCGCCTTAAAAGCGTTGGGTTTTGAAGTTATCAGCGGCGTTGACCAGAGCAAAAAGCAGATGGAAGGACTGATCCGGGAATTCGGCGATAAATTGCTCCGGCAAAAAGGCATCGGGCTTTTCTTTTATGCCGGACACGGCGTTCAGTCCAACAGCCGCAATTACCTGATTCCGGTTGATGCCGATATTCCCAGAGAAGACGAAATCGCCGATTCAGCCATTGATATAAATCGCATTCTGGGGAAATTCAACACGGCTGGCAGTGATTTGAATATTGTTATTCTGGATGCCTGCCGGAACAATCCGTTTGCCAAGGACTGGAGCGAATTTCGCGCTGTTAGCGGCGACGAAGGTTTAGCGAAAATCAACGCGCCGAAAGGAACCGTCCTGCTTTATTCGACCGAACCGGGCAAAACCGCTTCCGACGGCGCGGGCAGAAACGGACTTTTCACCGAAGCCCTGCTGGAAAACATCAAAAAACCGAATGTCGAATTAGATAATTTGTATAAAATAGTCGCGCGAAGCGTGGCGGAAAAATCCAAACAACTGCAAAGACCTTATAAAGAAGGCACTAATTTCAGCGATTTTTATTTCGCGGGAGAAACGGCGACCAAGCCGGTTCCGCCTTCGCCAATCGTTAAATCAGCCGTTGAAGCCGAGCCGGAAATTACGGAAAAAGACGCGGCAACACGCGAGCGAGATTCCTGGAATTTGGTGAAAAGCAGTGCCGATGCCGCTGATTTCCGTTATTTTCTGGAAGAATTTCCGAACGGGACGAACGCGGCGAAGGCGAAGATTCGTCTGGAGCAAATTTTTTGGGACGCGATAAAAACGACGAAGGATAAAACGCTCGTGCAAAACCATTTGAAGGAGTTTCCGAACGGCGCGAACGCTTCGACGGCGCGAATCAAATTAAAACAACTCGAAGCGCGGGAAAACGTCGAACCGATGAAAACCGAAACGATGAAACCGGAATCGGTGAAAACCGAAGCGGCGGAAGTAAAAACGGTGGAACCGGTCGAACTGCCTGCCAAAAAACCGGAAACGCCGAAAGCGACGAGAACGGTGAAGGCGAAAGTTAAACCTTCCGCAGCCGGCGCAGGCAACTTTGCCGTGCGAACAAACGCCGCCGGGATGGAATTCGTTCAACTTCCGGCGGGCAATTTCATGATGGGTTCGAGCGAGGCGAACGTCAACGAATCTTACGCTCTCGGCAGAAAGGATTATAAAGAAACCGTGCGCGATTGGTTCGATAACGAAAAAACGCAGCACCGCGTTACCTTCAATGATGGTTTTTGGATTGGCAAAACGGAGGTTACACAGGCGCAGTGGACGGCGGTAATCGGGGAAAATCCGAGCTTCTTTAAAAACTGCGACGATTGTCCGGTCGAGCGCGTCAGTTGGGAAGACGCTAAGAAATTCGTCGAGAAACTGAACGAGACGAACGACGGTTTCGATTATCGCCTGCCGACCGAAGCCGAATGGGAATACGCGGCGCGCGGCGGCAAAACCGGAATTCTTGCCGGTCGAATGGAAGATATGGCGTGGTATCACATAAATTCCGAAAACAAAACGCATCCGGTCGGAACCCGACAGCCGAATGCTTTTGGGCTTTACGATATGCACGGCAACGTCGCCGAATGGTGCGAAGACTTTTATTCTATAAATTATGAAGGTGCGCCCGCCGACGGCACTGCCAACTTGACCGGCGACGCAGAACACCGGGTTTTGCGCGGCGGTTACTGGAACGATTTCCCGACCAATATGCGCCTTCCGCGACGTGATCCCGACACGCCGCCTAAAGTTCGCCGCAGCAGCAACGGTTTGCGCGTCGTCGCCGTCGAAAAACGGTAATTCTGACTGAATTGGTAATAAGTCAGGGCGTTGAAAGTTTCGGGATATTTTGTTTTTCGCGTCAGAATTCACGCTCGCGGCTTGGTTTCCGCCGCGCTTCGCTCTGTGAAGGAAACAAATTGCGTTTCGCGTTTGGACTCTGAACGAAACGAAACAATTCGTTGCTTTTGCTTATCTGCTCAGTTCAAATTCGATTCGACTGTTTTGGCAAGCAGATTTTCGTGTTTGATGCCGACGCGCAAACGACGATAAACGCTCATCATTTGATTTGCCAGCCACGGAATCGCAAAAAACGCCAGCACGGAACCGCGCCAATCATCAATCAAAAGTTGAAATCCGGTGAAAATTAAAATTGCCAGCGTCGTCCAGTGGCTAAAGCAGTATTCGCAGGTGAAGACGTAGAAAAATTTGCGTTTCGGAAGCGATTGGCAGTCGTCGCAGCGATCCTGACAGTATTCGTGCCATTCTTTAAAAATCTCTTCCTGTGTTACCGTCCAGGCGATGGAGGCGACGACCATCGAAAGAATGACGAGCCAGAAAATTTGCGTCGTTATTGCCATAAATCTACTCTAACTAATCGAATTTATATTCCAAAATCGGCAAACTTTAATTTTTACAGAAAAGTCCTGCCACCAAAAAAGCAAACCAAATGAAAACGAACTCTGCCGGATTTTGCAGAAGAATATCTTTGCCCGCCGGAATGCTGCGCTGATTTCGGGTGCGTTCGGCAGATATTATTTGCGAAATTAAGTTTTTTCAAATATATTCTTGATCTATCGCAAGTATTTTCATTTGACCGAACCAAGCCAAGTTTCTTTTCTACCTTCGCTGACTTTTAGCGTTTTCGGTGTGAGAAGTGTTTTACTTCAAGTTTGCCGACCGGACTTTCGCCTACGCCGCCGAATTATATAAAAATTAGCGGAGCTAAAAATCAGACAGGTGAATTAGAGTCAAACAGTCCGGGCGGGACTAATTTCGAGAAATCATATAACCACTTTGACCTTAGATTAAGGAAACGCAGGAGGATTGCCGATGCCAATAAGATACGAGATAAAGCAGGGCGAGAGCGTCATTAGTTTGTCGGAAAAGCACGGATTATTTGTCGAGACGATCTGGAATCATCCTGAAAACGCCGAACTGAAAGAAAAACGCCGGGATATGAATATCCTGATGCCCGGAGATGTTCTGTTCATTCCTGACAAACGATTAAAAGAGGTTAGAAGACCAACCAATAACGTCCATAAATTTAAGCGAAAAGGCATTCCCGCGCTTTTTCGGCTACAGCTTTTCGACATCGAAGAACCGCGCGCCAATCAGGAATACAGCCTCGAAATTGACGGTAAAATATATAACGGCAAAACCGATTCGCGCGGAGTGCTGGAAAAAACCATTCCGACGAATTCAAAAAAGGGCGTTCTAATTATCGGAGAGCAAAGTTATCGGCTGGAAATAAACTTCGGCTACCTCGACCCGATCAACGAAATCGCCGGTGTGAAAAAACGTCTGAATAATATGGGCTACGATTGCGGCGAGCCGAATAATAAACTCGACGAGCAGGTGCAAATCCAACTCAGGCTTTTTCAGAAGCGGTTCGTCCTTGAGCCGACCGGAGAGGCAGACTCGCCGACTCTGGCAAAACTGGAAGAACTGCACGATAAACCCAAAGAATTTCCGCCCGCCGATGATGAAAATCCGCAAGGAGACGTTCAATGAAAATAAAAATCGTTGAAGATAAGGGACAAAATCCCAACAAGATCAATGCCAGCGTTCAAAATATCGGTCAAACTTCCTTGACGACCGACAGCGGCAAACTGCCCGTCTATTACGTTATCGTCGGCTGCGGCACGGCGGCGATGGTCAACCACACGACTTTGCGGCAGACCGAATGGGGCAAAAAGCGGATCGGCGATTTGCCGCTGATGCACATCGGTTTTAAAGACCCCTGGACGCAATACTTTGAACACGGAATGGGACAGCCGCCGTATTTGCTGGGAATGCCCGGCTATCAAAAACGTCCGTCGCAGGAGACGGACGTTTTTGCTAAAAATCCCGGCTGTAGTTCGGTGAAATTCGGAGCCTGCACGGAACACGAATGGAATTTGCTGCGGGCGAAATATCACCACGACGATCCGGCGAAAAGCAGATTTCATCACAAGGAAGGCTGGGTCGCATTCATTCAAAAGAAAACCGACCTGCTTCCCGAAAAGCTGAAAAAGGTTATCAAGGATTTAAAGGAGAAAGAAGAGATAGATTTAACCGTCAAGGAGCTGGACGAAAAACTTCAAGAGAAATTTCCTTCCGACGAACCGGATTATCGTCTGGTGGTTCTGGTTCCCGAATCCGAAGAAGAATGCCGGATTGAGTTCGTCTATGCCAAAAAAATTGACATCTGCACGGGCGCAGGACGGTCGGCGGTTCGCTTTGATGAAAAAAAACTCGACAACCGGAACGCCGTTAAAATGGGTAAAACCAAGTTATGTGTTCCGCCGCGCCTGTGGAGCGAGGAAACCAAAAAACGCCGGGTCATCAATGGACCGGAGGCTTTGATGACGAAAACCATTTGGAATAAAACCGACCGCGTGTGCGTTTTCGGCAGCGGCGGCATCGGCTTGAATATGGTGGAGCGCGGCGAGGGCGAAAAATGTCATATTGACTGGATGGCGCGAACGCTCGCCGCCTCTTTCAATCTGCCGCGCAACGATACGGTCTTGCGGCATCCCGACAGTCTTTACAACGTCAATCGGGTTAAGAAAGAAGATTTAGAAATCTATTTAAAGAAAAAACTCAAAGATGCGTCGGAAATCGGCGAATTGGTAGTTCCATTGTTGAAGGGGACATACTTTCTCACCAAAGAGGAATTAAAAACCGATCTTTTAAAGCATTCGGAGACCAATAAAAACACAGTCGCCGCCGCCTTTTTCGGGCAAATAGCGAATTCGGAAGAAATGATGACGGCGTTAGACCCGAAAGCGGGACGGCGAATCGAACCCGGCGAGTCGGGCGTGCGCGAGGGAGCGTTTTTAGCACCGACCAATGAAAATTTCGTTCTCACGCCTTCGGACAAAAAATGGCGTTTCGGCAAAGGCTGCGAATTGGATGTGTTCAAAATCGGCGGCGATTCGGTTATCGTTGACATTGAACCGTCCTCACGCGGAATGCCTAATATCCCCGAAATTCGGGACTATTACGAAAGAAATACGGCGCACGATAAAGGTGCGTTTGTCTTGTCGGATGATTACAAGCGCGTTTGGGACAATCTCGCTCTACTGAATGAAGACACGGGCGGGATTTACCAACGCCTTTGTATTACGACCGGCTTGGTAGGCGGGGAACTCGGCGAACCGTTCGCAACCGCCGCCGTCTTTACTCTGGAAAATCTGACTGTGAACGGTCGCACGGTCGGTTTGCAGTCCGACGGCGGCGCGGTGCGTATTTTAGGAGCCGCCGCCCAAACTCATCCGAGCGATTATTTCAAGATCGGCATACCGAACCAGACGCAGGCACGCGACAATGATCCGGCAAGTTTTTATTTCTTCACCTTACCGATGTCGGCGGTCGTTCCCGGCTTCATTTTCTCCGGCATCAATATCGCACTCGCCAATCAATATTTCGATGAAGCGAATCCGAACACGAACGTCAATACAATGACGCTCGACGAGGTGGGAGACTGGTTTCTCAAGCACCACCCCGAATTTCCGCTTCCGGCAAATCTGGCATTGAAAATCATTAAATACCGAAGATTTCAAGACGGCTATAGAAATCTCGTTCGTCTCAGGCAAACTCTTGCTAAAGAAGAAAGTTACGATAGCGTCAAAGAAAATTTTCTCCTGTATGACGGATGGAGAGATTTGGTTAATGAATTACGAACCGATTATCCGCCCGCCCGCGATTTTCTCGATTAAGTCAGGCGAAAACGGTTCGGCACAACTTCGTAGATGGTCGCGGAGTCGCGGTGCAGCCACGCTAAATAGCCGTGTTTCGCTTCGAGCCGTTCTCCCTCTTCGGGCAGCCACGAATCGAGAATAAATTCGTTGTCGGCTGAATACCGCCCGCCCGGATCAAACGGATTGCCGTAAAAATTGGCGTAGATTAACTGTTTCGACAGCGGGGACGCGGCGAGCGCGTCGGCACCGTCAAAGCCGAGATTGTTTTGGGCGACGGAGAGCCATTTCAGGTTTGGCAAAACGGGCGCGGCGGCGAGCATTGCGAGATGCCGATCTTCGAGACCGCACCGTTCTAAATCGAGCGACACGATACCGTTTAAATACGGCGAAGCGAATAATTCATCAGCCGCCGAAACCACCTGCGTCAGTTTCAGGTGGCGAACCGGAGCCAGCGCGAATAGCTCAGCCGCCCGGTCGAGAAATCCGCGCCCCGACAAGGCGGCGAATGCGACAAAGCCTTTATCGAAGGTGTATTCGTCAACCAGCGCATTCAACTCGCCCGCCCATTCGACTTTATATGTGTTCCGCAATTTTTCTTCGAGATGCGCCAAATCAAACCATTGTTCGTAAGACATCGCTTTGAAGTCGTTGATAAGCGAGATTTGCGTTCTGATAAATTCGGCGCGGGCTTTGGTCGGTTGATCGCTCTGCCGCTCGCACCACTCCGCATAGCTGAGGCGCGGAACATCGTTATTCGGGTCGTCTAAAACCGCTTTCAGTAATGTGATTTCTCCTTCCGTCATAATTTATACTCTCTCGCCTCAAATCTTTTGAAGTCAATCACACCGGTTTTGATTCCAACACAAAAGATCGCACTTAGTATTTAACGGCGAAAAAAGCGTGTAAAAATCATCGAATAGTAATTATAAAAAAAATCGCGGGCGCGTCGCTCAACAGGCTAACCGACCTGAATAATTATTCCCAGGCATCACTGTCTAAGTCGAGAAACGTGATTTTGCATTCGCCGGCTTCAATCTTGTAATATCCTGCCTGTCCGTGTTCATTCAATCTGCCTTCCTGCGGCGGATCGCCGCCGGGCGGAGTAATGCGGTAACGAATGCCCGGCAGCGGTTCGCCTACCTCGTCAACCAGAATTATTTCAATCCAATCTTTCTTTTCCTTCGCCCTTTGCGCGGTCGTCGCGGCGGCGGACGGCGCATTATCGCCATACTGGGTCAGCGCAAAAGCGTTTTTGACTGCCACCGGCGACGGCTCCGCTTTGGCGGTTGGTTTGGCAAACGGACACGGTTCGACCGCGCCGCTGTTCGGTCGCGGCGGAAAGGAATTTTGCGTTTGCTTGATTTTGTCGGCGAGCGCGGCAGCCATTTTGTTTTACTCCTTTCTAACCGCTAAATTCGGAACCGCATCAATAAAATTATAATCCGCATCTTTCCCGGATTTCGCCGTCTCCTCGGCGTTTTCGACGTTTGTCACGGTCTTAGCAAAATCAAAATTTTTCGCGTCGCCGGAATTTTCCGAATTTTCCGGGTTTTCATCCGGTTCGATTTTTGACAGCCATGCGGTTTCATCGTATTCGCCGCGAATCGTTTCCCAATTCTTTTCGTTTAAGACTTTGAGCAGTTCGTCGAGGCGTTTTTCCGGTTCGATGCTTTGGTCGTTTAAGAGCATTTTGATCAAACGATGCGAATCGAAATTCGGCGCGACTTCAAACATCAGCGCGGTAAAGGCGGCGATGGAAGATTCGTAACTCAAACCATAACGGCGGGCGCGTTCGATGCTGACTTCGACCAGTGAATACAGTTTTTCCTTCGATAATTCGCCGACCGTCGTCGTCGCGTTTTCGGGCAGCCGGACGATTGCCGGCGCGTAATTTTCCAGTAAATGTTTAGCGATCCGCTGAACAAAGCCATCGGCGGCGGCGTTTTCAAAAACGGTCATTTGTTCGGCGCGAATCAGCATTTATTTTATTTCCCATTGATGTCGAGAGTCGTTTTTTTTAACTCCGTTTTTGAAAAATTATACCGTTGCAAAGCCGCCGCGTCGTCCGCTTCGGCGAAGTAATAATTGACTTTGCCGAAAAAAAGTTCGAGTTCCGCCGCGCTGCACGTCGGGACATAAGTCAAAAAAACGCGCGGGTCGTAATACCGAAAAAGCAAAGGTTTTCCCGTTTCATCATAGACGGTTAAAAGCGAGCGGAAATGTTTTCGCATTCCGGTCATCGTCAACCGGCTCTGCGCGAAAATCCCCCAATGCTTGCCCCAGCATTCGGCGAACAGCCAATTCGTAAAATCTAAATCCGGGAGAATCTGAACTAGATACGGCGCGACGTAAACTAAATCCGGCGGCAGTTCGCCGCGATACAGACAAATATGCGGCGGGCGCATTTCGTAAAGTTTAACGGGCAAATCGGGAACCGACGCGCCATCCAGAACCGCGTAAGTATAAGTATTTTTTCTGAACAGATATTCAGCCAGTTTCTGTTTCATTGATTCTGTTGGGCTAATTCCTGTTTATGCCGCTCGCAGATTTCGCAAAACGGCGTGCCGTTCTGCGCGGCGTTGGTCATCACGAGTGCCGCCAGACTGCTGAATTGCGGTTTGGGCGGCGGCGCGGCGGGCGCGGGTGACGGTGTGCGCTGTCCGGGAACGGCGGTGTCGGCTTCCTTCGGGTCTTTCGGCACTTCGGGACTTGCGCCCGAACCCGAACCGGCGGAGCCGCCGCTGTTGATAAAAACCATCGTGCCTTTGATAAAAATGCCGCCCGGATTGATGTTGATAAAATTGCCGCCGACTTTCAAAGTCAAACTCGTTCCGGTTTCGATGGTGACGTTCACACCGGATTTCAGATGAATTTCCTGTCCGGCATCGAGCGCATATTTCGCGCCGACTTTTTCGTCCACGTCCGTTCCGACTTTTAAGGAAAGCGCACCGTCAACTTTGATGTTTTCGTCGCCGCCGATTTGCAGATGCTTATCTTTCTGAACTTTTTCGTATTGATTGTTTTGGATTATCAAATGCCGGTCGTTCGTAATGTGTTCGAGCGAATCGTTTTTGACGCGCACGTCCACGTTCTTTTCGCCGTGAACGAAAATCTGCTCCGAACCTTTTTTGTCTTCAAAACGAATCTCGTTAAATCCGCCGCCGCCTTTCGACGAATCGGTTTTGATGGTTGATTTGGTTTTCTCGTCGGGCAAAGTATAAGGCGGCATCGCGCCCGGATTGTAAACGCAGCCGGTAATAATCGGCTGATCCGGGTCGCCTTCGAGAAAATGCACGATCACTTCCATTCCGATGCGCGGAATAAACACCATTCCCCATTTATTGCCCGCCCACCCCTGCGAGACGCGCACCCAGCACGAGCTTTCGGCATCGGCTTGGTTATCCCGATCCCAGTGAAACTGCACTTTGACGCGCCCGTATTTGTCGGTGAAAATTTCCTCGCCCGCCGGACCGACGACAAACGCCGTCTGACTGCCCTGAACGAACGGTTTCGGAATTCGTTTATCGGGTCGGAACGGCGGCGCGCCTTTGCCGTAAGCGATGCAGGTGAAACTGTTGAGATACGGTTTCTCGATGTCGTCGTCGGTGATATAAGTCGGATTCTGTTCGACCTCGTGCCTGACCGATGTAATCACATACTGCCCGTTTTTTTCCACGCTCGGATGGGCGGACAAATTAAAACGATAACCGCTGGTCATCGAACTGCAATCGGAACTTCCTGAAATAACGCGACATTGAGCATCAAACGACTGCATTGCGATTTCGGCTTTGGTTGTTTTGTCGGAGAAAACTTTCTGTAATTCGCCGTCTTGTTCGCCGCCGCTGCGGTCAATACCGTCGTATTTTCGTGCATAACCGGCGGGATAATCGTAAATCTCGATGTTTTGATTGTCGCCGACCTTGAACAAACTCGGATGCGTCGCGTCCAGATGATTCGTCGGAAGCTGGAAATGATAATCCCAGAACGAAACTTTGCCCGGCTGTATTTTATAATCGGTGCGCCATTTCGTGATCGAAGTCAGGTAATCTTCCGCGTCGCCGACATTGATAAAATAAGGAATATCGCTTTTTGAAGGACAATCGCGGTGCGACTGCGGCGTGTCGGCGATGACCATTTTGTGCCTGCCTTCGGAATGCTCGAAGTAGTAATAAATCCCTTCTTCCTCCATCAAACGTGAGACAAAATCAAAATCCGATTCCCGGTATTGAACACAGTAATTGCGCGGTTCATAAACTTTTTGCAGTTCATACAAAACATCAAAATTAAGGAAAATTATTCTGAAAATCTCACCGACGCTTTTGTTTTGGAACATTCTGATTTGCCGGTTCTGCGTGAGCAGCCAGACGTGCGGCACAATCGTCGCGTAATAATAGGAAAATCGGTTGTCGCGGTGTCGCTGGGCAAAATGATTGACCATCCCGTTCAAATCTCGAATCGTGCCGTCTCTCTGGGTAATCTGGATCGTGACGGCTTTGCCGAGAATTGACTCCGCCGCAATCTCCGTCGCCTTAAAACCGGGTTCGTCTTCCTCGTGCAGCAGTTCGACCTCGAATGAAAAGAGCGACGAGATTTCTTCGTTCGCCGACAAACGACTGAGCAGCAGAAAGTCTTCGCTCAAAGGAGTCAGAATTTTCAGCAGACGATTTTGCTGCGTGGTCGCCATAACTTTCACTTTCAGATAGAAAGACTTCCGAAACGGATTTTTCCAGTCCGAGTTTTTCCGTTTTGATTCGGCGCATCGAAATCTGCGCTGAATTTCTTCAGTTGATCGAAAAATTGCCTGCCGACGTGTTTCACATTTTTCGGACGAATGCCGATTCGTCCGAAGAAGCTAAAATTTGTGGATTGATTTGAGTAGCATCTTAACGCCGGTAATTAACGAAAGTCAACTGATAAATTGACTTTCGACTGATACCTAAACCGCGTCGGCGATTACTTCGGCTTAACTTGCGAAGGACAGCGGCAACCGGCAAAATATTCACTGTTCACTATTAACTATTCGCTGCTCATCGGAAAACCTTTTCGGATAATTTTC
This sequence comes from Pyrinomonadaceae bacterium, assembly GCA_043768465.1. Lineage (GTDB taxonomy): Bacteria > Acidobacteriota > Blastocatellia > Pyrinomonadales > Pyrinomonadaceae. Next base: position 42,360 of record JAYVKL010000322.1, read on the forward strand.
GGATAACGATTGAACAGTTGACAGCCGATACCGAAAACAACGGACGCTTCGCCGGTTTATTTGCGGCTTGGAAAATTTCCTTTGAGCTTTATTTTATGGCGAAAGAAAGCGGCGATTGGTAATTGTTGTAACAATCACCAATCGCCGCTGTGAAATTATTAACCTGACGCGAAATTTATTAACTCGCCTTGCCTTCCAAAAACGCCTTCAAGCGTCGTGAACGCGACGGATGCCGCAGTTTTCGCAACGCTTTAGCTTCGATTTGCCGGATGCGCTCGCGGGTGACGGCGAAATGCTGTCCGACTTCTTCGAGCGTGTGTTCCGAACCGGTGTTGCCGAGTCCGAAACGCATTTTGATGACTTTTTCCTCACGCGGCGTGAGCGTCGCCAGCACTTCGTCGGTGATTTCGCGCAGATTGCCGAATGTGACCGATTCCGCCGGATTCATAATTGATTTGTCTTCGATAAAGTCGCCGAGATGCGAATCTTCTTCTTCGCCAATCGGCGTTTCCAGCGAAATCGGTTCCTGCGCGATTTTCAGAACCTTTCGCACTTTGGAAACGGAAATATCCATTTTCTTGGCGATTTCCTCCGAAGTCGGTTCGCGTCCGAGTTCCTGAACCAGTGCGCGAGACGTGCGAATCAACTTGTTAATCGTCTCGATCATATGGACGGGAATTCTGATTGTTCGCGCTTGGTCGGCGATGGCGCGGGTAATCGCCTGTCGAATCCACCACGTCGCGTAAGTCGAGAACTTATAGCCGCGCCGCCACTCAAATTTATCAACCGCTTTCATCAAACCAATATTGCCTTCCTGAATCAAGTCCAAAAACTGCAAACCGCGATTGGTATATTTTTTGGCGATGGAGACGACGAGCCGCAGATTGGCTTCGACGAGTTCGCGTTTCGCCTGATTGGTCGCCGTTTCGCCAACCAGAATCGTTTGCAGGGAGCGTTTGATTTCGACCGTCGGCAGATTATACTTCTCTTCGATTTCAGAAACCTTTTTTCTGTTTTCGACGATTTTGCGCGTTAAATCCTTTTTCTCTTCGGGCAAAATCTTTTTGCTTTCGAGCCGGTCTTCCGCTTTGTTGATGTCACGCTCGGCTTTTCGGATATCGTCGGAAACCCTACGAATCGCGCCGATCAGCTTTTGCATCGCCCGTTCGGTCAAGTTCAGATTTTTAATTTCCTGCGCGACTTCCAGCCGGTAACGCGCCGTCTGCCGCTTTAACGCCATCGTTTTCTTCGACGGTTTGCCTTTCGCTTTTTTCTGCTCGTCAAGGAAAGCCAGCAGAGACTTCAACGCTTTGTTAAAAGTGATGCGAATGTTGCCGATGCCTTCGAGCGTCCAGCGCAGATATTCTTCGGCTTTATCCTCTTCGCCGGTCAATTCGGCTTGTTCCGAAAAAGTGACGGTTTCGCGGATATAGCCTTTGCCGTTTTCGAGATCGTCGCCGATTTGCAGCAGTCGTTCGACGGCAATCGGCGAACGCGAAATCGCTTTGCGCGTTTTGATTTGCCCGCGTTCGATGCGCTGGGCAATCGTCACTTCGCCCGCTCTCGTCAACAGCGGCACGACACCCATTTCGCGCAGGTAAAGCCGCACCGGATCATTCGATTTATCGAGCGTTCCGGCGGATAAATCCAAGTCCAGATCGTCTTCGTCTACCTCTTCGGCATCTTCGTCGAGCGACAGACTCGCCGCCTTTTCGAGCAGTTGCGCGTCCGTATCGGCGACCGAGATATTCGCGCCTTCGAGCCGTGTCAAAACGTCTTCGATGTCGTCGGGCGACATCATTTTGTTGGGAATCTCGCGGTTCAGTTCGTCAAAACTCAAGAACTTCTTGCGTCTGCCGAGCGCGACCAGGCGATCCATTAAATCTTCCTTTTCGTCGTAGTCTGCCATACTTTTGTAAATAGTTTTTGATTAAATATCGGTATCAATCGTTGTTCGCAAAATAACTCTAAACGCCGAAAACTGAAAAAGGTTTCAGACGCGGGCGATGCGTAAATTAAAATTTTTCCGGTTTTCGTTCAGTGAGATTTCGCAATCCTGATACGAAACCTGTCATTATAAACCATAAATTTCAAATTATCTATTTTGTCGCGGGGAAAATTTGTTCGTCGGGTTTGAGCGGGACGGCGGACGTTTCACTTCGTGTTTTCGTCGGCTTGCGGCGCGGATAATTTTCTCATCCGCCGTCGATTTTCTTTTCAAAATCGCGTTTCATTCGGGCTAAACCGATTTGTTCGTTGACCAGCGCGTCGCGCAATTCGTAATCGCCGGTTTGTTCGGCGAAAACCAATTCCTGGCTGATGTCCAGAATGCGCGAAGAAATCGCCATCGAGCGCAAAGTCGCCACGCAGTTTTCCGCTTGGTTCAAAACCTCGTCCATCGCCTCGTCCTTTTCCCGCGCCGGTTCGCACATCAGAAGCACCGGAACGAAATCGCTCGCCGCCGCGTCGTCCGCCACCAACTCCAGCAGATTTTCGCCCGTGATGTCGGAGCCGATTTCTTTTAATGCAATCATCGCGCGAAAAACTTCAGAAGTGGCAAGTGCTTCGTAATCGGTGGTTTCGAGCGCGGGCAAAATTATCTGGCGCAAATCCTCATCGTAAATCAGCAGTTCGAGCAGATGCTGTTCGGCGACGGTGATTTTAGCGGCGTTTCTTTTGATGACGAAGTTTTTAACTTCGAGCTTGTCCTCGATTTCACCTTTGCCGCCGTTTTTTTCCTTTTTTTGGATTTCCTTCCACAGATAATTTTCCGTTACCTTGTCTTCGATGCGAAAAAATTTCAGCGTTTGCTTCAGCGTTTCGCGCCTTTCGACCAGATTGCGAATGGCGGACAGCACCGGTAAAACCTCTTCGACCGCTTCGGCTTTGGCTTTCGGCGAATTGATGCTGCGTTCCCGCGCCAGATTTTCCAGCACGAATTGCAGAAACGGATACGCACTGCCGCGCAGGTGGTTGTAGCTTTCCGCGCCGTTTGCCTTCAAAAAATCGTCCGGGTCTTGTCCGTCGGGCAGCACGAGAACTTTCGTCTCGAAATCCTCGGCGAGCAAAATTTCAATCGCCCTTCGCGCCGCTTTAATACCGGCTTTGTCGCCGTCGTAATTAATAACGATTTTTTTCGTAAACCTGCCCAGAAGTTTCGATTGTTCCGGCGTAAAAGCCGTTCCCAAACTCGCCGCCGCGTTTTTAATGCCGTGTTGATAAAGCGCGATTAAATCCAAATAACCTTCGACGAGAATCGCAAACTTCTTCTGTCGGATTTCCTCTCTCGACTGGAAAAGCCCGTAAAGATGATTGCCTTTGGTGTAAGCCGGAGTTTCCGGCGAATTAAGATATTTCGGTTCCCCATGTGCCAGAATTCTAGCTCCAAACGCCACCGGATTGCCTTTGATGTCGAGAACCGGAAACATAATGCGCCCGCGAAAACGGTCGTAAACGCGCTTTTTTTCTTCGTTGATCGAAACCAAACCGCTCGTTTCGATCAACTTTTCGTCCGCGCCTTTCCCTTTCAAAAGCGACATCACCGCGTCCCAACTGTCGGGCGCGAAACCAATGTGAAAAGCCTTTTGCGTTTCAACCGAGATTTCACGCTTTTCCAGATATTCCCGCGCCGCTTTTGCTTCGGCGTTATTTTCCTGCAAATAATTTTCCCAAAATTCGAGCGCGTATTTGTTGAGTTCGACCACCTGTTCGGCGATTTCCTTTTTCTCTGCTTGCCGCTTTCTATTCTGCTCGTAATTTTTATCGTCAACCGGTTCGGGCAGCGCGATTCCCGAAATCTCCGCAACGCGCTTGATGGCTTCGGGAAAGTTCAAACCTTCCATTTCCATCACGAAAGTAAAAGCGTTGCCGCCTTTCGCGCAGCCGAAACATTTGTAAAATCCTTTGCCCGGATTCACGGAAAACGAAGGCGTTTTCTCCTGATGAAACGGACAGCAGCCCATCCAATTCGCGCCCTTTTTCTTGAGCGGCGCGTAAGGTTCGATAATCCGCACCAAGTCGGCGCGGCTTTTCAATTCTTCAATGAAATGTTGTTCGTAAAGCATTAAATGATTTATCAATATCCGGCTAACACGGGACTTGTTGTAACCTTGATGCCTACCAGCAGTCTGGAAAACGGCTTTTTGACAAACCCTCTTTTTTCTTCGTTATATTCGTCTTAACCTTCAATCAATTTGTCATTTACTCGGCGAACTATAACGGCTTGGGAAGTTTTTTCGCCAACCTTTTTAATTCTTAAAAATTGATCATCATTGCCGCTTTTGTTTATGAAGTGAAATTTTAAGTCTTTGGTTACGCCGTCTCTTCTGCCGACATTTATGACGGCGTTGGTGATAGATACTTTTTCGTCTGTTATGTATAAAAATTTGTTTTTGGAAAGACGTTTTTGACCGAGTTTGACGATTTCGGCAAGGATCGGCTTTTTTATAAATTGCAGGTATTTTTCTGGAACGATGAAGGTTGTTTTCGATGACTTTTCTTTGAATTTATTCGTTCTTTCTGCGAAAGGCTCGCCGTCCCAAATTCGCGGATAATCAGTAAAGTCTCCGAAACCGCCGTAAAAATCTCCGAAGAGCTTGATTTTGTCTTCGGGAATAAGCAATTTGCCGCCGAGAGCGGAAATCCAAGTTTTCGGAGTTTTCTTCAAAGTGCTTCCGCAAGATTCCTGTGTTATTTCGCGTTCGGGAAGAAAAAATACTTCCGAATCAGTGACTAAAACTTTCCCGTAACTGAAATCACAGATGATAGTGTCATCGAAATAAGGAACGTAGAGAAACCCTTTTTCCGGCGACCAGATCAGAAAAAAGCCGGACATATTATTCTCGAAATAGGCATCGGCAAACGGATTTGAAGTTATTTTGAGCGATTCTTTTATTTCATTCCAACGGTTCGTCAGTTTTTGAGAATCGGTTTTTTCCAGATAAAAAAGTTCCCAGTTTCTCAATTCGTTATTCCAACGCGCCGAATTACTTTCCTGAGCATTTATAGTCGTAGTAAAAGAAAACGATATAAGAGTAAAAGAAATAAAGAGCGAAAATTTTATATTGAACAGGAAGCGCGTCATTTATGTTTCTCCGAAAGATGCTCGTAATACATCTCGCGCGTTTCCTCTTTGGTCATCGGCGGATTTTCCATTTTCAGGCTGCCCGCCAAACTTTCGACAATCGCCACTCTTTCTTCAATCGAAAGTTCGCCGCCGTTTTGCGTATTATCTTCTAAATCATCTTCAAAAATTCTCAAAAGTTGTCTGATGACAACCGACCTTTTTGCTTTCGGATAGCTTTTGAATTCGTGGACAAATTGCTGTTGCGTCATTCGATTCACCTCAGAGCTTATTGTATCACCGTAATTGTTCACGGTTGATTTTCCTCACCGTCGAGTTTCTGTCAATAGATTATTGCTAAGTACAGGACAAAAAATTCAAACAATTTTGTAAAATGCTGACAATAAACAGTTTAATGATTTATATCTTTGTCGCCTTAGCGTTGTAACCACAAG
>JAYVKL010000323.1:0-6108 GCA_043768465.1 Pyrinomonadaceae bacterium
TGCACCGTGACGGGAAAATCGCTTTACAGAAAATTCAACACAAACATCTCGAAAAAAGTGAGAATTTAGTGGGAATTTTTTCAGGTATTCTGCAACAAGTGGATTTGGAACAAACTGATGCCCAAGTTGGGCAAACCTTAAAAAGTCTTCTGGGTAAACAGAATATTCCCGGACTGCTTGAAGATTGCGAACTTTTGTCCGCCTTTCACGGCAAGAATTACTTGCCTTTGCTGTGGAAACTCTATCGAAGTCACCGCAGTGCCTTATTTCGACTTTTGACTTCGCTCGAATTCAAGTCAACCAGCCGGGATGATTCGATGCCAAAGGCTTTGGAGTTTCTGGTTGCTAATGAAAATCGCAAAAGTGAGTTTTTAGAAGCATCCGTTGATTTATCTTTTGCTGAAGAAAAATAGCGCGCAATTATCCTTAGATTTATAAACGGGGAAACTTTCTATGACCGTAAGTCATTTGAGGTCTGTGTTTTTTCGCACCTTGCATAAGAACCTAAATCAGGCGATATTGCCATCGTCGGCTCGGAAGAATATGGTGATTATCGTGACGGTTTGCTCGAGTGGACGGAATGTCAGCCGATGGTTGATGAATATTGTCAGGAAGTTGGTCTGCCTCCTCAATCAATTGAATTTGTTGCTAAATTAAAAGTCGAATTAACCGCTATGGCTGATGAAATTGATAAAAGCACACCTAAAAACTCGGCTTTGACAATTGATAAAAATGGCGAACTGATTTTACAAAAAATTGAAAAACAGGAAGTTCCCGCCACCGCCAAGAAACTAGCCGAAGCCATCGTTGATCGAATGCCGGAACGGAATCTCCTGGATATTCTTTCCGATGTCGAGTTTCATACTAAATTCACGCGTCATTTCGGACCGCTTTCGGGTAGTGACCCAAAAATTGAAAAGCCAATCGAAAGGTATCTGCTCACGATGTTCACTTACGGTTGTAACTTAGGTCCCGCTCAAGCCGCCCGGCATATGCGCGGGGTAATTTCAGCCCGGATGCTTTCTTTTGTCAATCATCGCCCGCATCAATGCAAACAAACTTGAAGCCTCATTAGTAGATCTGTTGGATAATTACCATCGTTTTCGCTTGCCCAAGTTCTGGGGAGACGGCAAACACGCCGCCGCCGACGGAACAAAATACGATCTTTATGAGCAGAATCTGATGGCGGAATACCATATTCGCTATGGCGGTTACGGCGGCATTGCTTACCATCACGTTTCGGATTTGTATGTGGCTCTCTTTTCACATTTCATTAGCTGCGGAACGTGGGAAGCCGTTTACATTATTGATGGACTCCTCAAAAATGAATCGGAAATTCAACCTGATACGCTGCACGCCGATACGCAAGGTCAATCAACAACAGTTTTCGGTTTGTCTTACTTGCTTGGAATTGAATTGCAACCAAGAATTAGAAATATCAAGGACCTGGTGTTTTACAAACCTGACAAGCAGAAAAAATACCAACATCTTGATTCACTTTTTAAAGAAAGTATTGATTGGGACTTGATTGAAACGCATTGGCAGGACTTGATACAGGTCGTTCTTTCGATTAAAGCAGGAAAGATTCTGCCCTCGACCTTACTGAGAAAACTCAATAACTACAGCCGTAAGAATCGCCTTTACCTGGCATATCGTGAACTTGGAAGGGTCGTGCGAACAAAATTTCTACCCAAATACATTTCCGATAAAAAGTTTCGAGAAGAAATTAACGCCCACACCAATAAAGTCGAATCATTTCATAATTTCGCCAAATGGATTAACTTTGGCGGTGAAGTCATTCAGGAAAATGATCCGGAAGAACAGGAAAAACTGATCAAATACAACAATCTGATTGCTAATTCGCTGATCTTCCAAAATGTCATAGACCAAACGAGGATCATCAAAAATCTGATGCTGGGTGGGTTTGAAGTCAAAACTGAAGATTTGAAAATCCTGAGTCCTTACTTAACTGCACATATCAAAAGGTTTGGAGATTATGTGGTGGATTTGAGTGAAATTCCGCCGCCGCTTGATGTTGAATATACTTTTACAGTTTGAAGCGAATAACTATAAAATATGCAATAAGTTACAAGTTTCTATTAGGACTTTTTACCCGTATCTCGGCTGAATCCCGTGTTGCCCGGAATGATTTTTGAACCGCTTCATTCCGGCGGCAACACTGGCTTTGTAGTGAACCATCTGTGCGGCTTCCGAAAATCGTCCGGTGTGTTTATCGTCGTTTATCGAGTAATCAAAAACTGAAGGCGGAACGGCGTAAACATTCCTTGCGACATCAACAAAATAAGTTGTCGCATAATCACCGCTGCGGTGAACATCCCATTCGCCCGATTGTTCAAACACTAAATATTTACCGTCTTCAGAAAAACCGATGAAATCTAATGACCCTTATGTAAACGCGAGCGAATTTGACGACAACAACGCTGTCAGCAAAATTGAAAAAATATTAATTAATTTTTTTTCATAAAATTCTTAACCCTCGAGTCTGCATCACCCGTTACGGAAAAATTAAAAAACAAATCCCCCTCCGCCGCCTTTACGCCTTTGACGAATTTAATCAGATGACCGTGCAATGCCTTGTTATCTGCATCGCCTGCCCCATCTGTTCTAACAATATGTTTGGCGAATTTGCCGGCGAACTTATAACTGACGCCGTCGATAGTTTCAGTTTCAAAACTCCAGCTTTTGCCGTCGAAAAAAATATTCCGCAACTCATAATGTTTTTCTCCGGCTTCGAGGCCGCCGAAGTTTTTCAACGCAAAATATTCACCGTATTCCAATATTTGAAACCAGATTGTCGAAAAGTCTTCAAAACCGGCGGGCTTTTTACCGGAAATCTCAAATTCACCATGGCTCGGATCGAAAAAAGCGAGCGAATTTTTTATCGCCTTGATATTTTTCGGTAAATTGCAAAGGTCTTTCACGGACGCAGAGTCGCTGCCGTCATCGTCACGGATAAAAATGTGGCGGACTACCGGCTGTCTGCCGGTAATTCCTTGTTCGAACGTTCCGTATTCAATGTAAACGTCCAGAAAGATTGCCCTTGCAATCCGTGCCGATATTTCAACGCACATTGGCAAATTTCGTCCAATACTTATTTCGGAGACGGAATTCTTCAAACCGCAATCGGCTAATTGCCACTTTACTTTTCTGTCCGCGCCGACGATTTGTTGAAACCAAGTTGCGAAACTCTTGCGCGGTAAGTCCGGCTGAATTTTAGAAACCGAATATTTTTTGGCGAAATCAATAATTTCCGCTTTATGCTCTCTAAAATTCCAACCCCGATTTTTCAATTTTTTAGTCTGCGCCTGCGAACCGACAAAAAGAGTGAAAATAAAAACCGTAATAAAAGCGAACTGAACAATTGATGTATTTACTGATTGGGCTGACCTCATTTTTTGTACGTAGCTTTAGAAAAACTAAAACTTAAGTCCTCTATTTTTCACTAATTCATTCACTCTATTTCAAATCTCGGTATTTTAAACAGTTGTTCCCGCGAGCCGTCGTAAAGCAAAATTGAATCTCTACCACTAGCCATCCACTTTATTTTTTTGCCGTTTTTCAGCACGAATGTTCCATATTGAAAAGGCTGTTTTGAAAGATAAGTTCCTTCGACTGCCACAAAATCGGGCAAAAGGCTTAATAGTTCTTCCGGTTTATACCAATCAATAGCATTCGTATTGCTGATTTCAATTCTTGCCACGTCTTCGGGTTTTGGTAAGTTCAAAGATTTATCAATTGCAACTTCTTTCGGCAATTGAAAATACTTTTCTCCGCCGCGAACATAAAGTACGAGAGTCCTGTTGCTGTCTGCTTTCCAATTCAGAACTTTGCCGTTTTTTAGCTTGATCGTGCCTTGTTGCCAAATCATTTTGGTTATGTAACCGCCGCCGACAACAAATTTTGGCAGTAATCTCAGCAATGAATCTTTTGTGAACCAGTTTCCATCGGACGACGAAATCGAAATTTCTTCCACTTCTTCCGCTTTTGGCAACGTCAAAAAATCATCAATCTCGGCGGCGGTTTGAACTGTGAAATATTTCAGTTCCGTGATGAACCCGAAATCGAAACCTTAACGATGTCTTCAACATTTGGCAAAATCGCACGTTTTTTATCCTGGGCATTCACGGTCATCAAGACTAAAACCGTTATCGAAAATAGGAATATTAATTTCATTTGTGAACCTCTGATTTATTTGGCAGGCAGCGCTCCTGTCACAACGACATACCGATTTTCAAGTTCTTTTGAATTTTTGCTAAAACTCGCCACGATAACTGCGACTTTATTGCGGTAAACAGCAATTCTTCCAATCCCGTAAGCGTCTGCACAGATGGAGTTTTTCAATCCATTTCCATAATTCTTTAAAAGTAACGGCGTATTACTTTGGTGAATAATCTTTAATTCAAACGAAAACATATCCCGTTTGAATTCACTGCAATTTTCTCGCGGCAATAAAACTTTGTTGAGTGCTGCGTCAAACTCCCGGTTCATATTTAACCGACCAAAGTTGGCGGTAAAGCGCATTTCAGCTGTAAGTGTTTCACCATTTATAGTTCCTGGTTCCGGATAAGTTGTTTTCAGATTGACTACCCGCAAATCCGTGCCAAACGTCTCATTTACATAACCGGAAGTGGTTCCATAATCAATATAGCCATTAGTCATTCCGAATTTTCGTAAACGTTTCTCAATATTTTTTTCGTAAACTCTTTCTCCCGGTATTGTGCTTTTACGATACCATCTGCCGTTTGCCTTAAACGAAGGGACGGCAAGCCTGTTTTCGGCGACATTGAAAATGTAAATTGTTGAATAGGCCGAATCACCGTCTGTATTGTCCTTGTTCCCAAATTCCTCGATAGCAAAATATTTTCCGCCGTAAGAAAAGCCGATGATATTAACGAAACCAGAACCATTCGCCAAAGCGAGGGACGAGATTGCTGCCAAAATCAGAGTCATTAGTGCTAATTGCCGAATCAATTTCATGGTTTCTTCCCCGACGGCGGTTGACCGCATCCTTTGCAGGGACTTTTCAAAACAAAATCGAACACCAAATCAGCTTCCGCCGACTTTTTGCCGTCGATTAATTTAGTCAAATGTCCGCTTAGAGCCTTTTCACTTATCAAACCATCTGAATCAAATTTGACCTTTTCCAGTTTCCCTAGAAACGTAAAACTAACTTCATTTATCTTCTTTGTTTCAAAATGCAAATTTTCGATTTCGATAATAAAACCGCTGAATTCGTAATAAATTTGCCCGCCTTGTATTCCGCCTTTTGATTCGATATAGATATTTTTGTTTTTCGCGTCATAATCCATTGTCCGAATCAGAGGTCCATCAATATTCTCAAAACCTACAGGCTGTTTGCCGGAAATTCTAAAGATTCCGCCGGTCGGGTTCGGATATTCGCTCTTTTTTTCACTGCCGACGAGATATTCCGGCAAATCACTCAAATTATCGAGCCAATTGCCGCCGATTTCGTCGCCGACCGTCAGGCTTCGGACAACCGGCTTCATCTTCGTAATTCCGCGACCGAACGTGCCGAATTGAATATTGACACTGATATAAATAAATCCGTTCTTTACGGTGCTTACCTCAACGCACATCGGAAAATCTCTGCCGCGATCAGCCGAAGTATCAGTTTGTTCGCCGCAATCGTTGATGTCCCAAACCACTTTTGCTTCTTTGCCGACCGTCTCTTCAAACCATTCGGCAAAATTGATTTGCGGCAGATTCGGTTCAATGTCGGAAATAAGATATTTTTTCGCGTAGTCAATCACTTCCGCCTGATGCTTTTGCCAGTTCCAGCGCGGATGTTTCGATTTTCTGGTTTGCGCCGTACAACAGATTAATAAAGTCAAAATAAGCGCGGCGACGGCGAATGAACGTATGATATTTGTCGGGTTAATTTTCATAAATCTTATGTTTTGATATTTAGCATCAAGCGACTAGGTAATCGGACACAATACTTTTATAAATGATTCAATTTTTTGTATCCTCAGTAGATCCAAATTGTGAAAAGTGAGTTGCCGGACTTGAAAGCATTTGTCAGTTTAGATGTTTGAAAAAGAAAACCAAAAAAGCAGTCAAGTCCTG
>JAYVKL010000324.1:0-13254 GCA_043768465.1 Pyrinomonadaceae bacterium
TGTATGGCAGACTTCAGTCTGCCGCCTCGCTCAGACCCGACTCTCGACGGCGGTGGCAGACTTTAGTCTGCCATACATTCAATCCGAATTTGCTCTAGGAGTCTGTAAAATGAAGAAAAAAATATCGTTTTTGTTCGCATTGTTCGCCTTTTTGTGTTTGTTTGTTTCAAATGTTCCGGCGCAAACCGCAAAAACGGCGACGACTTCCGCTTTGCTTTATGAAATCAGCGGAAAAGATTTGAAAAAGCCATCGTATCTTTTCGGCACGATTCATCTGATTTGCGAAAAAGATATGTTTCCGGCGGGAAAATTGAAAAGTTACATCGGTCAAACCGGACAACTGATGCTCGAAATTGATTTGGATGATCAGACCGAAATGCAGAAAGCCGCGAAAGGCGTGATGCTGCCGGACGGGAAAACGATGAAAGATTATTTGAAACCCGCCGACTACGCTAAAATTGACGAGGTTTTCAAAAATTATCTCGGCGTTTCTTACGACCGCTTTCAAAATTTCAAACCCGTGATGGCGAGCGTCGTTTTGATGACCAGCCCGAAGGTTATCAGATGCCAGCCGCCGACCGCTTACGACACTTTTCTGATGCAGACGGCGACGGCGGGCAAAATGCCGATTGTCGGTTTGGAAACGGTCAAGGCGGAATTTGCCGCGCTCGATTCGCTGCCGCTCGACAAACAAATCGAAGCGTTGAACAAAATGGCGGCGAACCCGGAAAAAAGTTTCGGCGATTTCAAAAACCAGTATCGAATTTACCTGTCGCAAAACTCCGACGAACTTTACGATTTATCCGCCGCGCAATTTAAAGCCGACGGCAGTTCGCAAGTGAAACTGCTCGACGAAAGAAACGCCGCCTGGATTCCCGTGATCGAAAAAAACATCCGCGTTACGCCGTCGTTTATCGGCATCGGCGGCGCACATCTCGGCGGCGCAAAAGGTGTCGTCAATCTTCTCCGCGCCAAAAGCTACCATCTGACACCAATCAAACTTTGATAATTTTACAACCGGGAATCAATCAAAAGGCGATGCAGCTCAAAGGTTTTATCGCCTTTTGACGTGTTTGCAGATTTACCCGAAAACCGCGCCAAAGATTTGCTCTCCGCCGCATTTCCATTAAAATGAAAAAATGCCGATTCAAAAACCTTTCAACTTCAAGCAATGGATTGACGAACATCGTCATCTGCTCAAGCCGCCGGTCGGGAATCAATGCGTTTATTCCGACGACGATTTTATCGTGATGGTCGTCGGCGGACCGAATTCGCGCAAAGATTATCACTACGACGAAGGCGAGGAATTTTTCTATCAACTCGAAGGCGATATTCTCGTTAAAATTCAGGAAGACGGCGCAGCGGTTGACGTTCCGATTCGTGAAGGCGAGATTTTCCTACTGCCGCCGCGCGTTCCGCACAATCCGATTCGCGGCGCAAACACCGTCGGAATGGTAATCGAACGCCAACGTCGGAGCGGCGAAAAAGACGGACTTTTGTGGTTTTGCGAAAACTGCAACGCGAAACTTTACGAGGAATATTTTGAACTCGACGACATCACGACGCAGTTTCAAGGTGTTTTCAAAAAATTCTACGGCGACGAGAATCTGCGAACCTGCAAAAGCTGCGGAAGCGTGATGCAATCGCCGCCGGTAATCGGCTAGTATATTCTTTCGACGTGCATACACTATACATATAAAATTTAATTATGTTGGTTTGGGGTTAACCGAAAGAGAAGAAAGGTAATCCGGGATCATAAAATTGATTTTGATTTTTTTCATTTGATTTTGAGGATTGCAAACATTCGGAAGAAGCGGAAATACGTCACGGCATTATCGGTCAAACGATTCAATACGGTCTGATCGTTTTGACTTACAAGGCTGCAGGGCTTTTCTATAAAAATTATCGCGTAGCGATAAAGATTTGACTGAACATAATTATCTGCAAATTTTTAATTTTTATAGGAAAGCCCTGATTCTCTCAGGCTTTGTCCCTGACGGTTTTTTGTCCACTAAAACTCGACCCTTTCAGTTCGACTCGGTATTTGTTTAGCGGAGAAGTTTTCGCTGGAAATTATCAATCGCCGGAAGTAAACATCGTGCCTTCGCCGCCGTCGGTGAAAACTTCCGAGAGAAGGGCGTTGCGTTGTGCGCCGCTGATGATGTGCGCCGATTTTACGCCGCGTTTCAGCAGCGCGACGATATTTTGCAGTTTTGGAATCATCCCGCCGGTCGCCGCGCCGCTCTCAATTAAATTTTCGGCTTCGGCGACGTTCAGGCGCGAGATTTTCGTTTCCGGTTTTCGAGCGTCGAGGTAAATTCCGTTGACATCCGACAATAAAACGAGTTTTTCGGCTTGCAGATGCGCGGCGATTTCCGAAGCAATCGTGTCGGCGTTGATGTTAAAAATCTGCCCTTCGTCGTCCGCGCCTAAGGAAGAAACAACCGGCAGATAATTGCTGTCGAGCAGCAGCGTCAAAAGATGCGCGTTGATTTGCAGAACGTCGCCGACGTTGCCGAAATCAATCGTTTCGCTCAAACCCGTCAGCCGATTCAAAACCATTTTCGGCGGACGTTTGGCGGCGTGAACGATGTTGCCGTCAATGCCCGAAAGCCCGACCGCCGCCGTTCCGCGTCGGCGCAGGGCGGCGAGAATTTCCGTGTTGATTTTGCCCGCAAAAATCATCTTCGCCAAATCCAGAGTTTCATCGTCGGTGACGCGCCGCCCGTCAATCACGGTTTGCGCCACGCCCAACTTGCCCGCCATTTCCGAAAGCTGTTTGCCGCCGCCGTGAACGACACAAATTCTAATGCCGACTTGATGAAGCAGCGCGAGTTCCTCCGCCAGCGACGCGAGATTTTCTTTGTCTTCGGTGACCTTGCCGGAAAATTTGACGACGAAGGTTTTGCCTTTGAATTTTTGGATGTAAGGCAGGGCTTCGCGCAGCAAATCGAGTTTTTGGGTGTTCATAAAAAAATTTTAACAGGATGGACAGGATGGGCAGGATTTAAGTTTTCGGAATTTATGGCGTTTTTCGATTTCACGGGACTTTTTTTGCGGAAGCCAGCACGAAGCAGGGACGCAAATGACGAACGCTCAAAAACCGTTATAAAATATCCTGCAAATCCTGTCCATCCTGTTAAATTATCAACCTCGCCATAATCGCTTTTTGAACGTGCAGACGATTTTCGGCTTCGTCCAAAACAACCGAATTCGCCGAATCAATCACCGCGTCGGTAACAATCACATTTCGGCGAACCGGCAGACAGTGCATAAAAATCGCGTCGTTCGTTTTCTGCATTTTCGCCGCGTCAACAATCCATTTCTCACGATAAACTTCGCGTTCGCGGATGTCCTGATTCGCGTTTCCATAATGCCGGAAACTGCCCCAACTTTTCGCGTAAACGACTTCGACATTCCCAAAGGCGGAATTTACATCGTTGGTGATTTCCAAACTGCCGCCGTTATCGCTCGCCTGCCTTTTGATTTCCCGCATTAACTCCGCGTCGAGTTCGTAGCCTTTCGGGTGCGCGATTCGCAAATCGTGTCCGAACTGCGCCGCCGCGAGCGCAAACGAATTCGGAACCGCCATCGGCAAAGGTTTCGGATGCCACGCCCAAGTCAGCAAAACTTTTTTCTTCACCTTTCCGAACCGTTCCCGAATCGTCAGCATATCGGCAAGAGACTGACACGGGTGATGCATCGCCGATTCGAGATTGATAATCGGTTTCGTCGAATACCTTTCAAACGCCGACAGGATCGGCTCGATCCGTTCCGCCTGCCAGTCTTTCAATTCCGCAAAAGTTCGCACGCCGATTGCAGAGACGTATCTTTCCAACACGCCAACGAACTCTTTCAGATGCTCGGTTTTGTCTGAATCCATCACGACATTTTCCCGGTGTTCGAGCGTCCAACTCGTATTTCCCGGCTCCAAAATTACCGAATTGCCGCCCAAGTCGTAAATCCCGATTTGCATCGAAACCCGCGTTCGCAAACTCGGATTAAAAAACACGAGCGCGATTGATTTGCCGCTCAAAGGCTTGTCGGCGATTTCGCCTTTTTTGAATCGAACCGCCGATTCGATAATTTTTTCGAGATCAGCGCGTGAGTAATCGGAAGTTTTGAGAAAGTTTTTAATCATTCTGATTCGTCATTTGCTCCATCGAACTGATTCGTCATTTGCTCCATCGAAACATTCATCAAATCGCCGATTCGCTCAATCGTAATATCCGCCGCCGGATATTTGGCGATTTCCTTTTCGTCAAAAGCGTAATGTCCCTGACGCGGAAAAACCGTTGTGACCTTCGCGCCCCAGACTTCTTTGATCGCCGACAAAATGCGGATTTTATCGTCAACCAGAACATAATGTTCCGCCGGATAACGCCGTTCGACATCGGGCAGTTCGTGTTCCTTGTGGATGTAAATCAGAACATTTTTCTCGACCGCTTCGAGCAAGCCCGAACGCTCGACTTTGCGCGGCTGGAAAACGACATCGCCGTCCGACAAAATCACGACTTTTCCGAACTGCCGGCAATAGTCCAAAACGTCGAGCGAGTTCGGAAACAGGCGATTGGCAAACGGATAATTGACCAAGTAAGTCGAAACGGCGAGCAGATGCGAATCATAAGGATTTTCGATGCGGTAACGCTGCAACGCGCCGAGATAATCGGCGTAACCGAGTTCGTTTCGCAATTCCTCAAAAATTTCCCAGTAATGATTATTCCGCTCTGCGCCGACTTCCGTTTCCAGAAAACTGCGTAAATCTTTTGAAACGCGGTCGTTATCGAGCAAAGTATTATCAACGTCGAAAAGAAAAACTACTTTTTCCATAAGTTTAGGTTTATGTATTGAAGCGAAAAATAGCGGCTGGTGTTTTGTAATCTAAGTTTTTGAAATCGCCTTCTCCGTTCAAAGTCCACGCCTTCGGCTTGGTTTCCACCGCGCTTCGCTCTGCGGAGCGGACAAACGGCATTCCGCAGTTTGGACTCTGAATAAAAGCGGAAACTTAATTTTGTCTTGCCGTCGCGGAACGACTCGTTAAATTTGGTGTGTTTCAGCGCACGGGGACTCGGACAAACGATTTGCCGCCGCTTCAGCGGCGATTGAAAGCACGAGGCTGTCAATAATGTCGCTGAAGCGGCGGCAAACCCGTTAACGCGATTTCGGGCGTTGCGGCACCCGACTGATTGAACAGTTTTTAAGGAGCGTGTTTGAAAATTCAGAGAAGACCGGCAATTTTACATTCTTCATTCTAAATTTTTACCGGATAAAAATTAAAAACGTCGAACGCGGAATGTAAAATTAAGCCGTCAACTCGCCGCCCGGATGACTTTCCAAACACGCCCTAAGAATCGTAACGAATCAAAGACCGCACGTCGTAACCGTCGAATTTGGCGCGCCCGTTCAGGAAATTTAGTTCGACGAGAAATAAAAGTCCGACGATTTCGCCGCCGAGCTGCTCGACCAAATCAACGACGGCTTTGGCAGTTCCGCCCGTTGCCAGTAAATCGTCCACGATTAAAACTTTATGCCCCGCCCCAACCGCGTCTTTGTGCATTTCCAGCGTGTCCGTTCCGTATTCCAAATCGTAGGAGATGGAAACTTTCTCGGCAGGCAGTTTTTTCGGTTTGCGAACCGGCACAAAGCCCGCGCCGAGATGGTAAGCCAGCGGCGCAGCAAAAATGAATCCGCGCGATTCGACACCGATTACCGTGTCAATCTTTGCATCTTTGAATTGTCCGGCGAGCGCGTCAATCGTCCGCTTCAAACCGTCCGCGTCCTTCAAAAGCGTCGTGATGTCGTAAAAGTTAATGCCTTTCTTCGGAAAATCCGGCACTTCGCGGATCAGTTTTTTTAATTTATCCATTTTTTCAGTTAGCAGTTAGCAATTAGCAGTCAATAAAAAACCGATGATCGGCAACTGATATTATTTTTCGATTCTGAACGCCGAATATAAATTGCTCGCGTCCAAAACTATTTCCTCGATATGTTTGACTCTGGAAAAGGTCGGTCCGGCGGTCAAATCGTGTTTGAAGTTTTCCACCGCTTTTTCGCTGCCTTCGACCAGGACTTCGACGCGCCCGTCGTCCAAATTTTTCACATAGCCGCGAACCTGATGCCGGGCGGCGGCACGCTGCGTAAAAAACCGATAACCGACACCCTGCACCAAACCGCTGATAATAAACTTTCTCGCCACAACCATATTCAGTTACCGGTTATCGGTCATCAGTCAACAGTTAAGCAATGATAACCGATAACTGTTGATTGATAACCGTTTTATCCGAGCGCGTCCAAACACTCCATCAGGCTTCTCTGCCGGCAGGTGTAAATCGGCGTTCCGCGCATCGTCAATTTGCCGGCGGAGGTTTCCCGCAATTCTTCGGCGAGAGCGAGAAAATCCTTCGGTTCGTCGGTTTCAAACGAAACGATAAATTCCTGTTCACTGAATCCGAAGGCGTAGGTGAGATGAATTTTAATGTTCTCGAAACGCTTGCCGACCATAAAATTTTCTTCGATTTGCGCGTCGCGCTCCTCGCCCGTTTTGTTTTGCCAGTCGTTGTTTTTGGCGCACGGATAAACGAAATGATACTTTTTCGCGCCCGCTTTGACGTGGTAACGATCTTCGGAATTAGCGTTTTCGTCGGTCGCCAGAAACATCATTTTTTTCGTCGCCGACAAATAATTATCCGTCGTCTCGATGTAGCTTCCGAAGTTCGTGCGGTAGAGTTTCGCCGTCATCTCCTGAATCGAATCGAGCGAGGTGCCGATGCGCCAGAACATCAAATCGGCTTTGGAGTCGAAACCGACCAGCGAATAACTGAACAGCAGCAAATGACCGCTGAAACCGTCGAAAACCTGTTCAAATTCCGCTTTGAAAATTTGTTTGGTGTCCGCGTCGAGTTTGCGCCAGTCGGGACTGACGCGCAGAAACATAAAGTTGACGAACTGCTTTTCGATAACGGGAAATTGCTGAGGTTTTTTGTTGTCGGAAACCAATCGCAGCGCACTCGGCTCGGCAATCGGTTTCTCTGAATCTACTAGCTGCATCGGGCTGTTTTGATATTTGCGAAAAGGCTTTTCATTGATTTTCAGGGAAATTTTCAACGCCCTTATTGTGCCAATTTTTGCCGCCAATGTCCAAACCGTGAAGTTAAATTCAACGCCGATCAAGCTCGATCAAACCGGAGTGACGTGCGATGAAACACCGCTCAAGCCGCCGATTTCGGCAAGGTCGCCGAAGGTAAAACATGTTCAAGCGGGCAGCGTCTGTTGAACGCGAATCAAGAGCCGCAAATTTACCGATTCAGATGTTTTGCTCGGCGTTCCCGGCACCGCTCGCGTGAAAAATCTCGCTCAAAAACCGCAGACCTTAAAAACTCAGATACGGTTTTACGCGGACGGTGCCGAGAACGCCGCGTTTTTTTAACTCTCGATGCGCCCATTAAATTAAACTATCGTTAACCGAAATCTCTCAATAAGTGATTGACCGACGGATGCCCGCCGCCCAAGCGCGGCGCGGTGCGAATCGCTTCGGTGACGAATCTTTTGGCAATTGCGACGGCTTCCGGCAAGGTTTTTTCCAAAGCTAAATTGGCGGCAATCGCCGCCGACAGAGTGCAGCCGGTTCCGTGCGTCGCCGTCGTTTCGATAAATTCGGCTTCCAGAACGTGCAGTTCGTCGCCGATAAAAAGAAAATCTCGCGCCGTTCGTTTTTGAGTCCCGCCCGCGTTCCCGCCGGTTGCCGCCTGCCTTCTGCCTTCGTAAAAGTGTCCGCCTTTGATCAAAACATTTTTCGCCCCGAAACTCTGCATAATCCGCGCCGCTTTTTTAATATCCGCAGCGTTTTCGATTTTCATCCGTGCGATTCTTTCGGCTTCGGGCAAATTCGGTGTCACGACGGCGGCGAGCGGAAAAAGATTGTCAATCAGCGAGCGCAATGCTTCGTCCGTTATCAAATCGCAGCCGGAAGTCGAGCGCACCACCGGATCAACCACCAGATTTTTCAACTGGTTTTCCTCGATAATCCGCGCCGTCGCTGTAATAACGGCGCGTGTCGGAAGCATTCCCGTCTTCAATGCCGCCACCGTAAAATCCTGGAGAATCGGCGTAATTTGACTGCGAACGGCGGCGGCGGTTTGATGAACCGCGCCGAAAACGCCCGTCGTATTCTGAAAGGTCAGCGAAGTTATCGCGCACGTCGCAAAACACCCGAACGCCGTAAAAGTCTCGATGTCGGCGACGATGCCCGCGCCGCCCGACGGGTCGAGTCCGGCGACGGTCAAACAGACTTTCGGGATTTCGGCTTTTTTCATCGGTTTATTTCAATCTGATTACGCCGCCGGTTAATTCAAAACGGATGACCGCCACGAAACACGCGAAAGACGCGAAACATAAAAAAATCATCGGAAACGCTTTTCTCTATTTCGCGTCTTCGGCGTATTTTGCGGTTAGAAATTCTAAATTTCGCTCGTCATTTAAAAACCGGATCGCGGCGAAACCGGTCGCGCCGGATCGTAGAACTTCCGCGTAATTGGTTTCGTCAATGCCGCCGAGCGCGATGACGGGAAATGGTTTCAGACGCTGGCAAACCGCCGCCAATCGTTCGATTCCCAACGGTTCGCCTTTGCCGGGTGAATGAAATACCGGGCTGAAAGTTACGAAATCCGCGCCTTGTTTTTTCGCCGCTTCGGATTCGTCGAGAGTGTGCGTCGAAACTCCGACGATAAAGTTTTCGGGGAAATTTTGCTTGATAATGTCGGCGGAAAGCGACGCGGCAGTCAGGTGAACGCCGCCGGCACTTGCCGCGAGAGCGAGGTCGGCGCGGTCGTTGACGAGAATTTTCGTCGCCGTATTTTTCGCAATTTTGACGGCTTCCGACACGATTTCAAAAACCATTCGCGCCGAAATCCGTTTTTCACGAATTTGAATCAGTGAAACCTTTGTTTCGACGGCGGTTTTAACGAGTTGAAGGATTTTTGTTTTTTTAACGGTAAAGTTCGAGGCGTTTGCCGTGCCGTCCGTAATCAGGTAAATCAGCGGTCTTTGCGACCGAAATGTTTTTTCACTTCTCACTTTTCACTTCTCACTTTTCACTTCCCTGCCTTCGAGCATTTGAACGCTTTGTTTAAAATGAGCGATTTCCCAAAAAGCGAGCAGCAGATTTAAAACGCCCAAACCCGTCACCGCCCCGCGAATCCAGCCGGAGGCGACGGTTTGCCGCAACACCGGCAGATTCGCTTTGTCCGCCACAAACGCGAGCAGGAAATTATCGCCCCAATCACTGATTACGCCGAAACTCACCCAAGGCAGCAGCGTCAGGTAAAGTCCCAGCAAAAGGCACAGAATAATAAAAAAAATGACGGTCAGTTTGGCAACCATACCGTCAAATTATAACGCTATTTTATTTGAATAAACAACCGCTTGCCGCTCACGCGCCGGGGTTTGCCGCCCGCAGATTTTCCAGACGGCGGCTGACATCTCGATAATTGACATCTTCGGCGTAGAGTTTTTCAAAATACTGCACCGCGCTCTTGATTTCGCCGCCCGCCTCGAAAGCATTGCCGAGTTCGTAGTAAATTGCCTGTTTTTCCTCGCCGTCCAAATCCGCCACTTCCAAGCTGCGCCGATACCAGATGACCGCCAGATGCGGCATTTGTTTTTCTAAAAAACAATGTCCGAGCAGGTTCGAGCATTGGAAAAAACGGCGCGTTTCGTCGTTCATTTTAATCAGATTCGCCGCGTCCTGAAATTCTCTGATGGCTTCTTCGAGCAAACCCATTTCCTTATACGCCGTCGCCAGATGATAATGCGTTTCGTATTTATCGTCCGAATCCACTTGGTCGGTGGTTTCCGCGTCGAGTTCGCCGTCTAAGTCCGCGAGGCTTTCAAATTTCTTTGAACCCGGCTTTTTATTATCTGATTTTGTCTTGCCTGCCGCTTCTTTTTCCGGCACGATTTCGATTTCCGGCGGCGGCGCAAAACCGTAGAGGCGAGCGCGCTGTTCGAGAATTTGCGGCTGCGCTCCGAATTGGGATTCGAGTTCGTCCAGCGATTTGGCGGCTAAATCCTGATAACCCTGCTCAATGTAGAAATCAATGCTTTCGAGTTCTTTCTGAAGTTTCCGGGATTCGGAGAGTTTGAGTTCGCCGGTCGTCAGCGGCGGCGCGGACTCGACGTTTTCAATCGCCGGAGAATCTTCGACGATTTCGGCGTAATTGACCGTTTCATAGAAAGCCGCTTCCTTCGTGCCGTTTGACGAGCCGTTTCGACCGTTCGGGCTGCCACCGTTCGCGTCAAATTCGTAGCCGCCTTTGACTTCGGCGAAACTGAATTCTTCGACGTTTCCCTGGTAATCGTCCTGATCTTCAGAATCTCCGATTGCCGCGAAATTTTCAAATTGCGGAACTTCGTAATACTTGTCCGCCTCGTCCGCCGTCTCCGGTTCAAAACCGTGCGCCGTGTTTATTTCCTGCAATCGCTGCGTCGTTTCGGTTTTCGGCGCGGTCAGAACGAGTTGGGAAAGCCCGTAGCGTTCGTTTTCGACATCGCCGTTCGTCCGTGCCGCCTCGACCAGCCGTTCAAGCGATTCTTTGAGCGCGTCCGGGTCGCGCTGCCAACTGCAATACTGCACCAAAAGCCGGACGGCATCGGTTCGTTCGGGATTTCTGGCGAGAATCTCGTTCGTCCATTCGAGAAAATTTTCCGCCTGTCCGCCGACCAGCAGATACTCCGCCGAATGCGTCAGGATGCGAACCGCCGCGTCCAGATTGCCGGTTTTCAGATGCAGTTTGACGAGTTCTAAAAATTTCGGATAATTGGCGGGTTCCTGCTCGACTAATTTGAAAATGACCTTTTCCGCTGCCGGCAGATTCTCCGCCTCCAGGTAACAGTCAACCAGCAGATAAAGCACATCGCGGTTATACGGATGCTCGTCCAAAACTTTTTCCAGCGTTTTCGCCGCTTCGTCGGCATCGCCCAAACCGATCTGCGCTTTGACCAAACCTTTTAACGCCCGCAATTCGTCGCTTTTGATTTCCAAAGCTCTCGAAAAAGCCGTGAGCGACGATTCGTATTTTTCCTGCTTGTTAAATCGCAAACCGGCTTCGGTGAACGCCCACGCCGCGTCTTCCAATTGATTTTCCTGGCAGTAAGTATCGGCAATCGTCAGGTAGATTTCCGTATTATTCGGGTCGAGTTCGGCGATTTGCCGCCAAATCGCCAACGCTTCGATTTTTTGTCCCTTTTTCTGGTATTGGTCGGCGAGCGATTGGTAATGTTTGCGCGCTTCGGCAACCGAGCCTTTCATATGGTAAAGCTGCGCCAGCTTTGCCGAAATCTCCATCGAATGCGGTTCGATACGGAAAATTTTGTTATAAATGGCGATGGCCTTGTGCGAAAAACCCTGATTATTGTAATACTCTGCAACCTGCGTGAAACAGCCGACGGCTTCCTGCTTGTTAAAATCCTTGGCGTGCAGATCGCCCAGGATATTCAACGTGCTGAAATCCTTCGGGTCGTGTTCGACGACTCGTTGATATTCATTGATTGCCGCCCGAATCTTGCCCTGGGACAAAAATCGCTCGGCATTCCGCATAGCTTTTGTTTTATCGAAGCTCATTGTGAATCAAATGCCTTAAATCGGAAGTTCGGTTGATAATTCTGTCGGAAAGTGTGTCGGCGAGAATCGGGGCAGGGTGGAATATAATTCCCGCTTGATTTCCAAACTAAAATTACCACGTCTCCGCAAATCGTGTCAACAAGTTTCAACAATTTTATTAAAACTTGAAATCAGCCGCGCGTCGGTGTCCGCCGGCTTTGATTTTTCCCGTTCTTTTTTCTAGTCTGTAATTTATGCAAGCACTCATTCTCGCGGGCGGCAAAGGCACGCGGCTGCGTCCGCTGACGGTTTATACGCCGAAGCCGATTGTGCCGCTGCTCAATCGTCCGTTTTTATTGTATCAAATCGAGATTCTGCGGCGCGCCGGAATCGAAGATATTACGCTTTCGCTGAACTATCAGCCGGATAAAATCGAACAGCTTTTGAGCGACGGCGCGGATTACGGCGTGAAACTGCGTTATTTAACCGAGCCGCAGCCTTTAGGGACTGGCGGCGCGTATAAATTCGCCGAAGATGCGCTGCGGGAGACGACCGTCGTTTTTAACGGCGATGTTTTAACCGATTTGGATGTTTCCGAAGTGGTCGCTTTTCATCTGAAAAAAGCGGCGGAAGCGACGATTGTTTTAACGCCGGTCGAAAATCCGGCGGCTTACGGCTTGGTCGAAAGCGATGCGGACGGACGAGTGCAGCGATTTCTGGAAAAGCCGAACGCCGAAGAACTCGCCGGTTTGACGACGAAAAATATCAACGCCGGAATTTACATTTTGGAGCCGAGCGTGCTGGATTTGATTGTCGAAGGCGAAAATACGTCGTTTGAATATAATGTTTTTCCCGATTTATTAAAAAATAAAAGAGAGTTTTTCGCTTTCGTGATGGACGAAAATTACTGGCGCGACATCGGCACACCGGAGAGTTATCTGCGGGCGCATCACGATTTTTTGAGCGGGCAAATCAAAGTTTTCGAGCTTGAAAAATCCGCCGGAGCCGAAATCTCGCACACGGCAATCGTTGATCAGACATCCATCGTCGGCGCGAACTGCATTATCAAACCGAACGCCCGAATTCTCAATTCGGTTCTCGGCGCGGGCGTTCACGTCGAAGAAAAAGCCGTCGTCGAAAACTCGGTCGTCTGGGCGCACACGCGCATTGCGAGCGCGGCGCAAATCAAAAACGCCGTGATCGGCAGAAGTTGTCACATCGGCAGAAATGCGGCGGTCGGCAGCGGCGCGGTTTTGGGCGATAAAACAACCTTGTCCGATTACACGCGAGTTTGAGGGAAAAGAAATCAGAGGAATTGCCAAAATAATTCAAATCATTCGTTCCGCGAGACATGGAAAACATAGTTTTTAAATCAATAGACTGCTTGCAAAATGCCGATTCAACCGCCGATAAACGCGGATAAAAACAAAAATCTGCGGTTAAATTTCCTTTGTTTTTGATTTTCGCAAGCGGTCTATTGTTTGAAGTCGCTTCCGGTAATTTGAGTCGAATAAACCGCCTGTCAACTAAAAAACCCAACTCAAAAATATAAGCAGGTGAGCAAAAGTATTAAGGCATTTTGAAAAGTTCAGAGTGACGGCTTCAGCCGTGAAAGCGTCAGCGCGGCGCGGCGATTTCTCACGCATTAATGCGTTACT
>JAYVKL010000325.1:0-3702 GCA_043768465.1 Pyrinomonadaceae bacterium
TGTATGGCAGACTTCAGTCTGCCGCCTCGCTCAGACCCGACTCTCGACGGCGGTGGCAGACTAAAGTCTGCCATACATTCAATCCGAATTTGCTCTAAATGCAGCATCGAGCGAGCCGTTAGCGTTGAGCCGCGCCAAACCGTTGCGCGTTTGCCCGTTAAAAGCCGTGAACTGACCGCCGACCAAAATTTTACCGTCCGCTTGCAGAACGACGGCATCAACCGAACCGTTCGCGCCGCTTCCGACATTAAAAGATGTGTCGAGCGTTCCGTTCGCATTCAGGCGCGAGATGCCTGCGCCGCCGCCGCAATTGGTGATAACTTTGCCCTCCGGCTGAACCGCGATTCGAGTTCCGGCGCAGGTTGCCGAGGTCGTGATGAAAGTCGCGTCGAGCGAGCCGTCGGAGTTGACGCGCGCGATGCCGTTGCGTGATTGTCCATCAATTTGCCCGTATGCGTCGTGAAAATTTCCGCTGAAAACTATCTTCCCGTCTGCTTGAACAACGACGCTCGTATTTCCAATCAAGACGTTGGTCGGCGTAAAGTTGACTCTGAAAGTCGGGTCGAACGAGCCGTCTGCGTTCAGACGCGCGATGCCTTGCCGCAGTTGACCGGCGACGTTTGAAAACGCGCCGCCGCCGACGATTTTACCGTCCGCCTGCAAAGCCATCGAGTTGATGATTTCGTTAACCGTTCCGCCGCTGTCGAACGAAGAATCGAGCGTACCGTCCGCGTTAAAGCGAACAATGTAATTGCGCGATTGCCCGTCAACAGTTAGAAAGAATCCAGCGTAAAGTATCTTGCCGTCCGGCTGAACCGCAACCGCGTTTGCGTAGGAATGGTTGCTGTTCACCGATGTGTTCAGCAAAACCGGATTAAACGTCGGGTCAAGTTCGCCGAGACGATTGTTAGCCGCGCTCGTCCGGTTCGCCGCCGCGCCGAAGAACGCGAACGCTATTAACAAAGCCGCAAAAAAGTTTCGAGTGTTTTTGACGTTTATTGAAAAGTCTCCTTAAAATTTAATAAATTTGGAATTGCGCGAGGCAAAGTTTCTTTGTAATCTCGCCAAGGCGTTTGCAAAAATTTTGCTCTCACTATAAACGCAAGATTACCGACCGCTTCGGGTGAAAATAAAAAGGCGTTATTAATTTGGCTCGAAAGCCGTTGCTGATAACTCTTTCAAGCCTTACAGCAAAGCGATAAAGTCGGGATTGGTTAATTCTGCATTCACCGAAAGAATCTGACTCGGCGCGGCGAAATAATAGCCTTTCGCTCTGACGCTGACGATGATTGTTTGTCCAGCTTCAACTTCGGCGAAATGGTAAGTAAGTGGGCAAAATTATTTTATAAATGTCCAAATTTGAATCCACGCAATCTTTCGATATTTATTGAGTAAGGATGAAAAGCATTTATAAAATAATTCAGTCCCCTTACTTACTGATTCGCATTAGACTAAAATCAAGTGAATTCGCCTCCAAAACCGATATGAACTCACCGAGTGACATCACCGGACTTTTATCCGAATATCAAGCCGGAAATCGCGCGGTTCTGGACGAACTTTTTCCGCTGATTTATGACGAACTAAAGCGCGTCGCCGCCAATAAACTGAAAAGCGAACGCAGCGATCACACTTTGCAGTCGACCGCACTCGTTCACGAAGCTTATCTGCGATTGATTTCGCAGGAATCGGTAGATTGGACAAACCGCGTCCGGTTTTTCGGGCTGGCGGCGGAAATGATGCGGCGGATTTTGACCAATCACGCTGTCACCCGCAATGCCGAAAAACGCGGCGGCGGTCGTCAACTTAAAATTGAACTTGATGAAGCTGTAATTTTTACGACCGGGCGCGGCATTGATTTAATTGCGCTTGACGAAGCACTGACTGAACTCGCCAAAATTGATGCGAAACAAGCGCAAATTGTCGAACTCCGGTTTTATACCGGTCTGGAAGTTGAAGAAGTTGCCGAATTGCTGGAAATTTCAAATTCCACCGTCAAACGCGAATGGCGCACGGCAAAAGCGTGGCTTTACGACCGCCTCGAAAATTAATGGAAACGGTCAGCCGAACAAAATTGAAGGAGATTTTTGAAGCGGCGACTAATCTTCCCGTTTCCGAACGCGCTGCTTTTCTTGATCATTGCTGTGCTGATAACATCAACATTCGCAATGAAATCAAAAGATTATTAGCGGCTGATGATGCCGTCGGAAGTTTTCTTGAAAGCTCGCCGTTTGATGAAGCCGTCATTAGTCTCGCCGAAATCCGCGCTCGAAATTACATCGGTCAAAAAATCGGAGCCTACCAAATCGAATGCGAAATCGGCGCGGGCGGAATGGGAACGGTTTTTCTCGCTGCGAGAGATTTGGGCGATTTTCAACAGAAAGCGGCATTCAAAATCGTGCATCAAGGCGCACATTCCAAAGAAATAATCCGCCGCTTCCTGATTGAAAGAAAAATTCTCGCCGCACTCGAACATTCAAACATCGCGCGTTTGATTGATGCCGGGCAAACCGCTGAAGGCTTGCCGCTTTTGGTGATGGAATACGTTGCAGGAAAACCGCTTGACGAATATTGCCGCACTCAAAATTGTTCGCTTGACGAACGGTTAAAACTTTTCCGTAAAATTTGTGTGGCGGTCGCTTACGCGCATCGGCGTTTGATTATTCACCGCGATTTGAAGCCTTCAAATATTTTGGTGACGGCGGACGGCGAACCGAAGCTGCTCGATTTCGGGATTGCCAAACTGCTTTTGCCGATTGATCCGGCATTGAAACAGACGGCGACTTTGATGAATTTGCTGACTCCGGCTTACGCCGCCCCCGAACAAATTCGCGGCGCAAGCATCACGACCGCGACTGATATTTATAGTTTGGGGGTGATTCTCTACGAACTTTTGACGGGCGTTCTGCCCTACGATTTGAAAGATAAAACGCTCGACAAAGTTTTCGAGATAATCAGCCAAACCGAAACGGCAAAGCCCAGCGAAAATCCGCGCTCCACAATCCGCACTGCACCTTTGAAAGGCGATCTCGACAACATCATTCTGAAATCTTTGCGAAAAGACCCCGAAAGACGTTACCAATCGGTTGAACAATTGAGCGAGGGAGATTTTCACAAATGATCATCCCCGATACGAACCTTCTGCTATACGCGCACGTCCCGTCTTTCCGGGAACATTTCGCCGCCAGAAGCTGGCTGGAAGACTCGCTGAACGAAAATCAGGAAACCTTTGGGCTGGTCTGGCAGGTGATAATCTCCTATATTCGGATCGGAACCAATCCGAAACTCTTTCAAACACCGATGACCATCGCCCAAACCGCCACGCAAATGGCGCGGCTCATTGAGCATCCGCTGGTTAAAATCATCCAGCCGCAATCCGGGCACTATGAAATTTTTATGAATCTGCTGAAAACCGAACAGGTGACCGCCGATTTGGTGATGGACGCGCGTCTGGCGGCACCGGCGATTGAATATAAAGCGCGACTGGCAACGACCGACCGGGACTTTACCCGTTTTCGCGGGTTGAAATTTTTTAATCCGTTAGCCGGTCGAATTTGATGCGCGGAAATTACAAAATAGAGGGCGAAGGAAAATAATTTTCAGAACCTAAGCACCTAAACAAAAGTAATACGATATAATGAGCCAATTTGTGAAAGGACTTGATCCAGTTCCTGACACAAGTTTTTGTAGGAACTGTAAGCATCC
>JAYVKL010000326.1:0-3841 GCA_043768465.1 Pyrinomonadaceae bacterium
GTTCAAACTTTAGTTTGCCGTTTCCGCTGCGCTTCGCTGGCGGAAATCACACGCTGAAGCGTGAACTCAAAACTTTAAAAACTTAGGTTACTTAGCACTGCCGAGACACACGCCGAATAAATCAATAAACGCGAGGGAAAATAGCGACTTTCCGCTCGTGCCGCCCGTTAAAATTCAACTTGCGCGTCGGCAATTTTCCGCTTCCGTCAATCAAATCATTGCAACGAATAGCTGCCGATGGCTTCCGCCGACTGAAAAGTTTGGGCGGCGGCTTGCCGACGTGTTTCAGAGCGTTGCCGATGTGTTTCGCCCGTCCGCCGGTTGGTACGGATGACTTGCCGGCGTGTTTTCAGCCTTGCCGATTAGTGCAGATGAATCGCCGACGTGTTTGAAAAGTTCGCCGGTGCTTTTTTTGCCGCTGCCGACGGCTTTTGCCGACTTGCCGATCAGACACGGCGATAAGTACTTGAAAACTCAGGACTAACCGGCGTAAGATAATCTGCGCTTCTTATCCGAAAGCTATGAGACCCGCCAAATCTAAACAACTCAAGAAGAAATCACAATATGAGCGAGAGAATCAGGAACATCTACGATATGCTAGTCGGCACACGGGAATTCAACGCGGTGAATTTCAACGATTATAAAACTCTGCCGGACGGCGCGTTAAAGTCTGCGATTGTCGGTCAGGTCATCGCCGAATTAGAAGGCTTTCTAGCCGAACAATCTTCGGGCGCGAGCGGGCAAGCCGTCGAGCAGAAATCGGTTTTAATCGCGGCGGCGCGGCAAAAAATGAAGGAGTTTTCTTCAGCGGCGCGGGCTTTGAATCTGAACGATGCCGGATTTCGCCGTCTGTTTCGCCTGCCCGATGCCAACGGCGTGCAAAAGCTAATCGCCGCCGGACGCGAATTTGTCGGGGAAGCGACTAAACATAAAACGGAATTGGCGCGATTGGGCATCACTGATGCCGACATCGCCGCGCTGGGCGCAGACCTCGACGGACTGGAAATTGCCGCCGCCGCCAAAGCGGGCGCGAGTATGCAGAGCGTCGGCGCAACCGCCGGAATTGACGACGAAATCCAGCGCGGAATGGACGCGGAAATGTTTCTCGACGCGATGCTGAAGATCGTCTATCGCAACAACGCCGCTAAACTCGGCGAGTGGAAATCGGCGCGGCACGTCCGCCGCTCGAACCGCCCGGCGAAACCGATACCGCCGCCGTCGTGATTTTTATCATTATAACGAACTTCAAATCGTGCGCCGGGCAGCGCGACCCGGATGCGCGGCGACGTGTTGAAATCGCCTCAAGTTTCGCCCGGTTCGCTTGTGATGTGTTTTTCAAATTGCTCTCGCTCCATATTAAACCTCTTGCATAAGTCGGAATTAACCGCAGATCTACGCCGATGAACGCGGCTAAAACCAAGTAAAAATCGGCGTTTAATTCCGACTTATGCGAGCGGTCTGTTTTAATGCTTTGCGTAACGAAAGGAATGTTTTAAAAATTTACTGTTCGACTGAAGCCGGTAGTTCCTTGTCAAAGTTGACTACTAGTGGAAGCTGGCGGCGATTTATCAGGCAATTTTAGATGACGGCAAATTTTTCAAAGATTCGATTCCCGGCGAATTTGCGGTAACATTTCTGATATGTCGAAAGCAAAGCATAATCTGGGCGCGAAAATTCTCGTCGTGGACGATAAAACGGCGATGCGCGATGTTTTGCGGAAATTTCTCGCCGCCGAAAATTACGCCGTCGAAACCGCCGCCGACGGCAGGGAAGCACTCGCCAAATTCGCCGCCGAAAAATTTGAATTGGTCTTGACCGATATTAAAATGCCCGCGCTCGACGGCGTGGAACTGCTCGCCGAAATCTTAAAAATCAATTCGCGGGCGATTGTGATTTTAATGACCGCGTTCGGTTCGATTGAGGCGGCGGTGGCGGCGATCAGAAACGGCGCGACCGATTACGTCAGCAAGCCGTTTCAAATGGACGACGTGCTTTTTCGCATCGCCCGCGCACTGAAAGAGAGAAATTTGGAAGAGCGCGTGGCGACGCTCGAAAGCGAAGTGAAACGACAAACCGCCGTGCAGAGAATCGTCGGCAGCAGTTTGGCGATTCAGCGTTTGAAGCAGATTATCGAACGCCTCGCGCCGACGGGCGACACGGTTTTAATCACCGGCGAAACCGGCACGGGCAAGGAACTCGCCGCCCGCGCACTGCACGAACTGAGTCGGCGCAACGATAAAAACTTTGTCGCCCTCGACTGCTCTTCGATTCCCGAAACTCTCATCGAAGCCGAGCTTTTCGGACACGAGAAGGGAACTTTCACCGGCGCGACGGAGATGCGCGTCGGGCTTTTTGAAACCGTCGCCGATGGAACTTTGTTTCTCGATGAAGTCGAAACTCTATCTTTAAATGTCCAATCAAAACTGCTGCGTGTTTTGCAGGAAAAAGTTTTCCGGCGCGTCGGCGGGCGCGTTGATATCGCCTTTAAAGCCCGCGTCGTCGCCGCCACGAATCAGGATTTAACGCAGTTGATTGACGCGGGTAAATTTCGAGAAGACTTATTTTACCGTTTGAATGTTTTGCCAATCGAGATTCCGCCGCTTCGTGAACGGCGCGACGATTTGCCGGAAATTATCGCTTATTTGCTGGCGAAACGGTCGCGGCAGTTGGGCGCGAAAAACTTCAAAGTCACGCCCGTCGCGCTGCGGATTTTGACGAACCACGAATGGCGCGGCAACGTCCGTGAACTCGAAAACGTCATTTCCTACATCACCGCGCTCGGCGGCGCGACGATTGACGCGGCAGATTTACCGGCTTCGATGACAAATTCCAGATTCCAAATTCCAAATTCCAAAAACGACGCGGCGGAAAATTTCGCGGGAACGCTCGCTCAAATCGAAAAAAAACATATTCTGCAAACGCTCGCCGCCGTCAACGGCAACCGCGTCTCCGCCGCGAAAATTCTGGGCGTTGACCGGCGAACGCTTTACAACAAACTTCGCCAATACGAAATCGAATAAACCGTTTGCCCGAATTTGAAACGTCGCCGCCGGCAGTGCGCTTTTTTCTTTTTGCCGGTTAAATGGCATAATTTTACCCAAAGACCGAAGTCTTTCGATTGAATTATAAAAAGGATTTTCATTGTGACGAGTGAGCCGCGAATTTGGTAAAAAGTCGGAAGTTAAATTACAGTAATTTCGCCGGTTGACCGCTCGCAATTTTCAAATAATTATGCAAAACCACGAATTTTTAAGCGAAGTAAAAGATCGAATCGGAGTCGAAACGAGCGACGAGGCGTTGAGCGCGGCGCGTGCCGTGCTGCAAACATTAGCTGACCATCTGGCGGGCAACGCTCCGGCGAAACTTGCCGCGCAGTTGCCGGAGGAAATCGGCGCGTTGATTACCGAATACAAAAGCGACCCGGAAGCGGAAGGCGAAGGTTTCAGCGTTGACGAATTCGTCAAACGGGCGGCGGAACGCGGCAAAACACAAGATTTGGAAATCGCCAAAAAACATTCAATCGCGGTTCTCGCCGTGATGCGGCAGGCGATTTCCGAAGGCGAATTCGACAAAATGCGCGGAACCTTGCCGGTCGAATACGACGCGCTTTTTGAAAACGGCGCGTCCGGCATTTTTTAGAAGCTATCTCGTAAACCGGAAATTCTCAATTTTACATTTTTCACTCTAAATTTTTACGCGGAAAAATGAAGGATTGAGAATGTAAAATTTAGAACTTAAGCTGACTAGAGCAGATTGCTAATCAGTGTATGGCAGACTTCAGTCTGCCGCCTCGCTCAGACCCGACTCTCGACGGCGGTGGCAGACTTTAGTCTGCCATACA
>JAYVKL010000327.1:0-11671 GCA_043768465.1 Pyrinomonadaceae bacterium
CCGGCGCAGTATTTTCATCTGCTTCGTCGGCAGGTCAAACAGGAAATCGTCAGACCTTTGATCGTGATGACCCCAAAAAGTTTATTGCGGCTTCCGGCGGCGAGTTCGACCGTCGAAGAATTGACGAGCGGCGGGTTTCAGCCGGTGGTTGACGACTTAAAAGTTAAAGACAAATCGAAAGTCAAACGTCTGGTTTTATGTTCCGGCAAAATTTTTTACGATTTGGAAACCGGACGCGCCGACGCGAATGACGACCGCGTGGCGATCATCCGGCTCGAACAGTTTTATCCGTTTCCGAAAGCAAAATTGCAAGAAGTTTTCGCGGCGTATCCGAACGCGGCGCAAATTTTCTGGACGCAGGAAGAGCCGAAAAATATGGGCGGCTGGACGTTTCTCGAAAATCTTTTGAAGGAAATCAGCGGCGAGAAAACTCTGCGCTACGTCGGACGCGACGCTTCGGCTTCCCCGGCGACGGGCAGCTACGCGATTCACAATCTCGAACAGGAGAAAATCGTCAGCGATTCTTTGATCGAAGAAACCGATGAAATCTCCGCCGCTTCGACCGCCGAAGTCGCCGAAAAACTCGCCCCGGCGGGTGCGTGATTTTTAAGATGAAAGGTAAAAAGTAGTCGTTCACAGTTAGAGCGCGTCGGAAAGTCATTCAATCGAAAAGTTGACGGCTTAATTTTACATTCGACATTCTACATTTTTAATTTTTACCGGATAAAAATGCAGAATGTCGAATGTAAAATGCAGAATTGCCAATCTTTTTTGAATTTCCAAATACGATCTTAAAAATACTTTTTGATTGTGACAGGAATGGTGAAACTCAATTATGGACGACTATCTTTTGCTTTTGATGCGAACCAAAATTAAAACTTTTCATCGTTTCAGGGCATTTTCTCTGCGACCTCTGCGCCGCTGCGTGAAAATGTTTTGTATTTAATCGAAGCTATCCGGTTTTTTTAGCAATTTTTTCACGCAGAGGCGCAAAGGTCGCAGAGCATTTTTTACTGAAGATTCATCTTCCGCAAAGGTTCACGGTAGCGCGGCGCGGCGCGCAGGTTGTCTAAAGCCGGAGACACTTTCAGATTAATAATTGAGTATTCACGCTGCTGTAAAGATTTTTCCAGCAGGGCGAACGCTTTTTCCCGGTCGCCGAGACGAACGTAAATTTCCGCCATTTCATAAAATTCGACCGGTTTAATGCGCGCTTGAGTTTTCAGCAATTCGAGTTTTTCCCGCCAATAACCTTCCACTCCCGCATTTATGTAGGCTTTTCTGAGTGCGCTTTGTTCAGCCGCGCCGCTGCCGTCGGAGCGAGCGATGGATTGTTCGTTGGCGGCAATGGCGTTTTCGTAATCTTCCTTCTGCTCGTAAATTTTGCCGACATACCAGCCGAGCAGTGGCGTGTTCGGGTCGAGTTCCGCCGTCTTTCGGTATTGTTCGATGGCGCGGTCGTGGTCGCGGGCGTGAAAAAGTACCCAGCCTTCGACCGCGTTGATAATCATCGAGGACGGATCAGGTGCATTGGCGCATCCGATTTCCGCCAACGCCTCTTCGTGCCGTCCCGTCGCCATCAAAAATTCGGCATACCATTGATGAGCCGTCGCGTAATTCGGGTTTAAGGTGATTGCCCGCCGGTATTCACGTTCCGCGCCGTCCCAATTCCACTCGTAAGTTTGCAGAATCCAAGCCAGCGGAGTGTGCGCTTCGGCGAGATTTTCATTGATTTCCAAAGCCCGCACCGCCGCCGCCTTCGCTTTCGGATACGCCTCGTGCGGCGCGAGACCGTAAAAATCGGCGAGCATACTGTAAGAATCAGCGAGTCCGGCGAAGGCGTGCGCGAAATTCGGGTCGCGGTCAATCGCCGCCTGATAAAAACGAATGCTGTCGGCGAAACCTTCCGGCGTGCGTTTATTCCAGGCGAATCGCCCGCGCAGGTAAGGCTGATACGCTTCGACATCTTCGGTCAGGCGCGAAGCGAGCTGCCGCCGCTCGTCCGAAGAGAGTTTGTCAACCAGCGAATCGGCGGCTTGCGCGGCGAGCGAATCCTGCAACTTGAAAATATCCGTTTCATTTTCGTTAAAGTTTCCCGCCCAAATCTGCGAACCGTCGGCGACGTTGAGCAGGCGAATCGTTACGCGAATCCGTCCGGCGGCGCGTTGAAAACTTCCCGTCAAAACCGCGTCGGCTTTTGATTTTCGCCCGATTTCGAGCGGGTCGGTTTCGCTTTTGGAGATTTGTTTGACCGAACCGGTCGGGCGCACGACCAGCCGTTCGAGATTCCCGAGCCGCGCCGCGAGGCTTTCGATGATTCCGAGTCCGAACGCTTCGTCGTCGTCATCTTTGTTCAAAGATTGCAGCGGCAAAATCGCCATCGTCTTAATTGGTTTTTTCACCGTCGCCGCCGGATTGCCGCGAAAATACCAAATCGAACCGACCGTCGAAACAGCCAGAAAGACAAGAAGCGCGAAAGTTAAACGACCGCGAGCGGCTTTCGCCGGAACGGACGCAGGCAGGACGAACGGCTTTTGTTCCGGTGAAAAAACGGCGGTTATTTCCGTTATTTTCGCATTCGGATGTTCCCGCGTTTCAATTTCGGTTTCGTCCGAAACATATTCGATCAGAGTCCGTGAAACGGCGTGTCGCTCGATGATGATTTCGCTGCCGCCGTTTTTCGTTTCGCGCACTTCGCCCGCGAAGCGATAACCGCGACGCGGCACGGTTTGAATCAATTCTCCGGTTTCGCCGAAATCCTTAAACGTCTTTCGCAAAACGTAGATGTGGCGCGACAAATTGCTTTCTTCAACGAACGAATTTTGCCAGACTCGTTCGAGCATCTCGTTTCTGGTGACAACTTCGCCGCCGCCGTTTTCCGTCAAAACGCAAAGCATCTCGATTTCCTTTAGAGCCAGATTGACCGGCTGGTCGCCGCACCACAAAACGCGCTTTTCCGCGTCCAGTCGAAACTTTCCGAATTCTCTTAAATGCCCGTTTTTATTAGTCATAAAGACCTCTGAGAAATAATGGAGAAAAAATTCAGGACTTCGCCTGCCGGTTTTGATTAGATGCTTAAACAGCGAGCGAAAAATTGTTGAAAGGCTTTAGGGAAAGCGGTCGGCTGGCAAGCTGAATGTTTTTGTTCAGGCTCATTTCAACCGAAACGATGACAAATGGAAAGAAAATTTTAACCGCTTCCGCCGTGCGCGAAATTTATATTCTGCGGCGCGAACGGCAAAACGCGATTCGAGGTTTTTGCGAAAACTGCGAAGCGGAAGTTGGAATGCTCGATTTGGATGCCGCCGTCAGTATTGCCCGTTTAGGCGCGCGGGAAATTATTCGCCAAATCGGAACGGGCGCGATTCATTCAAAGGGGACGACCGGCTGGCATCTGCTGATCTGTCAAAATTCCCTGCAAAACTTTTGCAGATAAAAATTCAGGAGACGAAAAAATGAAAATCAAAATTATTATGTTCAACTGTTTGATCGCCGTGTTTTTAACGGCATTTTTAATCCCGGTCAACGCGCAGGAACCGAAGATGGCGGAGGTGCAGAGTCGGGACGACTGCCACCACTGTTCGCGCAAGGACGCGCTGCTCGGAGCCTGAAAAATCAGAATCACGCCGACGACGCTGCCGGCGTTCGACGAGTTTATGACGTTCGGCGACGGCGGCGGAATCGTCGAGAGCAACAACTTCCCGTTTTTCCAAATCAATCTGGCAGCCGGTCCCGGACACGGAACCTGGAAATACGCCGGACAAAACCGCTTTCCGTTCACGTTCATCAAGTTTTTGTTCACGCCGCAGGGAGCCGCCGCCGGAACCTTGAAGGCTACGAGCGTCATTCAATACTCGCCCGCGACCGATACCTGGGCGAGTCAGGCGACGGTCGTAACCTGCGATACATCGGTGAACAACTGCCAGCCGCTCGAAATAACTCAGGCAGCCGCCACGCGCATCGTCGCCGGTTTGTAACGATAAATTAAAGGCTGAACGCGATTCGAGTCTGATCGGATGCCGGTTCAAATCGCGTTCAGTCTTCCGCTAAATGGCGAAATCCGCCGCCGTCGAACGCGGGCGTTTGGAAACTAATACCGATTCAAATCAAGTGGTGCGTAAAGTTCTGAGTTCAAACGCGGAACGCACTTTGCCGCCGCCGCCGCTGCGCTTCGCTGGCGGCAACACGCTGAAAGGGTGAACTCAGAACTTTACGCACTTCTTAAACTAAATTGGTATAAGAATATCAAATCACCTAGCTTTTTAAGACCCGCGAGGAGAAAAGAAAATGAAAAACACGATTTAAAAGTTTTTGCTTTTAAGTTTAATGCTCGGCGCGTCGAGCTTGGCGATTGCGGCACAAACCTGTGCTCCTGCGCCGGTCAATTTGATTTCGTGGTGGAACGCCAACGGCAACGCGCTCGATTCGCGCTCGCGCAATGACGGGACTTTGACCGGAACAACATCTTTCGTTGCCGGACAAAACGGACAAGCTTTCTGAATTGCCGCGCCGAGAAATACGACTAATTTTACGGCGGACGGTTCGGGCGCGCTCGACATCGCGGGCAATCAGGTAACGCTTGAGGCTTGGATAAAACTTGCAAATAATTCGCTTCACCCGGCGCAAGCATTTACTGTGCTCATCGGCAAAACCACTTTTCCAAACGACCAGACTTATACTTTGGTATTTGAAGGCGGCGCGACGGTGGTCAGCGGAAATCTTCCAGCCAATCAATGGCAGATGGAATATATTTTGACCGATTTAAACGGCACGCGCACTCACAATCAAAGCACCAATGTGATCGTGACGGCTGACGGCAGTTATCACCATTTCGCTTTAACTTACAACGGCGCGGGTTCGCCGACCGATAACGTCAAACTCTACGTTGACGGCGTATTGCAGGCGACGAACATTCCGTTTGGAAACTTTTTCAGCGGCAACTTAAAAAGTTCGCCCGCCGAGCCTTTCCGAATAAACGCGGACGGCTCCGGCAGCCCATTTTCGGCTGACGAAGTTTCGGTTTACAACCGCGCCCTTTCCGCGCCGGAAATCGCGGCAATCGCCAACGCCGGAACAGCCGGAGAATGCCAGCCGACGGCGACGACTGCGCCAACGGGTTTAGTCGCTTGGTTCGCGGGCGACGGCAACGCCAACGACATTTCAGGAAATAATAACAACGGTGCGTTTGTCGGAAACAGTTCGTTTGCCATAGGTCGAGTCGGACAGGATTTTAATTTTACCGGCAGTCAAAGCGTTCAAGCTCCCGATAATGCGTCGCTGGATTTTACCAACGCTTTTACGATTGGGATGTGGGTTAAACCGACTGCGGAAGGCGCGGCGGGAGGCGAGACATTTTTCATCTCCAAAGGCGTTTTTCAATTTGTCGGCACTCAGTCCTACGGGATTGGATTCACCCCAGACCGTCGAGTCGTTAATCGCGTCGCTAATGGCTCAACGCTTGACAATGCACTCAGCACGAGTCAACTTCCGCTCAACACTTTTACGCACATCGCCACAACCTACGACGGAGCTACCTTACGAATCTATATCAACGGCGTTTTGGATATTACTCCTCAAGCCACAACTACCGGAACGCTTTTTAACTCCGCTGACCCTTTGTATATCGGCAGCGCCAGATTTAACGGTTTTGATATTTTGTCTCGAGCCGGAATAGATGAAGCATCGCTTTACAATCGCGCTTTGACCGGCGCGGAAATCACATCAATCTTCAACGTCGGAATCGCCGGAAAACTCAAAACCGCCGTCACGCCAACCGGATTCTCCGTTTTGCCGGAAACGTCGGCGGGCGATTTGATGTCGCTGATTCGGAATATCGAACCGACAAAAAACATCTGGAGCGATGCCTCCATCTCGACCAATAATTTTCAACCAGCCGCGAACGCCGACGCTTCAAAATCGGCACCCGAAGCTGTCAGCACGATTATCGGCGACGCGACCGTTACTTTTCCGAATGTAGCGGCTGCCGGAACGACGCAGATTATTCCGCTCGATAAAAATCTGTTTCCGGCTTTGCCGTCGGGAACTCACACCGGACTGATTTATGACATCACCACGAGCGCGGCGTTCACCGGCAATCCGACCGTCTGTTTTAATCTGCCCGCGTTCACTCCGGCGCAGTTCGCCGGTTTGCAGATTGTTCATCTGGAAAACAACTTTTGGACGAATCGCACGGCGTCGGCAAACGCTTTTCCAACTCTCTGCACGACGGGTTTAACGTCGCTCGCGCCGCTGGCGATTATCAATAATCTACTGCCGGCGGCTCTCTCGATTACGCCGTCAGCCGCCAACGTGCAGACGGGCGGAACGGTAAACTTCACCGCTGCGGGCGGGGTTGCGCCTTACGGTTTTTCGATTACAACGAACAATTCGGGCGCGGCAATCAATCCGGTTATCGGAGTTTATACGGCGGGAACAACGGCGGGCGTGGTGGACACCGTGCGCGTGACGGACGCGAATAATGCGACGGCGAACGCCAGCGCCACGGTCGCGGCGGCGTGTGTCGCCAATCAAAAAACCTGGGACGGCGGCGGCGCGAGCGGGAATTGGTCGGAGGCATTGAACTGGACTTGCGACGCGGTTCCGGCTTTAAATGACACGGCTATTTTTAACGGCGCAAGCGCGAAGAACGCGACGATTGACATCAATGTTCCGGGTGTCGGTTTTCAAATAAATAACAGCTACACCGGAATAATTTCGCAGGGCGCGTCAAACATCACGATTGGCTCAAACGGCAGCGGTTTTAACCAGAGCGGCGGAACATTTAACGGCGGCAGCGGCGTGATTGACTGCGATGGCATTTTCAATCTGACGGGCGGAACTTTCAACGGCGGCAGCGCGATATTGTTCACGCAAAGCACTTTTACCATTACATCAAGCGCAGCCTTTAATCCCGGCACGGGCAAAGTCGTTTTTGACGGCAGCGACGGTTTGGTCAACGTGGATTCGGCGGCAGTACCGAACAGCGTCGCTTTTAACGATATTCAGATAAATCGCGGCGGCTTTTCCGTTAATTTACAGGCGAACGATACTTTAGTGGCGAACGGCACCGTTGAACTCGTCACCGGCGGATTTCAAGGCGGAACCGTCGAAGCTCGCGGCAGTGTCGCGGTGGCTCCGACTTTCACGCAAGGCTCCAGTTCGACCGGCGGAATTCTGGCGATTACCGGAACGGCGACGCGGATCATAACGATTCCCGCCGGAGTCATAATACCGGGCATCACGCTCAATGCAACGAATACAATCGTCAATACGAGCGGCGCGGGAACCGTCGAGTTCAAGGAAAAATTGCGTCTGCAAACCGGAACGATTGAGCCGGGCGGCGTGAATTTTAATCTGGGTAATTTAGGATACATTCAAACGGGCGGGACGTTCACCGGCGGCGGCGGCGGTATAAGTCTCACCAATGGCTCATCGGGATTCGCGCTCGGCGGCAGAACTTTCAACGCCGGCAGCGGCACGGTTGACTGCAACAACGCATTCGTGCTGACGGGCGGAACTTTCAACGGCGGCAGTGCAATCGTCAACACGAGCGGCGCGTTCACCGTCACGGCGGCGGCGGCTTTTAATCCCGGCACGGGCAAATTCATTTTCAAGCGGAGCGTTTTTACCGTTGATGTTGATTCGGCGGCAACGCCAAACGCGCTCGTCTTTAATAATCTCCAAATTGACCGCGACGGTTTTGCGGTGGAATTGCAGGCGAACGA
This sequence comes from Pyrinomonadaceae bacterium, assembly GCA_043768465.1. Taxonomy (GTDB): domain Bacteria; phylum Acidobacteriota; class Blastocatellia; order Pyrinomonadales; family Pyrinomonadaceae. The sequence continues at coordinate 7,725 of JAYVKL010000327.1, forward strand.
TAAATTTATTGTCGCCGGAACGCTCGAATTGACGACCGGCGGCATTGCCACCGGAACCGTCGAAGCACTCGGCGACGTAACGGTCGGAAACATTTTTGACGCGGGTTTTAATGGAAACCTGCGTTTTGCCGGAAACGCCAATCAGACTTTTTCAAATCCCAACAACACTCCTTTCTCCGTGTTTTTCGCATCGGTAACAATTGACAAAGGCGCCGGCAGCACCGTCACGGCGAACGGCAGTTTGCTTCTGCCGGCGAGCGGCTTCCCGGCGACTTTGAACATCACGAGCGGAACGCTTTATTTGAACAATAATTCAAATCTGACGACCGGCGCGTTGAACGTCGGCGCAAATGGAAAACTGGTCAACGACTCGGCGGCGACGATCACGCTCGGCGGCAACGTCTCTAATTCAGGAACGATTGATTTGCAGGGCGGCGGCGCGAATTGCCCCGAAACCGACTCGATTACGATTCGCTCGTCGAGCGCGGCGCAGCGCAGTTGGACGGGCGGCGGAATCTACCGGTTGATAGATGTTGACTTGCAAAATATGAGCGGCACGGGAACGAAAACGGTTTTCAGCGGAACGAACAGCGGCGGCAACAATGCAAGTTGGGTTTTTAACAATAATTGCCCGACCGCGCTTTCCATCGCGCCTTCGAGCGCGAACGTGCCAACCGGCGCGGCGCAGACTTTCACGGCGGCGGGCGGCGTTCCCGGTTACAGTTTTTCGATTGCAACGAATAATTCCGGCGCGACGATCAATCAGACAACCGGAATTTACACGGCGGGAACGACGGGCGGCACTACCGACACGGTGCGCGTGACGGACTCGTTCGGCGCGACCAGCGAGGCGACCGTCAATGTTTCCGGCGCGGCGAACCGGCTCGGTTTTACCGTGCAGCCGACAAATACGGTTGCCGGACAAAACATCACGCCCGCGATTCAGGTGGCGGTGCAGGATCAATTCGGTAACACGATGACCAATTCGAGCGCGGCGATTACGATGGCGATTCAAACGAATCCGAACAGCGGAGCGCTTTCGGGAACGGTTGTCAGGAACGCCGTGGGCGGCATCGCCACATTTAATAATCTGAGCATTAGCAGCTTGGGAACGGGCTACACTTTGCGGGCGGCTTCCGGCAGTTTGACCGCTGCGACGAGCAGCGTTTTCAACATCACGACCGGCGCGGCGAGCCGTCTGGCATTCGTCGGACAGCCGTCCAACACCACCGCGAACGCGGCGATCACGCCCGCCGTCCAAGTAGCGATTCAAGACGCGAACGGCAATACGATAACGACCGCGACGAATGCGGTGACAATCGCCGTCGGCAGCAATCCGAACAGCGGAACGCTCTCCGGCACAGTCACGCGGAATGCCGCGAACGGCATCGCCGTGTTCGATAATCTGAACATCAACAACTAGGGCAGCGGCTACACTTTAATCGCCGCGTCGGGTTCACTGACCGCCGCGACGAGCAGCACTTTCAATATCTTCGGTTCTTCCGTTGTGACCAACAAGAACGACGGCGGCACAGGTTCTTTGCGACAGGCGATCACCGATGCCAACGCTGCGCCCGGAACGCAGACCGTCAGCTTTAACATCGCGGGAGGCGCACCTTATTCGATAACGCTCGCTTCGCCGCTGCCGCGCATCAACGACACGATTATTCTCGACGCGACCACCCAGCCCGGCTTCGGCGGAATTCCGATAATCGAATTAAACGGCGCGAATACACTCGGCGCAATCGGATTCAGTATTCGCGCCAACAACTGCGTCATCAAAGGATTTGTCATCAACCGCTTTTTAAGTTCGGGCAGCGGCGTGGGAATTTTCATCTCCGAGGGCGGCGGCAACGTCATCGAAGGCAACTACATCGGCACGGACACGAGCGGCAATAACGCTTCGCCGAATTTCGACGGCATCATCATCAATCAGAATTCGCCGAACAACCGCATCGGCGGAATGACCGCCGCCGCACGCAACGTCATTTCGGGCAATGATTTCAGCGGAGATGAGAAACTCACAACTTTGATCGGCACGAGTTGCGCGGCATACGCCGTTGCCCTTCAGAGCGATGGCAAAATTGTCGTCGCGGGTGAAAACCATAACGTCAATTTCGGCAAAAGTCGTTTCGCGCTCGCCCGCTACAATATCAACGGTGATCTTGACGCTTCGTTCGACGCGGACGGAATGATCTCGGTAACGGTCAGCAGCGACCAACTTGAAGATGTCATCAACAGCATCATCATCCAAACCGACGGCAAAATCGTGGTCGCCGGATATAGCGGTCCTCTCATCGGCGGCAGCGACTTTGCTTTGGCGCGCTTTAACGCCAACGGCTCGCTCGACACTTCGTTCGACGCGGACGGCATAGTTTTAACCGATAATCCAGATGGCGGTCAGCGTGACGAAGCGTTCACGGTCGCCCAGCAAAGCGACGGCAAAATCGTCGCGGCGGGAAGAAGCACCACCCGAATCTTTCTGGCGCGTTACAACCTTAACGGCTCGCTCGACGGTTCGTTCGACACGGACGGCAGAGTGATCACCTCCGCCGGAACTTTCAGCCGGGCTTCGGCGGTAACGATTCAAACCGACGGTAAAATCGTGACCGCCGGAAACGGGCTGGGAAGTAATTCCACCTTTGACTTTTCCGTAGTGCGTTACAATATTAACGGTTCGCTCGACGCTTCATTCGGCACGAACGGAATAACTCTCACCAATTTTGATAATTCGTCAAACGACCAGGCACTCGCAATAACAAAGCAGCGCGACGGCAAGCTGATTCTCGCGGGACAAACCGGTCTTCCGAGTAGCACGGTGATCGACTTTGCCGTGGCGCGTTATAACACCGACGGGTCTCTGGATACCACCTTCGGCACCGGCGGCAAAGTGATCACGCCGTTTGGATCCAGTGTTGACATCGCTCGCGCAATCGCGCTGCAAAGCGACGGTAAAATTATCGCTGACGGCTCTGCCAGACCCGGCTCAGACGAAGATTTCGGGTTGGCTCGTTATCAAAACAGCGCAGCGGCTGCGCCGCGTCCGCACCAATTCGATTTTGACGGCGACGGGCGCGACGACCTCGCCGTTTATCGCCCGTCGGTCGGAACCTGGTTCGTCCAGCGCAGCCAAGCCGGTTTTCTCGGACAAACATTCGGAGCGAGCGAGGATATAATCACGCCCGCCGACGGCGACGGCGACGGCAAAACCGACCTCGCCGTTTTCCGCCCGTCAGCCGGAACCTGGTATTTGCAGCGAAGTCTGGCAGGATTCGTTGGCATTCAGTTTGGCAGCAGCGGCGACATTCCGCTTTCGGCTGATTACACCGGCGACGGGCAAATTGATTTGGCGGTTTATCGTCCGTCAACCGGAACTTGGTTCACTTCGACCAATCCGGCGACCAATTACGGCGCGGTGCAGTTCGGATTACCGAGCGACAAACCGGTTCCGGCGGATTACGACGGCGACGGCAAAGCCGACATCGCCGTTTTCCGCCCGTCGAACGGCACTTGGTTTTTGCGGCAAAGCACTGCCGGATTAACCGCTGCGGTATTTGGATTGGGAAACGATATGCCGGTTCCGGCTGATTATACCGGCGACGGCAAAACCGACCTCGCGGTTTTTCGCCCGTCAACGGGTTTCTGGTTTATCTTAAACAGCACAAACGGAGGTTTTTTGGCGCAGTAGCTCGGGCAGAACAATGACAAACCGATTCCGGCGGGTTTTCAGTAAATAATACCAATTCAAGTTGAATAGTGCGTCCTGTCAAAACCCGCCTGCGGTAGCGGATGGGTTCAGGCGCGGAAAACCCGTCCGCTACCGCCGGCGGTTCTGACCCTTTGATACGCCTAGAGCAGATTGCTAATCAGTGTATGGCAGACTTCAGTCTGCCGCCTCGCTCAGACCCGACTCTCGACGGCGGTGGCAGACTTTAGTCTGCCATACA
>JAYVKL010000328.1:0-30684 GCA_043768465.1 Pyrinomonadaceae bacterium
CCAGCCGCGAAGAAGTTCCGCCGAATAATTCGACAAGCTCGTCATAAACGATTTTGACAACCTGCTCGTGCGGCTTTAAATCCTGCCAAACCGCCTGACCTTCGGCTTTTATGCGAACATTTTCAACAAAATCTTTGGCAACTTTGTAATTGACATCGGCTTCGAGCAACGCCATCCGAATTTCTTTCAGAGCGAGATCCACATGCTCAGGCGTAAGTTTCCCTTCGCCGCGCAGGTTTTTTAGCGTTTTCTTTAACTTGTCGGATAAAGACTCGAACATATAGATACACTTTTGGCAGTAAAGCCGAAACTATAAATAGTAATAGCTCGGCGGAGTAGTGTCAAGAAACGGCTAAGTTTTCGGTCTGTTGACAAAGCTATTTATATAGCTTAAGTGTTTCTGTTTCATTTACAACATTAATGAAATGTTCCAAATAATAAACTGGAATTTTTGTATTTGTGAATTTTCCTTCAAATAAGCAACAAGATTGCTGGCGGCTGTTCTCCAACTCAATTGTAATTTCAAGTTCAGTTGTATTTTGACTGATCCAATTTTGAATCGCTCTACCGTGTGCAAAAATATAACGCGGTTCACTTATTTCAATTAACCAATCTAGATTTTTGTCCCAAGTTTCAAAGATATTACGTCGCAGAACTTCAGGCATTTTTTTGAAATTGGAAGGAAATTGTTTTGAATAGTAAAAGCACCAATCTAAGTTAAGCAAATGAGCTTGAAGATAATTCCTTCTATCAGAATTTTTCCAAATTTCTGTTGGCGCAATTACTTTAAATAAATTTTTGAAGACATTATGCACTGCTGAATCAGATTTATACTGCTCAAATCGAAATCGGCAGAATTCATACCATTCATCAAAATTCTTATTAGCTTGCTCTTTTTCAGTAACTTGCGGAGTATAAGATGGATTAAGGCTGATTGTAACGACTTTTCCTTTCGTTTCAATATCACCGCTAAAAAAGCACGGCCTTACGTTTTCATTAACGATAAGTTTGAGATTTTCGTTTTTGGCTTTGCGTATAAAATGAGAATTATATGAGTCAATTAGTGTTTGATTAGGCGCAGCATCAAGAGTTCGCAACCGCTCAAAAATTTGTTTGTGCATAATGTTGGCGGATTTCGTTATGACTCAAATATATTGGTTAAAATGTTCATTCAGCGGCGTGTTTCCCAATGCGCTTCGGCGTATATTCGCAACGCCGCGCTCATCAGATTTCTGGATTCTTCGCCCTGCGCCTGAAACCACTCGCTCACATCTTCGTCCACGCTGACGACGACGGCGACTTTGCCTTTCGGCATTCGCAATTTGGCGTTGGCGAAAAACCTTTGGTCAAGCGGTGGAATATCGGAAGTGTCAATTTCTTCGTCGGTCAACGCTTCAATTTTCGACCAGTCGGCTTGCGATGTATTTTTCAAATTGTTCCCGTTCATATTTTAATGCTTCGCGTAAAGAAATAACGCGAACTGTTTGCGCGTCCGGTTCGGTAAATACGATGACGACGACAAAGTTTTTCAAAAAGCCCATTCCGACAAAGCGTTCCTCGCCGTAATCTTTTCGGTCGTCAACGTCAATCAGCATCGGCGCGTCGAAAACTTGGTGAGCATCGGCAAAATCCCAATCGTGATTATCAATATTTACCTGATTTTTGCTCTCGTCCCATTCAAAGTTCACGAGGCAAGTTTAACGATAATCGAACAAAGGGGCAAGGTAAATTTTCCGCGAAATCGCTGAATCAATTATTAACTTTTGACGTTAATAAATAGTCGGCGAAATTTATACGTCCATCGCTCGATAACCTCTTATCGTCCAATTCATCAAATAAAATTCGTCGGCATTCCTGACCGCAGGAAAACTATGCTAAAATGCGTGGAAAGCAGTCCGACCAAAAAAATGAGGTGAAAGTCATGATACGAACATTTGCACTCGTTCTCGGCATCGTTTACATTATCGCCGGAATTGCCGGATTTATTCCCGCACTGACACCGCATAGTGCCGATATGCAACCGCTGTCGGTGGAGATGGCACACGGTAAAGCACTGGGATTATTTCCCGTCAACGTGCTGCATAATCTGGTTCATATTATTGTCGGCGCATTGGGCATTCTGGGTTCCAGAAGTCTGAGCGGAGCGCGTTTCTTCTGGAAAGGTTTAGCCGTTTTCTACGGTTTGCTGGCGATTCTCGGAATGATTCCGGCGACCAATACGACCTTCGGGCTAATTCCGATTTACGGACACGACGTTTGGCTGCACGCCGGAACCGCGTTCGTCGCCGCGTATTTCGGATTCATTGCGCGACCGGCGGAAGAATCCAGAGCCGTCTAAATTTGTTCGGCAGATTCAGCTAAAACTCTTTCTGCCGCGTTAATCACTTGCTCGACGGTTACGCGGCGAATACATTCCGCTCTGCCGTATTCTCCGCAAATATATCGAGCGCACGGCTGGCAATCCATCTTCTCAAAAACGATTTCGTTCGGCGCATTCGTCCGGGGTCGCCAATGATTGATGTTTGACGAGCCGAGGACGACGACGCTCGGCGTGTCCACCGCCGCCGCGATGTACGCGATACCCGAATCATTGCCGACGAAGATTGCAGCGCGGGGAGCTAAAGCCGTGATTTCGGGCAAGTTTAATTTTAACAAAGCAGTAACTCTGCAGTTTGACCCGTCGAAGATTTCGTCTAAAAATTTTTCTGCTTGAGGCGTAGAGACGGTAACAGATTGAATTCCCAGTTTATCTAAAAATTCTATTACGCGAGCGAAATACAGCGCGATGGGCTAATGGGACTTTTAATTTTAGCGAGTTTTCAAAAGAATGGTTATTACGAGCTATGGCGAAACTCGCGCTTGGATGCTTGAAAGAAACGGCTGCACTTGCCAAACGTGCGGCGTTACGGCGGGCGACCCCGACCCATTCGGCGGAAATCGAACCGTGCAATTAACGACGGGGCATATTCTCGATCAATCAAAAGGCGGCGATGACACTCCGCAAAACCTTCGCGCCGTTTGCACGAATTGTAACGAAGGTCTGCAAAATATGGCATTGCCAAAGCTCGACCAGATTCAACCGCTTGCTCGAATCAGGCGAGCGACTATTATTAATCAACAATCTGTTTTAAATTAGCTACTTCAAAGGTTCAAATTAGAAGCCAATAAAAAGCAGCAACAAAATACTAAAACTTAAAATAGCGGAAGGGTTAAAAGATTGGTAACATTCTAGGGAACTTTCTCAACAGACAATCTCAATCCGTTCACGACGGGCAAAGGCGTATTGTCCGCCGGATGAAAGGAAATTCATTCTTCGAGAACCTCCGCCAACGGGCTGATAAAAGTTCCGACCGCTTTTTTACAGAATGCTCAACGAACGCAAAACCATCGTCGTTATGCCCGCATACAACGCGGCGCAAACCTTGTCGAAAACGGTCGCGGAAATTCCGCGTGGTGTCGTTGATGAAGTTCTCCTGGTTGACGACGACAGCGCGGATTCGACCGTTGAAATCGCCAACAAACTCGGTTTGAAGGTCTTTCGACACGCGCAAAACTTCGGTTACGGGCGCAACCAGAAGACATGCTACCGCGAAGCCCTGCGGCGCGGCGCGGATATTGTGGTGATGGTTCACCCTGATTACCAGTATTCGCCGCACCTGATCGTGCCGATGGCGGGAATGGTCGCGTTCGGCGAATACGACGCGGTTTTAGGCTCGCGCATTTTGGGCAAAGGTGCGCTCGCAGGCGGAATGCCGGTTTACAAATACGTCGCCAACCGCTTTTTGACTCTGGCGCAGAATCTGCTGATGAACTACAAATTGTCGGAATATCACACCGGCTTTCGTGCGTTCAGCCGCGAAGTTCTGGAAACTCTGCCGCTCGAAGAAAACTCTGACGACTTCGTTTTCGATAATGAAATGATCGCGCAAACCGTCTTTTTTGATTTTCGCATCGGCGAAATTTCCTGCCCGACGCGCTATTTCGCCGAAGCCTCGTCCATCAACTTTTCGCGTTCGGTGCGCTACGGTCTCGGCGTGTTGAACACGTCTTTAAAATTTCGCCTGCACAAACTCGGCATCAGACATTCAAGCATTTTCCAAAAGCGCGAATCGGAATTGGCTGAAAATTACTATAAGGAAATTGCCTGATATTTTGTAACCGAAGTTTTTGGAATCGCTTTCCTCGTTCAGAGTCCGCGCTCGCGCTTTGTCTTATCCGCCGCGCTTTGCTCTGCGGATAAGACAAAGCGCGTTCCGCGTTTGGACTCTGAACGAAACCGAAAATCTGGTTGTTAAGGTTTAACTCACTGCCGTTTTCGATTCTGACTTCCGCCAGCGGTCTGTTTATCAATTTGTCGCGGTTAGATTCATCGTTAAAATCCGTTGGCAAATTCTTCACGATAAATAACAAAAAGCAGACGAAATGTTCTGCCTGCTTTTTGTTATTTATTTGCCTTGCCACTTTACCGCTCGTCAATCGGCGTGTATTTCTGGTCGCGTTTGCCGATGTATTCGGCGCGCGGGCGAATCAGTTTGTTGTTGCCGTATTGCTCTAAAATATGTCCCGTCCAGCCGGAAATGCGCGAGACGGCGAAAATCGGCGTGAATTGGTCGAGCGGAATATCCATCAGAAAATACGCCGATGCCGAATAAAAATCCACGTTCGGGTGCATCGCTTTTTTCTCCAGCATTTCCTGCTCGATTTTCTCCGACATAGCGAACCATTTCATCTCGCCTTTTTTCTCGCCCAACTGTTTCGAGAACTTGCGAAGCCACGTCGCTCGCGGGTCTTCGGTTTTATAAACGGCGTGTCCGATGCCCATAATTTTGCGCTTTTCTTCCAACGCTTTGCCGAGCCACGAATCAATGTTTTCCACGCTGCCGATTTCTTTGAGCATCTTCATCACGTTCGTATTCGCGCCGCCGTGCAGCGGTCCGGCGAGTGCCGCGATGCCGCCCGTGACCGCGCCGTAAATATCGGCGAGCGTTCCGGCGATAACTCTGGTTGTAAAGGTCGAGGCATTCAATTCGTGGTCGGCGTGGAGAATCAAAGCGACATCGAAAATATGCGCTTCGTCGGCTTCGGGTTTTTTGCCCTGGAACATATATAAAAAGTTTTCCGCGATGCTGAGGGATTTGTCCGGCGCGATCACATCTTTATCCGTGCGAATTCTTTCCCAGGCGGCGACGAGCGTTCCGATTTGCGCGGTTAATTTGACGGCGGTTTTGACGGCGGTCGCCCGGTCGGTGCCGTGTCCGTCCGCATCATAAAATCCGAGCGCGGAAACCGTCGTGCGAAGCACGTCCATCGGGTTCGCGTCTTTCGGGAAAGTCTTCATCATTGCGACGATTTCCGTCGGGATTTCGCTGTTCGCCTGAAACTGCGTTTTCAAATCTTCGAGTTCCGCTTTTTTCGGCAAACGCCCGTTCCAAAGCAGGTAGATTACTTCCTCGAACGTCGAATTTTCAGCCAGATCGTGAATGTCGTAGCCCTGATAAATCAAAATTCCCTGCTCGCCGTTGACATCGCCGATGGCGGACTGCGCGGCAACCACGCCGCGCAGTCCGGCGGTCGCGGCGGTTGATTCTGTTGCTGTATTCATTTGTTGATAAACCCCTAAAATTATTAGATTTTTGCGTGATTTAAATTTAGCAAAACGATTTGTAAGTTACAAGTTACGGATAATTAAGAGTTTGTCACGATTATTTTCTGTCCGACTTCGGCATTTAACAATCTTTTCGCCGAATCTCGAAAGGCGGCGATTTCCAAAAAGCCCGCGCTGCCGACAATCATAAATACCTCATTCGCATCGGCTTCGGCAAAAAAGTTACGCCGTTGGCTGATCGTCGTTTCGTTTATTTTAATCGTAAAATGTTCCGGCAAATCAGCGGCGGTCAGATTGGTGATAAGGTTGCCGAAACGGTCGGCGTGAGTAATTTCGGCTTCGATTTCGTCGTTTGAAATTCGGTGCGGCTTGTTCTCCCGAAGTCGAATGTAGCTTTTAGTTCGCTCGCCGAACGAATCCGGCGAAACGCCTTTTGAAAGATGGGCGGCAGCGGGAGCAAAAACGTCGCGCCCGTGAAAGGTCGCGCTGATGTTCCGGGCGGTAAATCTCTCGTTCGTCAACTCGAAAACCCGACGATTCTTTTCTTCGTCAAACACGAAGCTCAACAACCCGTTATCCGGCGCAATGAAAAAATAATCTTCGGTTTCAACCAAAATCGCTTTTCGGTCCGAGCCGACTCCGGGATCAACGACGGCGACGAAAATTGTTTTGACGGGGAAACTTTTATAACACGCCCGCAAAGTAAAGCTCGCCGCCGCGACGTTCTGCGGTTCGATTTCGTGCGTAATGTCAACGATTCGGGCGTTTGGATTGATTGTCAAAATCGCGCCCTTCATCGCGCCGACGAAATAATCCCGCACACCGAAATCGGTTAAAAGGGCGATAAAGTTTGGGTTCAAATCGTCGTTCATCGCCCAAAAAAATATCCACGAAACTCCGCGCAAAGCTCAAAAAAGAGAACTGAAAAAAACTCTGCGGCGAATTTCGTGGATTTCAAGCGGCGCGTATTGGCTCGGCTCGCGCCAAAATTTTAATTACGAATTTCAGATTTCAAATTACGAACTGAAGAAAAAATTCAGCATTCGTAATTCGTAATTTGAAATTCGTAATTGATTACCTGATTTGTGTTTCGTAAACCGTTTTAATGCGAATTTGCTGATCTTTGTTGATGCGGATGTGTTTGCCGCGTTCGACGACGACCGCGCCGACTCCGAACGCCGCGCCGACTCCGGCTCCGACCGCCGCGCCGACCGGACCGCCCGCAATCGCGCCGACGACCAAACCCGTGCCGGTCGCCGCGCCGACTTTCACCGAATCGCTTTGCACCGAGCTTCTGCCTTCGACCGTGCCTTCGATGTCCACGCGCTTGATGTTGTCGCCCTTGCGCGGCAGAACTTCGGTAACGATGGCGTTAAAATTGCTCCAACGCTGTTCCGACAAAACGATGCGGTCAAACGACAGCAGCATTTCCGAACGGCGTTTGATTCTGCCCGGCTTTTGGATTTTTGAAACTTTGCCTTCGATAATCGCGCCGTTCAATTCGTTCGGTGAAATGATTCGCGCCTGAAATTTATCGCCCGCCGCGCTTTTTTCGGTGTTGATGTCGGTCAGCATTTCGACGATCAATTCGGTATCGGTCGGAATCGTAATCGCCGTGTCGCCGTTCGCCAGTGCCGGATTATACCCGGTGCGCGTCATTTTAACCGGCGTTTGCTCAACGACTTTCGGCGCGTCAACCGGCGCGGTCGGCGTATTTTCCGCCGCCTGTTCGGTCGCGGTGGTCGGCGTTGTGACAACAGGCTGTTCGGCAACTGTCACGGCGGGCGTTTCGGCTACCGTTGTTTCAACAACTTTTTCCCCAAGGACCGGCGGAACAATCGTTTCAACCGGCGTTTTGACGGCAATTACGCCGCGTTTATTCAGCGTATTCGGCAGTGCCGCGTCGAACGAGCGTTTTTCAAATCCGGTGTTGTAACCGCTTTCAAAACCCTGCTGATAACCGTCGCGGTAATCTTCCAAAGTCCCGTAATCCTTCAAAAAAGCGCGGTCGGCTTTAGCATATTCGCCGTGTTTATCGTAACCTTTAGCGGCATTTTCAATCGAATCCCGGTAGCCGGACATATAACCGTCCGAATATCCGGTGCGAAACCCGCGCTGTAATGCAATTTTGGTGTCTTGGGCGAAAACGCTTCGCGGCGTTAAGCTCAGAAAAGAAACAGAAAAGAGGGAGAAACTTAAAAATAAAAATAAAAAACTTTTAGTCAACTTCATTACAATCTCCTTATCAAAAAGCAAAAATGGCTTGTCCGCTATGATTTATACAATAGAACTTAAACAATTACAACAGTTATTTTTCAGATTTTCGTGTCTTTTTCTAAAATGTTGCCGCCGAATGGCGAAATCCCACTTTTAACTGATGATTGGTTTCGCTTTTTCAGATGGACTTATGTCAATTTAAATACCGATATGTCCAAAAATAATAAATTTTCAAATTGCCAGTTGCTCTCATAAAAAATTATCAGGTAGTTTATCAGAGGAATAATGTTGAACAAATTTAATTTTGGCGGGTTTTTTTTGTCCTACGCTTGGCGTATCGTGCTTCGGGCAAGTTGCTGTCCTCGAAACGATGCCGCCGCTTAAACTCAACGCTCCGATTGATGGCGGCTTCGTGGCGGGCGAGACGCAGACTTTCGCGCTTCGTCTTGGAAAGCAATCAATTCGCTTCGCTTGTTTTAAGTCGAAAAGGCATTAGCGCGGTTCGCAATCAAAGCGGCGCATATATCTGGTACCTGACGCAAAGCGCGAACGGGTTCCGCGCCGAACAATGGGGACAAAACGGCAATCTTACTGATCGCCGTTTTAAATTATTCGGAATAGATGACAGATGACAGATGATAATTAATAGATTGGAACTGGATTTATCTATCAGCCATCAGCTGTCATCTGTTCCGAAGATTTTTCCTCTCGGCATAAATCCTGAAATACTATCAACCGAAGAGGCGATTTTTCGGATCAATCTCAACTTGAACATTCGATAAATCGCTCTGTTTTCCGACTCCCAAAGATAATGAAAAATTCGCAGAGTTATGTTTTATGCCTTATCAGCGGTTTGCTGCTCGGTTTGTCCGTGCCGAGTTTTTCCTTCGCGCCGCTCGGTTTTTTGGCGTGGGCGTGGCTCGTGCCGCTGTTGTTTGAACTCAAAAAGGCGGAAAACTTTTTCTCCTTTCTCGGTCGCGCCGCGTTCACCGTCGGCATCGGATTTACGCTGATTACGATTTGGGTTGTCAACGCCTCGCTCGCCGGTCTCGCCGCCTCGATGCTGATGGGCGTTTTCGTCTGGACGCTGCCGCTGGTCTTTTTCTATTTCGTGCGGCGTTCTCTGGGCTGGAACGCCGCTTTGTGGTCGCTGCCGTTTTTTTGGACGGCTTGGGAATGGCTGTATCATCAAACCGAATTTTCGTTCGGCGCGGTGCGTCTCGGCTATACGCAGTCTGATTTGATTTGGCTGATTCAATATGCTGATTTGACCGGCGTGGAAGGCGTGACGTTCTGGCTCGTGCTGCTCAATGTCGCGCTGTTCGTTTTGATCGAAAAGCATTTCAGCGGCGCGAACGTGAAATTTAATCGGTCAGCTTTTTTGAATCGGGATGCCGTCGCGCCGTTACTTTTGCTCGTGCTGCCGCTGATTTACGCAACGTTTGTTTTTCTCAAACCGCCGCCGCCGGAACAGGAAATTACGATTCTCGCCGTTCAGCCGAACATTTCGCCGTTCGCCGATTACTCGGCGAAAAATTTGCCGGATATTTTCGGCAAACAACTCGCCTTGACCGACAAAGCCTTAAAGAACGAATCCGCGCCCGATTTGATTCTCTGGCACGAAGTCGCCGTGCCGTATATTCTATCGGAAAATGCGGCGGCGAATAATTACCTTGCCAAACAGATAAAAAAATGGAATGCGCCGATTTTGACCGGAATAATCGAAGTCAAAAGTTACGGCGAAAACGAACCGCGTCCGCCGCTGCTCGTCGCTCAAAACCGCAATCAGGAGTTTTTCAACGCCGCCGCACTTTTCCAGCCCGCGCAGGTTGAAAACGGCAAACTGCCGATTGATTTGGCGGCGACATATCGCAAACGCCGTCTGATGCCGTTTCTCGAACACGTTCCGTTTTCCGACCGTTTTCCGAGCCTCGCCGATCTGGTCATCCCTGTCGGAACGCGCCCGCGATTAAGCTACGGCGACAGAGCGAAAACTTTCGACTTTCAAACTAAGAACGGCGTAACGGTGCGGGTCGGAACGATGATTTGTTACGAAAATCTCTACCCGGAAATGTCTGCCGACGCGGTGCGCGAAGGAGCGCAGATTTTGACGGCGATCACCAACGAAGGGTTTTTCGCGGGTTCGCAGGGACAATATCAACTCGCCGCGTTTTCGCGTTTTCGTTCGATTGAAACGCGCCGCGCAACAGTTCGCGCCGCCGCCACCGGAATAACCAGAGCGACCGACAAATTCGGGCGCGTGACGGCGGAAGTTCCGCTGTGGTCGGAGCAAATTCTGTCGGCGCGAGTCGCGCTTTCGGACGAACAAACATTTTACGTCCGCTTCGGCGATTGGCTGCCGAAACTCTGTTTTTTGACGAGTATTTTGCTGACCGGCGCGGCAATTTGGCAGGCATCCCGGCGCGGGCGGAAAAAATTTCCCGCTGACGATTTGCCTTGAAAAATTCGGTTCGCCGAACCGGAAGGTTAAAGGTGAAAACACGCCGGACAGCGATTGTCCAAAGGCGTTTCAAATAGTCGGTCGAACCCGATTCAAATTAATGAAAAGTATGTTCAACTACAAATTAAACCACATTGCTTTTTCTCTATTCACGGCGTTTTTTTTAATCGCGTTGTTATTTTTACCGCAGCGAACTGCGTTCGCCGGCGATCCGGGCTGCCAGTCCGGTTACAGCAGTCAAAATCGCGGCAACGGCGGCTTTGGACGACCGTCCGAAGCCGAAGAAAAAAGACAATTTGCGGCGGCGCAGTCCAGAAACGAAAACGGACAGCCGCCGCCTAATGGACTCGGAGGCGGTGAAACGCCGCTGCGTTCCGGCTTCTCGTTCGCGCTATCAATTCTCGTTCTGCTCGGCGGAATTTGGACGCTGCTCGTTTTGCTGCGCCAACGCTTCGGCAAAAATTTTGAGCAAAAACCCCACCGCTTGCCGAAACTTTTGGGATTCGCGTTCAAACCGTCGTTCGCGCTGTCGGTTTTCGGTTTCTTATTTTTGGTGACGATCATCGGCAGTGTTTTGACTAAACCAATCGCCGTCACAGCCGAAAAACGCGAAAAGCCCGATAAATCTAAAATGATCGGGTTGATGAATCCATCAAGCAAACCCGTTTTCAAAACGGCGCAGCAAATCGGCGGCGACGGAATCACGCAAATCGGCGCGCCCGTTTTCGACGCGGCGGGTAATCGCTATGTTCGCGGCGGATTTACGGGAACGCTGACCATCGGCGCGACGACGCTGACGGCAACCAAAGATTTCGATTTGTTCGTCGCCAAATACGACGCGAGCGGCAACGCTTTGTGGGCGCGGCAGGCGAGCGGTTCGACGAGCGGCGCGATTCCCGCAACTCTCGCCGTCGAAGGCGCGACGGCTTTGTCAGTTGACGCTGGCGGCAATGTTTATATCGGCGGCTCGTTCGTCAAAACGCTGAATTTACAAGGCGGCGCGAACGCGAATATCACGCTCAACGACAACGGCGCACCGGGCATTAATTACGAATCGTTCGTCGCCAAATATGACGCAAACGGCAATCTTTTGTGGGCGAAAGGCGGCAACACGAACAGCCCGAAAAATCTCGTTAATCTGGAAGACGGACAAAACGGCATTGACCAGATCGTTTTCGACGCGAGCGGAAATCCATACATCGCCGGTTTCGTTTCCGGCAATCAATTTCTCGGTTCGGCATTTACCAATCAAGGGCTGTCGGAGATTATGCTGGCGAAACTTAATCCGAACACCGGCGCGATTGTCTGGAAACAAATAATCGGCGGAACCGAGGACGACAACGGACTCGATTTGAAAATTGACGGCGCGAATAATCTATATTTAATCGGCAATTTCGGTTCGCCTTCGATTACTTTTCCGAACGGCGATACTTATACGAATCCGGGCGATCCGAACAATTTTGAAGGCGATTCAACCGATACTTTTATCGCCAAGTTCGACCAGACCGGCACGAATCTCTGGACGAAAGACATCAGCAATGACACCACCGTCGGCGCGTCGCAAATCGCGGTCAATGCGGCGGGCGAAATTTTTATGACCGGCTACTTTTTCAATTCGGTGACATTCGGCGCGACCGTTTTGACTGAAAACGAAGGCGGAACGACGCAGGATGAAGCGAGTTTCGGCGGTTACATTACGAAAATGGACGGCAGCGGCAATTTCGTCTGGGCAAAACAATTCGGCGGCATCGGCGCGGCAATCGCGCTCGACGGCAGCGGCAGAGTCTACATTGCCGGCACTTTTTATGACGGCGGCGTGTTCGGCGGCGGCACGGCAAACGTCGAAAATTTAGCGAGCTTCGGCGGCGAAGATTTGTTCGTCGCCCGATACGATGTCAGCGGTAATTTCGATTTCGCCAAAGCGATTGCCGGCGCGGGTTCGGAAGGCACAATCGCCATCGGCAATCCGTCGGCGCAAGACGGCAAGACCGAAAATAATTACGATTCGCTCGGCATCGCCTACAATCCGGCAACCGGAACAGTGTTCGTCTCCGGCGATTTTCAGAAGGCAGTCGCGCTCGATTGCCTGACGCTGACGACGACCGGCACGAATATTCATTCGTATCTCGCCGAACTCACGGCGGACAATGAGGCGACAAGCTGCCGCATCTGGAATGGGCTGGACGCGGACGACAACAATTTCGATTCGCCCGACAACTGGAACGGCGGCATCATTCCGACTGATAACAATTCGATTTATGTGCCTTACACCGGCAACAGTAACGATAATCCGATTTATAATCCGGCGGGCATCGGCGTTATTCTCAATAATTTGACCGTTTCCGACGACCGCACGCTGACGCTCAATCGGGATTTGCCGATCACCGGAAAACTCTGGCTGCTCGGCGGATTCGTCAACACGGGCGCAGACCGTCTGCTCGATTTGACCGACACGGCGACGGCAAACCGCATCGCCGACGCGGACGGCAGCGGCGGCTACGTTATCGGCAAGATGCGAAAAGAGATCGGCAGCACGAATCCGTTTGTATTTCCCGTCGGCACGTCAAACGGCTATTCGCCGGTTGACGTTAATCCGCAAATCGGAATCGGCGCATCGCTGGCGGTCAAAGCCGTTCAACAGCCGCAGCCGAGTTTTGCAGCCGCGCCGAACCGAATCAATCGCTATTGGACTTTGGATAAAGCGGGCAAAGGATTTTTAACGGCAAATCTGACGTTTCACTATCTGCAAACCGATGTCGTCGGCAGCGAATTCACTTTTCGTTTGTTCAAAATCGAGCCGCCTAACGCGCCGGAACTGCAAACGACGGCGACGATTGACACGACGGCAAACACGGCGACGGTCAACGATGTTTCGCAGTTTTCCGATTGGACGCTGGCACAACCGCTGGCTCCGACGGCGGCGGACATCTCGATTAGCGGCAGAGTCCATCTGCCACGCAATTTCGGTTTAACTGCCGCGCTCGTGACACTGACCGACGCGGCGGGAATTTCGCGCACGACGCACACGAACAAACTGGGCGGTTTTCGATTTAATGATGTTGCCGCCGGTCAGACCTATGTCATCAGTGTGCGGGCAAAAGGTCATCAATTTGCTCCGCAGATTTTGACGGCGACCGAAGATATTACAAACTTAATTTTTATCCCGCTTGAATAAAGCTCGAATTACAATCTCAATCCGCAGTCACAAAACCGGAGGGGAAAAAAAGAACCGGCGACCGCACTATAACGGTCGCCGGTTCTTTTAACAAACAAATTTTCAGTAAAAGATGGAATTTTCACCGCAATTGCCAAGCAACAGTTTCAATCACAGATGTGTCAATCACAGATGATTGACACAGATTATTTAACACCTTCCGACACGCCATCAGACATTATTGCTGACGACCGACGATATTTCTAACGCTTTTTCGCATCTTTTTGAAAGCAACCGGTTTTTTGTTATTCTGAGAGCAGCAAAACCATCTGAATTTCATCAAGAATCAGGATTATTTACACGAGCGTTTGAGGAGCATTTAATGAAATCTTTTCTGTTATTTTTAACTTTAATTATGACCGTTTCAGTTTTTACGATTAACGCGCAGACGACGCGCCGAGTTTTCCCGTATCAATATAAGGTTGACGATTTACCGAACGGTTTGCGCGTCGTTACCGTGCCGACCGATTATCCGAATCTGGTCGCGCTTTATACGGTCGTCGGCGCAGGTTCGCGCAATGAAATCGAAGCCAAAAAAAGCGGTTACGCGCATTTTTTCGAGCATCTGATGTTTCGCGGCAGCGAAAATTATCCCGCCGGACGCTTCGACGAAATTATGCAGAA
Organism: Pyrinomonadaceae bacterium; assembly: GCA_043768465.1. Lineage (GTDB taxonomy): Bacteria > Acidobacteriota > Blastocatellia > Pyrinomonadales > Pyrinomonadaceae. Next base: position 14,122 of record JAYVKL010000328.1, read on the forward strand.
AGCGGGCGCGTCGTCGAACGCCTATACTTCGGACGACCGCACGGTTTATCACGAAACTTTCGCTAAAGAAGATTTGGAAGAGATTTTCAAACTCGAAGCCGACCGCTTCCAAAAATTGAGATTTCCCGAAGAAAAATTCAAAACCGAAGCCGGCGCGGTTTTGGGCGAATACAACAAAAACAGTGCCTCGCCGTTTTTTAAAATGAACGAGGTTTTGCGCGAAACGGCTTTCAGAACTCATACTTACAGCCACACGACGATGGGCTACATCGCCGATATTCAAGATTATCCGAACCAATACGATTACGCTTTCCAGTTTTTCAATCGCTTTTATCGCCCGGAAAACACGACGATCATCGTCGTCGGCGACATCAATCAAACGCAGGTTTTAACGATGATCAAAAAGTATTACGGCGATTGGAAACGCGGCGATTACCGGCAGACGATTCCGGTTGAGCCGCCGCAAACCGAAGCGCGAACCAAACATATCGAATGGGCTTCGCAGACACTGCCAATTGTGCAGGTCGCCTATCGCGCTCCGGCTTTTTCCGAAACGGCGAAAGATAAAGCCGCGCTTGATTTATTGGGAATTATCGCGTTCGGCGGCAATTCCGAGATTTTTCAAAAGTTGGTTCGCACCGAACAGAAAGCGACTTTCATCGGGGCGGAAGCAGAAAATCATATTGACCCGGAACTTTTCAACGTCGTCGCGCAAATCAAAGATGTCAAAGATTCGGATTACGTCCAGAGTGAAATCGTCAAAACTTACCAGCGCTACACGACCGAAACGATTTCGCAAAGGCAGTTGGACGAAACGCGCTCCCTGCTGCGTTACGGCTTTGCTTTGGGAATGAACAGCAACGACGCGATTGCCGGGACGCTCGCCTCGTTCGTCGCCCTGCGCCGCTCGCCCGACACGATTGACAAATTATTCGCGCTTTACGACTTGCTCACGCCCGAAGATATTCGCGCGATGGCGGCGAAGTATTTCACCGCCGAAAATCAGACGATTATTACATTGGCGACTAAAAAATAAAGGAGAGAAAAAATGAATCTCGAAACCATTATCGCGAAGAAAGTTCACGCCCTGCCGAACGGCAAACAAGCGCGGGTTTTGGAGTTTGTCGAGGATTTGGAACACGAATCAGTCGAGTCGAAAGACGAGTTTGAGAAAACCGAGGAAGAGAAACGGCAAGGACGGCTCGCTTTGATCGGAATCGGGAAAAGCGGCAGAAGCGATTTGTCCGAGCGAGTTGACGAAACGCTTGCCGAAGGCGCGAATAAACGCGAAGGCTGGAGTTTGCCGTGAGCGAAAAATCTTTGTTCGATACTGGATTTCTGTTCGCCGTTTTTGATGAAGACGATGCTCATCACAAAACGTGTGCCGCCGCTTATAACGTGGCGGAAAGGGTTTTGCTGCCCGAAACGGTCATTCCCAAATTAGCTTATATGATGGCGAGTCATCTCGGTTACGAAAAATTGATCGCATTTCTGCGCTCGGTTGCCGCCGGTGATTTTATGCTCGTTCCGACCGAATTAAAAGATTTGGATCGTGCCGCCGAAATTTTGGAAAAATACGCCGACAGCCGCGTTGATTATGTTGACTGCGTGATTGTGGCGATTGCCGAAAGATTAAACATCAGGCGCATTTTGACGGTTGATCGGCGGCATTCTAATTTATTTCGCCCGCATCATTGCGACCATTTTGAGATCATTCCCTAAGTAAACTTATGAAACTGAAAATTTTGATGTTATCGCTTTTTATTTCAGCCTTGATGAACGGCGCAATTTTTGCTCAACCGCGCGGCGCACAGCCCGCTGTGAAACTTATGATTTCCAAAGATTCAAAAAATGTTTTTCGGATGAGCAAATCGCCGATCATCTCGTTTCGCATTCAATTTCTGACCGGCGCGGTGGACGATCCCGTCGGAAAAGAAGGCGTGGCGAGCCTGACCGCCGCGATGCTGTCGGACGGCGGCAGTCAAAGCCGGACTTACGAGCAAATCGTTAAGGAGTTTTATCCGATTGCCGCGAGTTTTTCGTCGCAAGCCGATAAGGAAATGACGACTTTCGTCGGGCAGACGCACGTTGATAATCTGCCGAAGTATTACGGGATCATCAAACAAATGCTACTCGAACCCGGTTTTCGGGAAGACGATTTTAAGCGTTTGAAGGACGCGGCGTTAAACTTTTTGAAGACGAATCTGCGCGAAGGCAACGACGAGGAACTCGGCAAGGAGCGGCTTTACAACATCATTTACAAAGGCACGGCTTACGAAAATCATTCGGTCGGCAGAGTGTCTTCGATTGAAAAATTGACTTTGCAGGATGTCAAAGATTTTTACGCGAAAAACTATACGCAAGGCGCGTTGGTTCTCGGCGTTTCGGGCGGATTCGATGTGAAATTTTCCGATCAGATGACGGCGGATTTTGCGAAATTGCCCGTCGGCGGACGGAAAATGCGAAAGCTTGCCGCGCCGCAATTGGCGGACGGATTGAAGATTGACATCGTGCAGCGCGAAACTCTGGCGACGGCGATTTCGCTCGGATTTCCGATTGATGTCAACCGCTCGTTCGGCAAAGATTACGCCGCGCTCGCGCTGGTAGCGGCTTATTTCGGACAGCATCGCTCGTCGAACAGCTATCTTTACGGGCGGCTTCGTGAACTGCGCGGTTTGAACTACGGCGATTACGCTTATATCGAGTATTTTCCGCGCGGAATGTTTCAGTTTGAACCCGATCCGAATATCGCGCGGACGATGCAGATTTTTCAAATGTGGATTCGTCCCGTCGAGCCGAAAAACGCCAATTTCGCCCTTCGCGCCGCACTTTACGAATACGACAAACTCGCCAAAAACGGTTTGGATCAAAAGACGTTTGAAGAGACGCGCAGTTTTTTGTCGAAATACGTCAACATTCTGACCCAAACCAAAGACGCGGAACTCGGTTACGCGCTCGACGCGAAATTTTACGGCACGGGCGATTACAACCAAACGATGAAAGCCGATTTAGCGAAACTGACTTTAGCCGATGTTAATAAGGCGATCAAAACCTATCTCGCATCGAGCAAAATGCGCGTTGTGATGATTACCAAAGACGCGGAAGGTTTGCGAAATCAAATCGTCAATAACACGCCCGCGACGATTTCCTACGCTTCGCCGAAATCAAAAGAAATCACCGACGAAGACCAGATAATTTTCACTTATCCGATTCCGGTCAAAGCGGCGGACGTAACCGTTACGCCGGTCAGTAAAGTGTTTGAATAAACTTAAGAATTAGCCACGAACAAACACGAAAGAACACGAAAATAATACAAAAAATTAAACTGCTTTTGTATTTCCTTTCGTGTCTTTTCGTGTTTGTTCGTGGCTAATCCGCCTTAAAAACTCTTTCTAAATAAATACGAAGCGCGGATAAAAAACGTCCGGCTGTTGCGCTCGAAGCGCGGTTCGAGTTGATTGGTGAACGGCGAAAAACCGTTGTAACTGAAATTGTCGTTGTAGCCGACGTAGAACGCCGTTCCCGGATTCGGGTTAAAACCGGCGAGAATCTGCCCTCTGACGTTCGACGAAAGCGAATCGTAATCAATGCGCGTCCGCAAAAACGTGAAGCGCGTAAATTGGTAAGTCGAGCGCAAGGTGACGATGTTCGTGTCGAAAGCCGTGCGTTGATTGTCGCTGCGCGTCAGACGGCTTTTCGTATATTCGAGCGCGATTCGCAAAGGGTTAATCGGTTTATAATCGCCGCCGACGGTCGCCTCAAACTGTCGCCCTTTGCCCGGATCGAGTCCCGGCACATTGAGCAAATTATTCGGGTCGTTCGGGTTAATCAGCAAACGTCGAATGTATTCGGCATATTCGGGGCTGTTCAGAAAATTTTGAAACGCCGGACTCGCTCGCGGGAACCGATTTCCCGCGCCGAAATCGAAATCGAAAGCGTTGAAATTGAATCCGGTGAAACCGAAAACGGCAAGCTGTTTGTTGATTCGTTTATTGACGTTAAAGCTGAAATACGGCTGCACCGCCGAGCGAGCCGGCGCACCGAAAAACGCGCCCGATTGCCGCGCATTGCGCCTTGCGCCGAATTCGTCTTCGTAGATTTTCTCGTAACCGATGCCGCCTTCGCCGCCGACGAACAGATTTCCCTGCAAATTGAGATTGAAGCCGTTGCCGACGAACGCGCCCTGCGTTCTTCCCTGCCAATCAACCCGATACCGCGCAAACTGCCGCCAATTGGCGCGAATGATCGCCGCTTTCGGTTTGGATTTCGTGCTGAAACGGTTGAATAGAAGAATCGTGTTAGTGTTGGTGCGCGGCGTAAATCCGGCATCGGCGCGGAAATTGGTCGAACGCCCTTCGGCTTCGATAAACCAGCCGTGCGTGTCGGTCGAGTAATCCAGATTCCAGTAATATCCGATGCCGTTGCCCGTCCGATATTGACGACGATTTTCATCGGGATTGTAAAAGTTTTTCCGCGAATGCGTTCCCAACATCTGAAACTTCATCACGGTTTTCGGGTTCAGTTTAAATGTGCCGTCAAAGCCGCTGACAAAATTGCGATTCTTCGGGAAAAACCGCGCCGTGGCGAAAAATCCGATGTTGTTCTGACTGCCGATGTCGTGTTTGAAACGGGCGACGGCGAAAAGAGCGTTTTTGTCGAGAAACTCGCGGCTCGGCGGAAACAAAGGATCGTTTCGTTCGTCGAGCGAATAATTTCCCGGCGCGTTGTCTGATGCCAGCAGCAGACCGAAGGAATTCGCGCCGACTTTGCCCGTTAATTTCGCCGCCACATCCGGGTCAATAATCGTCCGCGAATAAAACGGCGACAGCGGCGAATCGAAAATCTCTTTGCCTTCGAGAAAAAACGGACGTTTTTCTTCAAAGAAAATCGGGAATCGCTGATTCGCCGAAACGACCGGCGCGTCGGCTTCGATTTCGGCGTAATCGGGATTGATCGCCGCGTCGAGCGTGATGTTCGGCGACAAAGTATATTTCAGATTAACGCCCAAATCCGGCTTGATCGAGTCGTTGCCGAATCTGCCGAAATCGCGGATTCCAGCCGGATTAAAAATCGGATCGAAACCGCTGCCGTTCGCCGTCGAAATCGGCAAAGTTCGTTTGCGCGAGCCGGTTTCCGATAAAGTGATGCTCGGCACGATTTCCAAAGTTCGCTCGTATTTTATTTCGTTCAAGCCGCTCAGTTTGCCGTGTTTGATTAAAAGCCCGGAAATATCGCGGTCGTCCGGCAGCCACGAATCGAACTCGTCGTTCAAACGGTCAATGTTCCGCGCCGCGTTAAAACCCCAGAGCTTTCCGTTTCCGGCAGTGTAACGCAATGATTTGAACGGAATTTTGACCTCGACCGACCAGCCCCAATCTTCGATCACGCCTTTGGATTCCATCACGATGTCAACGGAAAAATCCGCGCCTTCGCCCTCGGTGAAAATCCCGTCCTGCTGGATGCCGTAAGGATTAAAACCCAGAATATAAGCGCGGCGTTGATCGTTATAAGTGTCGAGCCAGACGCGCACGTTGTCCTCGCCGAAAACCTCGTCGCGTTTGGCGACGGTGGCGCGAATTTTGTCTTTTTCGTCGAAGCATCGGAACGCGATATAGAGATTTTTCTCGTCGTAGCCGAGCATCACTTCGGTCGGCTTGGAAGCGGCGATGTTGTTGCCCGGACTGGTTTGATAAAAATCCTTCAAGACCTGCGCCGTTTTCCAAACTTCGTCGTCGAGTTTGCCGTCAATCACCGGCGGCGCGGCGAATTTGACGACGTTGACCGGACGCATTTTCTCCGGCGGCAGATGGAATTTCCCGCCGGATTCGGCGGTCGGCGCGTTGTTGGCGACGGTCTTCGGCGAGTCGTCCGACTGAATCGAACTGTTCGTGTTGGGCGTTTGCGCTCCAATGTAAGTCGTAAAAATAAAAATGAATATAATAGCGGACAGCTTTTTCATCGCTTCACCTGTGTCTGAAAAAATAATTAAATTGTAAATCGGGAGGCAAAAATTTCTTTGTCTTTGGTTAGAACTGAAAATTCGGGCGAAAGGTTTCAAAATAGTCAGACGGGCGGCGAAAATTTTCCGCGCCGCAAAATTATTGAACGGCTCTTAAAACGGCGGCGTTTCGCACGATAATCTTTCCGTCTTCAGTCGCGTAAAGCCGGTGGTTATTGCCGCCGCCGCCGAGTTTCCACACGAAACCGTTTTTTCCGTCGTCTTTATAATCGGGCGTAAAACCTTCGCCCAACGTATCTTTGCTGTTTGATTCGATGTCGGCGCGGGCGTTTTCGGGCAGCGTTAAAACGATTGTCCCGTCAGCGGTTTGCGCCGAAAGCGTTTGAAAATCGCCCTCAAAATTCATCGTGCCGTCGGCGTTTTTCGCCGTTACATCGCCTTTGAAACCGATGACGCGAACCCGCGCGTCTTCGCTCTCGACGGTCAATTGCCCGTCGCCGTCGCGGACGTTGATCGCTTCGTCGCCGCCTTTCAAATCAATTTTCCCGGACACGCCTTCGAGCCGGATTTCGCCGCCCGTCGTGATTTTCAGATTCGTTTTTTTCGGCACGAAAATCTCCAGCCGCATTCGATTCGGTCCGCCGTAATACTCGCCGCCGGAGTTTTTGTCGCCGATTTTGATATTGACATCCGAGCCGTTCTGCTCCGCCTTCAGATCAACCGGCGTTTGCTTGCGCCCTCGCGCAACGCGGGTTAAAGCGTAACGCACTTCCGGTTTGTCCCAGCCGCGCACGACGACGCGGCAATCGCCCGCTTCGACGGTAACTTTCGGCGTTCCTTTGACCGTAAAAGTCTCGCTTTTTTCCTCGATTGAGGTTGCGCCGTAACTCCAATCGGCGTTCGCCATCCGCGCCATCGCCTCTTTATATTTTTCCTGCGCCAGTTTCAACTGCTTCTGAATGTCTTTGGAATTGAAATTGACGTTCGACTGTCTAAGCTGCGCTTCCAACTCTTTTTGAAGCTCGACGGGCATTTTGCCGATTTCCTTGTGCGCGTCTTTCAACGCCTGTTCGACATCTTTTTGCGAATCCTTCAGTGCCTGTTCGATTTCTTTGCGGGTTGCGGCATCGAGATTTGCGCCGTCGAAATTCGGCGGTGTCGGCGGCGTTCGCGGTGTCGGCGGAGTGCGCGGCAGGCGCGGCGGGCGCGGCGTTCGGGGAGTCGGAGGTGTTGCGCCGGAATAATTCCCGTTTTCTTCGTCGTTGTCCCAATCTTCGTCGCCTTTATTTTTGGGCGATAAAAGATTCGTCGCCGGATTCAAAGTTTTACCGTCGTTTTTATGTTTGACGGACAATTCGCCGTTGACGCTTTCGAGTTTGATCGAAACGTCGCCCGTGCCGATTGTGCCATACATATCGTGTCCGACGTATTGCCCTTTGCGAACCGGAAGCCCGAAATCATTGCTGATTCTGCCGTTGACCGTTTCGGCTTTGAGCGTCGCGTTCACGTCCGACGGAATCGTTAAATCAACCGAGCCGTTAACCGTCTCCAGCGCAAGGCGGCTGCCTGTCGGCAGCCGGTCAAAGTTCGCCGTAATCGTGCCGTTGACCGTTGACAGATTCGCCGTGCCGCGCAGGTTCGTCGCCCTGATTTCACCGTTGACGGCGGAGGCTTTGGTCATATTTTCGGCGTTCGAGATATTGACCGAACCGTTGACCGTTTCGATTTCGTCCAGAACGGCGGTGCGCGGCACGGTCAGGTGATATTCGATTTGCAGTTTGCCGTAATTTCTGCCGCCGGAGTTACCGCGCCGTTTTTGATCGCCGTAATCGGTAGCGACGCTGAACGCCTCTTGCCGCGCGTCAATTTTGATTTCGACTTCGCTTAATTTTTCTTTCGTGTCGCCGGTTTTTACCCATTCAAGTTTTACTTCCGGCTTGTCCCAAGTCTCAATCGTGATCGAACCGTTGACGTTCGAGACGCTGACTCTGCCGTTGGCGTTCAGCGGATAAGTCTGCTCGAAGCGTTCGGTTTCATCAATTTTGACGACGGTTTCAGTTTCGGAATTCGTGTAATTAAAGTGATTGAATTTTTGCGTATTGCCGTCGGACGCGAGCATCAAACCGGCGAAAATTATCGAATATAACCAAGACATATTATGAATTCTCCTTTTCGGAATTTTTTCCGTTTTCTGTTTTCTAAATGGAGAACACCGCTTGAAATTGTTTTATGACAAAAAATTTATTTTTCGGATTTTTTTTCTACGACGGCTGGTGATAAATCTAACCTGATTCCGAATTTTCTCTTTCCCTGATTACGACTTTAACGCAAAGCGATACAACAGTTTACAATAACGCAACATCTGACGAATTTACTTTGAACTTTTCATTTGCTAGTTTTGTATATTCGATTAGAGGCTATTTCAAGGAGAAGAGACGGAGAAACGAATGAACTTAAAACGAACGCGCTTGCATATTTTGCACGAACCGAAAGATTTGAGCAAAACAGCCAAAACCGGCGTTTCCCTTCATTGTCATACCGAACATTCCAAAGAAATGCTGGAGTTTATTCCGCATTACGCCGCCAAACTTCCGGTTATTTCCTACTTTTGGCACAAGGAAAATAAAAGCCACTTGAAGCGTCGGGGCAGGGAAATCGAATTTTCCGGTGCTTACTGGTCGCCGCCGATGACCGCGCACGAAGTTTACAAAATCGAAAAAGAACAGATTAACGAAGCCGGACTCGATGCCATCACTTCGATCACCGATCACGATTGTATCGAAGCCAACCTGCAAATTAACGAACAAACCGCCAACGAACACGCGCCGATTTCGATGGAATGGACGGTGCCGTTCGAGTTCGGGTTTTTCCACGTCGGCGTTCACAATCTGCCGCCGGAACGCGCCGTCGAGTTATCGAAAACGCTGCTCGATTTCACGTTCGAGAAGGAAAATCACACGCCCGCCAAACTGAACGAAATATTTGCGCTGCTTCACGGTTTGCCGGAAGTTCTCGTTATTTTGAATCATCCGTTGTGGGACATCGAAATCGTCGGCAGGGAAAAACACGAGATTCTGCTGAAAAACTTTTTGAAAGAACACGGACGCTGGATTCACGCGCTGGAGATTAACGGCTTTCGCAAATGGTCGGAAAACAAAGCCGTCATCGAAATGGCGGAAGCGTTAAATTTGCCGGTTGTCACGGGCGGCGACCGCCACGGCTGCAAACCGAACACGGTTATCAATCTGACGAACAGCAAAACTTTCGCCGAATTTGCCGAGGAAATCCGCGTTGATAAACGCAGCGAAGTGGCGTTGATGCCCGAATACAAAGAGCCTCTGCACTCGCGTCAAATGCAGTCGTTCGGCGAAATCCTTCAGCATTATCCCGAATTTCCCGAAGGTCGCCGCAAATGGTTCGACCGCGTTTATTACGATTATGACGGACTCGGACTGCGTAAACTGTCGGTGCATTGGGAATTCGGCGGACCGCGCTGGCTGCAATGGGCGACGTGGACGCTCGGCGTTTCGGGCAGTTCGCGTCTGCGCCCGCTTTTTCGTTTGGCGATGAAACGCGAAGACCGCGTGCCGCAGGACGCTTCGCAGACTGAATTTGAAATTCCCGACTTGCAGGAAATCAACGGCAGTTTGACGGCGGAACAAGCGGTTAATTAGTGGAGAGTGGAGATTGGAGAGAAAGACAAACCGACTCCGCACTCTTTACTCCTGAATCTCCACTCTCTACTCTCCATCTGTTTTTATGACCAAACCTCTGCGCGTCGCATTTTTTCCCGACTCTTTTTTGGAGGTCAACGGCGCGGCGATGACCAGTCAGCGGCTGGTCGGATATGCCGAAAAAAACGGCTATCCTTTGTTGTGCGTTCACGCCGCCAAAAAAACCGAAATCAAGCAGGACGGCAGCGTGACGTTTCTGACGCTCAAACGCTCGCCCGTTTCCCTTAAACTCGACGAAGATTTGGCTTACGACCCGTTTTTTCAACGCCACGCGACGCGCGTTTGGCGCGAGATGGTGAAATTCAAACCCGATGTCATTCACATCACCGGCATCAACGACATCAGCATCGTCGGCGTTTATCTCGGCTGGAAAATGCAGATTCCGGTTCTCGGTTCGTGGCACACGAACGTCCACGAATTCGCCGCGCACCGGCTGGCGAAAATGTTCGGATGGCTGCCCGCTGCAATCGTTTCTAAAATAACGAATTTCGCCGAGCGAAAAATTTTGGACGGCACGACACTTTTTTACAAAATCCCGAAAGTCATTCTCGCGCCGAATCAGGAGTTGATTGATGGGCTGGCGAAAGGCACGGGACGCGCCGCTTTTTTAATGCTGCGCGGCGTGGACACGGAAACTTTTTCGCCGTCGAAAAGAACCGTCAGCAACGGCGTTTTCCGCTTCGGTTTCGTCGGCAGACTGCGCGCCGAAAAAAACGTCCGGCTGTTGGCTGATCTGGAGAAAAGACTGCTCGCCGCCGGAAAAACGAATTTTAAGTTTCTCGTCGTCGGCGAAGGCAGCGAGCGCGGCTTTCTGGAAAAAAATATGAACTGCGTCGAAATTACCGGATTTCTAGAAGGCGAGCGTTTGAGCGAGGCGTATGCTAATATGGACGTTTTCGTGTTTCCGTCGAAAACGGAAACTTTCGGCAATGTCGTGCAGGAAGCCAACTCGTCCGGCGTTCCCGCAATCGTAACTAATCAGGGCGGACCGAAATATATCGTGCGCCACAATGAAACCGGCTTCGTCGCCGAAAACCTTGACGAATTCGTCAAATACGCTTTGGAATTGATGAACAATCCCGAAAAACTTCAGGAAATGAAAAAGCGTTCGCGCGAAATCGCGCGGCTCCGTTCGTGGGACGCAGTTTTTGAAAAAGTTTATCGAGCCTACGACGAGTGCTATCGAATTCAGCGGGAAGAGGAGCATTCGATTGGCAAGAAATCTTCAAAATGAATGAAATGACATTTGATACCACGCCGACTGCCGCGACCGAAACAATCGGCGAAGCCCTGCGCGGCGTGTGGGAAAATCCGGCGCAGTTAATCCGGCAGTGGAACTACAAAGGCGCGATAATGAGCGGTTCTCTGCGCGCTCCGATCTTTTTGATTACTTATTTAGTCGGGCGCGAAAGCATCAAACTCGCCCTCGGCGCGGCTTTCGTCCAGTTTATCTTTCGCTTTGCCTTCGCCGGCATCGGCGGCGCGTTGATTCAGGCGTTTCGCCGTGTCGAACCGGCGTGGAAGGCTCTGCTGGCGGTTTTGCTGATTCTGCCGGTGATCAGCCACATTTTCGAGTATTTCGTGCAAATCGGCTTCACCTATTTTACGCAGACCACCGACCATACCGATGCCGCCGTTCTGCGCTCGATTTGTATTTCGGTTTTGTCGGCACTGTTCAGTTTATTTATTATGCGGCGCGACGTGATGATCGTCGGCGAGGCGGAAAGCCAATCAATCTGGAGCGATTTGGCGAAGTTTCCGGTTTTGATTTTCGAGTTTATGGGATTTGTCCCGCTGGAGATCATCAAAATGTTCAAACGCGGGCAACCCGTGCGCGTCTTTGCGAGCATCGCCGCCTTCGGATTGTTTTCCGAACTGCTCGGCTGGGCGATCACCAATAAACCTTTCTGGACATACGACAAAGGCAAAACGACTTTCGCCTCTTTCTGGGGCGTTGACGGTCTGATTATCCTAGCATTCGGCATCGTGTCGGCGGCGATTATTCTGCGCCGAAGAAACGCGAAACCGGCGGCGGATGCTTAATTTTTATGAATCCGCGCGTGGCTTTGTTTGCCGATACTTTTCACGAAACCAACGGCGCGGCGAATTTTCTGCGCCGTCTGGTTGATTACGCAAAAGCGAAAAATTACGATTTTCTGTGCGTTCGCTCCGGCGAAGAAACCGGGTTTTACAAAGACGGCAGCGTTTCTTTTCTCGATTTGAAGCGCGGGAAAGGTTCGATTCCCCTTGACGGTGCGCTGAAATTCGACCCGTTTTTGTGGAAACATAAAAGGCTGGTCGCCGAAACATTTCGAGACTTCGCGCCGAACGTCATTCACATCACCGGCTTGAACGACATCAGCCAATTCGGATATTATTTCGCCCATTTCAAACGAATTCCGGCGGTCGCCACCTGGCATACGAACGCGCACGAATACGCCGCCCAAAGATTTCTGAGCGTTATTCCCTTCGTCTCCGGCGATGCCAAAAAAAAGATCGGGAAAACCGTCGAAACCCTTCTTTTCAGAGGCTTGATGAAACTCTACTTTTTGGCGCAGATGCAGCTCGCCCCGAATGAAGAATTGGTTGACGAGATTCGCCGCTTGACGCGCCGCCCGTCATTTCTTTTGGGGCGCGGAGTTGATACGGATTTTCTTTCGCCGACCAAACGCGCCCGCCGCGCCGACGAACGGGAAATCGTCATCGGTTTTGTCGGCAGACTGCGCCCGGAGAAAAACGTTCGCTTTCTCGCCGACATCGAAACCGCGCTGCAAAAGGCTAATATCAAAAACTACCGATTTACGATTGTCGGCGAAGGCGGCGAGCGAGTTTGGCTGGAAAATAATCTGCGAAATGTTTATTTGACCGGCGAGATTTTCGGCGACGAGCTGGCGCGAACCTACGCGAATATGGATTTGTTCGTGTTCCCTTCGCAAACCGACGCTTTCGGCAATGTCGTTCTGGAAGCGATGGCGGCGGGCGTTCCGGCGGTGGTGATGAACGAAGGCGGTCCGAAATTTTTAATCGAGACCGGCGTAAACGGCTACATCGCCGAAAACAATGCGGATTTTGTCGAAACGGTCGTGCGAATTTTGCAAAATCCGCGGCAGTTGCCGGCTTTGGGACGAGCGGCGCGGCGAGCCGCACAAGGACATTCCTGGGAGCGCGTTTTTGAAAAGATGTTTGAGTATTATAAAATGTGTATGACCTTCAAAAAGAATGTTCGCGCTTAAATAATTTTATGGTTAGGGGAAACTGAATTATTGTTCAATCAAGCGAAGCCTTTTTCGATTATCCAGAAAAACTATCAAACTTTCCCCGGATGCCAAAAATAAATTTACCGAGCAGTGCCGATTAAATCAGTTCACATCACTAATTATTATCACAAGGATTCCGGCGGCATCAGCACGAGCTACAACAACCTGCTCGCCGCCGCCGAACGGCACCGGCGTGAGGTTCGCCTGATCGTGCCGGGCGAAGTCGAAGAAGTCGAAGAAGTCAACGAATACGCCAGAATTTATTACGTTCCCGCCGTATTCTCGCCGATTTTCGACCGCCGCTATCGCGTGATGATGCCGTGGCAATATATGGCGAAGGATTCGATTATTCGCAAAATTCTTTTGAATGAAAAACCCGATATTATCGAAGTAACCGACAAATATACCCTTAGTATGCTCGGCGCGATGGTTCGTCTGGGGAAATTCAAACAAATCGGCAGACCGCCGCTCGTGCATTTTTCGTGCGAGCGAATGGACGACAACATCGCTTCTTTTATAACGAAGGGCGCGTTCGGCAGATGGCTTTCGCGCCGACTCGTCGGCAATTACCTTTTGCCGTCCTTCGATTTTCACATTGCCAATTCGCCTTACACGGCGGAAGAATTTTGTAAATCAATCGAAAAAACGGAGCATTCGCGCCGTTCCGATTGGTTTTTCAACCGGTGCTGGCGTTTTTTCAAATCGCCGCGCATTCCGTTCGAGGATAGAATTTTCGTTTGTCCGCGCGGCGTAAACGTCCAGCAGTTTTCGCCGTCGAGAAAGTCCGACGCGGTGAAAAGTGAAATGCGCCAAAAGGCAAACCTTCCCGAAAACTCGATTGTGCTGCTTTACGCCGGGCGCATTTCGCCCGAAAAGAATATCGAACTGCTGCCGCAAATGATGGAGATTTTGGCAAAAGATACGGCAAAAGATTTTCGCCTGCTGGTCGCGGGCGCGGGACCGCAAGCCGATTGGCTGAAGAAGGAAACCGCCAAAAAAGTTCCGAATAAAATCGTGCAGATCGGACATCTCGACAAAGAAACGCTGGCGGATTATTACGCCAATGCCGATGTCTTCGTCCATCCGAATCCGCGTGAGCCGTTCGGCATCGCGCCGCTTGAAGCGATGGCTTCCGGCACGCCGACGCTCGCGCCGAACGCGGGCGGTTTGTTGTTTTATGCGACCGACGAAAACGCCTGGCTGATTGCACCGAATGCCGACGATTTCGCCGCCGCCGTCCGCGAAATCGTCGGCGACGAAGCATTGCGAAATCGCAAAATCGAGCGCGCTTTCGAGGCTGTCAGAGAAAACACGCGCGAGCAATCAACCGATTTTCTGCTGGCGACTTATGATCGTTTATATGAAGATTTTCAAAGACGCAAAGAACTTTTCGTTAATAAAGAAAAAGCTGCGACCTTTGATTTTGCCAAACAATTGTTAGAAGAATGATGAGAATCATTTGGTCGGAGAATTAGAACCGGATGAATGGGCGGAATTATAATCCTTAAACCGCGACCATTCCCGCCGCTTCGTTGTAATGCCGGTAAATCTCGTTGAAGTCGCGCAGTGCGCGATTCAAAATCAGCGGAATCTGGCTGACATCGTTGGAATTGACGATCAGGTTCAGGTTTCGCAGGAATGCATCGTGGGCGCTCAAAGTCGTGCCGCCGTCTTCAACGACGACGAAAAACAAGCGTCGTCGTTCCGCCGCGCTCATCGTGTTGACTTTTTGCAGAAGAATGGACGCGCCGCCGAATTCCGCCGCAAAATCAGGCGAGTAAATCAACACTTCCGTCTTGCCTTCGCGCAGCCGCTCGTTGGCTTGCGCGGGCGTTTCCGCCAAATAAACCTTAAAACCCGCGTCAACCAGTGTTTTGGCGACCGCATCGCGCTTTTCGCCCAAACATAAAAGTGCGCGGCGCGGCTTTTCAGTGTCTTCGTCTTTCGCGTCCAGAACCTTGTTTTCCGTTTGCAGAGCCGCCAGCAGCGACCGCATCGCGGAATTGATTTGGAAGTCGTTTTCCTTCGCCGCAAATTCCTGGGTGCCTTCGTTGACGGCGGGCGCGGGCGCGTTTTCCTTCAGTTGCTGAACGGGCGAGGCGTTTTTCGCGCCCGGCGCGACGCGAATCAAATTCTGACAGCGCGGACACCGCACCGTAAAATTCGTATTCGGGATTTTGCCTTCGTCGAGTTGTAAAGAAACCGAGCAATTGTCGCAGCGTATTATCATAGTTTAATGGTAAGTGGTAAGTGGTAAGTGGCAAGTAGCGGGAAGTTTTTCACTTACCACTCGCCACTCACCACTATTTAATTATTCGATCATATTTAAAACCGAGTTTGCCGAATGCGGAGACGGCGGCGCGGCGGCGGCATTTGCCGTGTGCGCTTTGGGCGGCGGCGGCGCGGCATTATGAAAATCTTCGGTCGAAGCCAAACCGCGCAGTTGCAGCAAAAGATTATTTTGGTTGGTCGCAAACGAAAGTCCGTCTTCCAGCGTAATGGTTTCGCTCTCGATCATCCGGCGAATCACCGTGTCGAAATCCTGCATCCCGTCAATCGCGCCGTCGCGCATCGCGTCCAGCAGAGTCTTGCCGCTCTCTTCGCCTTTTTCGATATACTCGCGCGTTCGCTGGTTGGATTTGAGAATCTCGACCGCCGCGACGCGCCCTTTGCCGGTGGCTTTCGGAATCAAACGCTGGGAGACGATGCAGCGAAAGGTCTGCGCGAGCCGCGTGCGAATAATCTTTTCTTCGTTTTTCGGATACATTCCGATAATGCGGTCAACCGTTTTCGCCGCGTCAATCGTGTGCAGCGTTGATAAAACGAGGTGTCCCGTTTCCGCCGCTTCGAGGGCGATTTCCGTCGTTTCCAAATCGCGCATTTCGCCGACTAAAATTACTTTCGGAGCTTGCCGCAACGCCGCTCGCAGTGCCGAACTGAAGTTTTTGGTGTCGGAGCCGACTTCGCGCTGGTTGATCGTGGATTTCTTGTGGTTGTGCAGAAATTCTATCGGGTCTTCAATCGTCACAATGTGGTAGGCTTTCGTCTCGTTGATGCGGTTGATGACGGCGGCGAGCGTCGAACTTTTCCCCGAACCGGTCGGACCCGTGACCAGCACGACACCGTTGCGGAGGTCGCACATATCGGCAAGCTGCTGCGGCAGATTAAGCGATTCAAACGTCGGCGTTTCAAACGGAATAACGCGCATTACGATGGAAAACGAACCGCGCTGCTGAAAGATATTCACGCGAAAACGGCAGCGCGCCGGCAGACTGTAACTCAAATCCGCCGTGCCGTAGCGGGCGAGCTGCGAAGCCGCTTCCGGGTTATCGCGCAAAATCGCCATCGCAATCATCTCCGTCTGGAACGACGACAATCTGCCCAAACCGAGCGGTGAAGCGGTGTAGAGGCTGCCGCTGATTTCCACCTGCGGTTTTTGTCCGGTCGAAAAATTTAAATCGCTGACGTTATCTGAAATAAGCAGCATTTGCTCTATAATTGGGGCGACATCAAGCAAACTCATTGGTTGGATTACTCCTGGAAGAAAAATTTGAAACAGGCAGGTTAAAGTTTTCGGCGGTGAACGACTATTTCTAATCCGTTCAGACAGATT
>JAYVKL010000329.1:0-3481 GCA_043768465.1 Pyrinomonadaceae bacterium
TTTTACATTCGGCATTTTTAATTTTTACCGGTAAAAATTAAAAATGCCGAATGTAAAATGTAAAATTAAGCTGTCCGCTCGCCGCCCAAATGACTTTCCAAACACGCTTCTATTTATCAATTATCCGTTATGAAAACTTATGTTGAGAGTCGGATTAACGGGTTCGATTGCCGTTGGCAAAACTTACGTCGTCGAGGTTTTTCGTGAACTCGGCGCGTTCGTGATTGATGCCGATGTGACGGCGCGGGAAGTGGTCGCGCCGGGAACGCAAGGCTGGCGATTGATTGTCGAGCGGTTCGGTAGTAACATTCTGCTTCCGAACAACGAAATTGACCGCGCTAAACTCGGCGCAATCGTCTTTGCCGACGCGGAGAAACGACAACTTCTGAATGCCGTCGTGCATCCATTGGTTATCGAAACTCAGGACGCTTGGCTGATGCAGCGCGAACGGGAAACGCCCGACGCGGTGGCGATCATTGACGCGGCTTTGATGATCGAATCGGGCGGCTACCGGCGGTTCGACAAAATAATCGTCGTCTGGTGCGCTGCCGAAACGCAAATCGAACGGCTGATGGCGCGGAATGATTTGAATCGGGACGCGGCGATTCAGCGCATAGAGGCGCAGATGCCGCAGGCGGAGAAAAAGAAATTCGCGGATTACACGATTGAAACGACGAACGGATTTGAAGACACGCGAAGGCAGACGATGGAAATTTACGAGCGATTGAAATTTTTAACTTAAAATGAAAAACGGAAAATGGAAAATGGAAAATAGCGGAAAAAGAAATTATCAATTCTTTGCTGCCGTTCGTCCGTTTGAAGTTTGTTTGATTTTATTTTGCTTGTGTTTTGCCGCTTGCAGCGAACTCGAAACGCCCAAATCGGAACCGTTCTACGCCGAAACCGCGCCGCCGCCGCGTAAAGAATTTCGCTGGAGCAACGGCAAAACGCCGAAAACATTCGATCCGGCGAAAGCCGCCGCGCCGCCGGAAACCGATGTCGTCCGCGCCGTCTATGAAGGTTTGACCGAAACCGATCCGAAAACTTTGAAGGCGATTCCGGCGATTGCCGCTCATTGGCAAAGTTCCGAAGACTTAAAAACGTGGACGTTTAATCTGCGGAAAAACGCCAAATGGTCAAACGGCGAGCGCGTCACAACCGATGATTTCGTCCGTTCGTGGAAGCGTCTGGCGGAAATAGGCGATAAAATCGCGCATCGGGAACTGGTGCGAAATATCGTCGGTTTTCAGCCGATCAAAACCGCCGTGCTGCCCGTCGTCGGCAGCGTCACGATTGATATTCTGCCGAAATTTCCAACGAATAATACTCTGCCGATTTTTCAGAAACAGTCGTTAATTCAAAACCAATCGAACGCTAATTCCGCGATTATTCAGTCGAAAACGATTGAATCGAACACGAATTCTGCGCCGAGTAATCCGCCAATCGAAGCGATAAAGGAAACGCCGTTCGGTGTCGAAGCGGTTGACGATTTCACTTTGAAAGTTTCCTTGCTCAAACCCGACAAAGATTTTCCCGCGCTCGTCGCGCATCCGATTTTCCGCCCGATTTACGGCGACGGCAAGGATTACGAAACCGGTAAATTAAACGCCGGAATCGTCACCAGCGGCGCGTTTCGCATCACGAGCGTCGGGCAGGACGGCATCACGCTCGACCGCGCCGAAAATTATTGGAACCGGGAATCGGTGGAACTCGAAAGAGTCAAACTAATCCCGACCGAGAACGCCGAAAAAGCGTTGGCGGCGTATCGCGCCGGGGAAATTGACGCGGTAACGAACGTCGAATTTGAGCCGCTGGCTTTGAAACTGCTGGCGACTTACGACGATTTTCAGCGGACACCGCACGCCGCTCTAAACTTTTACGAATTCAATCAAAAGAACACGCCGTTCGACGACGAACAGGTGCGCGAGGCGTTGGCGATTGCCGTCGAACGCGACCGCCTCACCGAAGACGAAATGGACGGCGCGAGCCAGCCGGCGTTGAATTTTCTGCCGTTCGACGATAAAAAACCGCAACTCGTGCCGGACGCGCAGCGGGCGAAAAATCTTTTGGCGGACAGCGGTTTTCCCGGCGGCGAAGATTTTCCGCCGATCAGATTGCTGGTCAATCGCAATAATTTACAGCAAAAAATCGCGCGTTCGGTGGCGAAAATGTGGAAAAAACATCTGAACATCGAAACGGAAATCGTCGTCCGCGAGGCGGGCGAAATCGAAGCGGCGTGGCAGACCGGCGAATTCGATTTGCTGCGGCGCGGCGTGGTTTTGCCGACGAGCGACGAGAACGCCGGAATCCAGGCGATTTTCGCGCCGCGAAAAGAATCTGAAAACGAAAATAAACCGCCCGCAACCGGTGAAACTATTCTTCCGAAAGGAAACTCCAAAGCCGCCGTTCCCGTATCAACTCCCGAAACGCCGAAAGCGATTGCCGAAAATAATCTGATGGCGAAAGAAAACGCGCCAAAGACGATTGAAAGCGAAGCGGTTGCCACCGAACAGGAAGCGATGGACGAAATGCCCGCGATTCCGCTTTATTTTTCGACTTCGTATTTGCTGGTCAAGCCGTATATTCAAGGTTTCGATGGCAACTTGCTGGACGCGCCTTTGCTCAGAAACGTCAAAATTGATAACAACTGGCAACCGAAAACGCCGAAAAGCGAATCGTAAAACGGCGGTCAATTAACGGTTGGATTGACAAATATCTGCTGTTCAGTCGAACTGCCGCGAACGGCAAACGGCTCGCTCGTTGACGGTCGGCTATTCGTAATTTTTCAAAGATAATCTTCGCCCGACGGTGAACGAGCGAATGACCGATGTTTCGTGCCGGCGGCTCAAAACGAAAATGCTCCGTCCGGTCAATTTTAAGCGCGGTCAAATTTTCAGCCTGGCTCTCCCAATCCGCAACGCAGACTTTTAGTGTCGGTAGTTTTAAAAAATCAGGAGTCCGCAAATTATGGCGCGAATCAGTTTTAATCAAACTCGTTTAAGCGCGGCGTTTTTGTTCGCCGTGTCTTTATTTTTACACGGCTGCACGAGTTCGGCGAGCAATCGTTACTGGGGCAAAACCGTCGCGCCGACCGACAATGTGCTGCGTTATATTACCGGCAGCGAACCGGAATCGCTCGATCCGGCGTTTGGGACGGGACAGCCGGAGGCGCGGATTTATATGGCCCTCTACGAAGGCTTGCTCGAATATCATCCGAAGACGATGGAGCCGATTCCGGCAATCGCCGAAAGCTGGGAAATCGGCAAGGACGGCACGGAATATCTTTTTCATCTGCGCAAAAACGCCAAATTTTCCAATGGCGACCCGATAACGGCAAAAGATTTCGTGTATTCATTCCGCCGCGCTCTGTCGCCCGAACTCGCTTCGCGCAACGCCATTCTCGCCTATTACATAAAATACGCCGAAGCCTATAATTCCGGGCAATCGTTCGTCAAAGACGGAGACGGACAATTTTTATTGA
>JAYVKL010000330.1:0-5255 GCA_043768465.1 Pyrinomonadaceae bacterium
ATGTCCGAAGTTGATTCTTCTTTTTCCAAAAGAGAATCCAGTAATTGTTTTTGTTCGACAGAAAGCGACTCTTTGATAATTTGACTGAGAAACAGTTTCCGCCGGTAAATTTCCCGCGAGATGTGCGTTGACAAAAAATCGTAACCGGGCAGAATAAACTGACGGCTGTTTAGTTTTTTGATCGTTTGCCGGAAGACCTCCGCCGGACGGGTGAATTGTTTGACTGAATCGTTAATTTCGAGAATTAACTGCTCTTTGTCAATTTTTGTTAAACCGCGAAAACCGAAGAATTCGGCAATAATTTTCCGGTTACGGGTTAAGTTCTGTTTGGGAATTTCCAAGAAAACCGGATTCGGCAAAGCTAAACGACCGGCAACAAAAGCAATGTCGGACTCATAAAAGCTGCTTCCAAAAAAGCGTTTGGCGGCGCGGAAATATCCGGTTTGAAGAACAAACGCGATTTTGCCGGAAGAAGTTCGTAAAGTTTGGACTTCCTTCATCAAATCAATCGGCAACGTGAAAAACCTTTTTCTGTTGAAACTGTCAAAGCGCGGCGGTGATTCATAATTTCTGATTTCGGTCGGCGTTAAAATTTGGACGGTTGACATAAATCATACTCACTACAAAAGAAGCATATTGTGTGCCGGGTCAATGTCATTGTGCGACAGCCGAATGCGAACAAATTTCGCCGCTCAAAGCGCAGTTTGAGTTTCCAGAATCTACCTCCTTGACTCTTAACACTTGATTTTCCGCTTCCAGCCGCCTTGAAAGACGAATCGGTCTGAAATAATAAACGCGAGTCCTATCTTTCCAAGCTCCAACAGTGAGTTGCCAGAAGGGGCGACAAATGCACTCTTTGTAATCAGATAGAAAATGCAGCTTGCCGTCTCCGTCTTCGGCTTCCAGCCCGTCGAGCGTTTCAAAGATTTTGATTTTTTGTCCGGCGAGTTTTGGATTGATGTAAATCTTTCGCTGATTAAAATACATCAATCCGCCTGCCCCGACTCTTTTTGCCGCGCGTTCGCAGTGTGCAAACATTTCCAGATTATCGAGTATAGGCGGCAGAGCGAAGAAATCCTGTTCATTCAATCGAGAGGCGGACGGTTTTCCCTGAAGGGCGAGATGACCGCGAATTTCGTTTCGATAGTTGACGTATTCAGGCAGTTTCCGCTTTAGAGGCTGAAATTTCCAATAGTCGAAACGCTTGTAAAATTCGTTCATATCGTCGCGGAAAGCGCGCTCCAACTTGCCGTTAGTCTGCGGATGATTAACCGCCGAATGAATCAATCTGATGTTTAATCGCCGGCAGAACTCTTTTAGAAGTTTTCCCTTGAAATACGAGCCGTTGTCGAAGACGACCGCCTGCGGAATCGTTTCGTATTTTCGCATCGCGGTAATCATCGCTCTGATAATCGTGTTGACGGTAACTTCGCGGAACAAATCGCAGAACACATAAGCGCGCGAATAATCGTCGAGTAAGGTTAATTGAAAAGCCGTGCGGTCTTCGTCGGTTAAAGTTACCTTTTCCATCAAGTCGCCGTGCCAGAGACGGTGCGGGTGGTTTCTTTGATAAAAGCGCCAGTTCGGTTTCGGCGGCGGCGGATTGCGTTCGAGCAGAATGTTTTGTTTGATTCGCTTGGCGGTTGAAGGGCTGATGTCGATTCCATACTGATTGCTAATGTCCCAAGCGAGCCGCTCGCCGCCCAAGAACATTTTGTCTTTTATATGTTGACGAACGAATTTCTTCTCTTCAGCGGTGAATCTGTGAGCTTTGAAAGTCGGGGTCGGTCTTTTGGGAAGGCGCGGCAAAGAATGTCTTTTCCTGATTCTTTGAACGGTTCTGGAAGTAATCGTTTCGTTTTCCGCTTGCTCGAATTTCCGGCTGATTTGGTAAGAACTTATCGCCGTGTATCTTTGGCATAAGCGAACGATTTTAGCTTCCTTTTCTCGAAGAATGCGATTATGAGCAGGCTTTTTATTTCTTGTCGGGCTTTCGATTTCGCGGCGAACGGCATCGGTCGCTCGCCGGCGCAAACGGTAAAGACTCGTCCGGCAAATCTTGAACTCTTCGGAAACCGATGCGACGCTTCTTCCCGCGAGCATCAAAAACACCGCGCGCAGATGAATCTCGTTCATTTTGTTTGTTATTCCGCGACCGGCTTGATGTATCGGTAGAGCGTAGATTTTGAAACGTCGAGCGTCTCGCAGATTTCCTTGATTGTCGTATTCGGGTCGGCGAGCATTGTCTTCGCCATTTGAATCTGTCTCTGTGTCATCGCTCTCGGTCGTCCGCCCAATCTGCCGCGCGCCCTGGCTGAAGCTAATCCGGCATTTGTCCTTTCACGAATCAACTCCCTTTCAAATTCAGCCAGCGCGCCGAAAACGTGAAAAATCAATTTGCCGCCCGAAGTGGTCGTGTCGATACTTTCCTGCACGGAGACGAAACCGACCTTCTTTTCGTGCAGTTCGTTAATCGTTTCAATCAGATGTTTGAGACTTCTGCCCAACCTGTCCAATTTCCAAACGACGAGCGAATCGCCTTTCCGACAAAAATCAATCGCTTCGATTAAACCTTGGCGGTCGTCTTTCGCGCCGCTCGCCCGGTCGGTGAAAATTTTCTCGCAGCCGGTTTTTTCCAGAGCGTCGGTTTGCAGTTCCAGATTTTGGTCGAGAGTAGAAACCCGCGCGTAGCCGATTTTCATGATTTCAGAAATTATGTCTTAAAAGCTAAAAGCGACGCAAGTATTAACACTATGTTTTTGAGATAAGTTTCGGGAAAGATTTTACCGGGGTTTCGTTGGAATTTGAACGGCTCATTTTTCGCGTCCCAAAAACGTCCGTTTTCAGGACTTTACTGAAAGTCGCTGCTTCGTGCTAGCATCCATTGAATTGTCGGCTCGCTCGCTCATCATTACGCTACATCTTTTTTTTTCTGCCTGACCAAGGGGTAATGAATTTTCTGTCGGAGCTATAGCTGACTCCGTGAATCTTGCCTTCTTCGATGTATCCCGAATGAAAATAGCTGGAATTTTTATCGCCCGTCGTGAAAGCGAAATATATTTTTTCGCCCCAACTGCTGTTTATCTGCCCGCCCGTAAAATCCGCACCGTAGAAAATTCCCGAAAAGTTTTTATCTTTAATATCGGAGATGACGAATTCTTTTAAGTAAGGCTCGGCGGCAGGCGTCGGACGCAAATCTATTTCCCACGTTCCTTCTATTTGGCGGAGATTGTTCTTGACTACGGTTGTCGTTGTCTTCTGAAACGCGGGCAAATCAACGGGCTGCGCCAAAGACGCAGCGACGAATTCGGCACGCATTTCGTTAATGTCGGTTGCGTCCGAGTTCGACAGGATGATAACCGTCTTTTTTTGGTCAATCAGGTGAATCCAAGTCGCTGTGCTGCCGGAAATACCGCCCTGACGGTCAGCCGCGCGCGCCTTTATCGCGCCGAACTGCACGGGCGAAATCCAGAACCCGTAGCCGACGCTGGCGAGTTCGGGACGCGGGACAAGCATCAAATCAACCGTTTTCTTAGTCAAGATTTTATCGTCGAAAATCGCGCTGTCGAATTTCAGAAGGTCTTCGACGGTCGAATACATCGCGCCGGCGGCATAGAAATTATCGATCCAAAACGGGTCGTCATTGCGAAAAGTTTTGGTTTGTTTGTCGAACAAATAAGCGTTCGCCAGACTGCTGACAATGGCACCGTTCGTCAGGTAGCCGGTGTTCGTCATTTGCAGCGGTTTCAGGATATTTTCGTCTAAAATCATCGAGAAAGGCTTGCCCGTAACTTTCTCGATGATTTTGCCGAGAATAATAAAGTCGGCGTTTTTGTAGCTGAATTTCTTGCCCGGCTCGGTTACTAATTTGCCGCTGAAAAATTTGGCAATCAACTGGTCGGGCAACATCTGCGAGCTGTAAACCGCTTCGTCGCGCTGGTCGATATTGTCGAGTCCCGAACTGTATGTCAGCAAGTTGTCAATCGTAATTTTGTCTTTGCCTTCGCCCTGGTATTCGGGAAAATAACGGCTAACGGGCGCGTTTAAATCAATTTTGCCCTGTTCGTAAAGCTGCATAATCAAAACGGCGGTAAAAGTTTTCGTTACCGAGCAAATCCGAAACTTCGATTTTGATGTCAGCGTCGTTCCGTTCTGGCGATTGGCGAATCCCGCGCCGTTCAAGTATTCAATCGTGCCGTCCGAAGCGACGAGCGCGGCTCCGCTGAAATTCTTTTCCGCCGCGTAATAATCGAAAATCTCGCCGTATGGCGGCTTCTGCGCGAATACGACGCTTGCGAATGCGATTATCAGAAGGATTGTTTTTAATGATTGACTAATGTTGAAGTGCATAACTACATTTTCATCTTTCGATGCACCCGGCTACAAGCGGCGAGTTGACTATTTTTAATACCGATAACCGTCGGTCATTGCGGGTTATCCGTAAATCCTTTTTCCCCATCTCAAAAAGGTCTTTTGAAACCGACAAAAATTACATTTAGCTGTCGCACTATGACATTGACCCGGCACACAAAAGAAGCATATTGTCAAGAGTAGTAAAATTAAATTACAATAAACATCGAAGCGAAAGCGGTGTCAAAAACCTTGCGCCAAATCTCGTAATGTAAAGAGTCATAAAATGCCGACAAAATTAGCCGAAACAATTGACCAAAATGCCAAGAACTTTTTGACCACGAGCGAAATGAAAAAGTTTCTGGAAGCTGCCAGAAAAGGCAGACACGGTGTGCGTGATTATTGTTTAATGCTGACGGCTTACCGGCACGGACTCCGGGTTTCGGAACTGATTGATATTCGGCTCAAAGATTTGGATTTCGACTCGGCAAGAATTTATGTGCGCCGCTTGAAAGGAAGCCTTTCGACTCACCAGCCAATCGAAGGCGACGAACTGCGAAGCATCAGGGCGTGGCTCAAAATTAGAGAAAATTATCCGAACGCCAGTTCAAACTATTTATTCCTGAGCGAACGCGGACCGCTGACAAGGCAGGCAGTCAATTATCTGGTTGAACAGATCGGCAAACGCGCCAAACTGAATTTCAAAGTCAATCCGCATATGCTGCGGCATTCGACCGGTTATTATTTAGCCAACAAAGGCTGCGACACCAGACTCATCCAAGACTACCTCGGACATCGAAACATCACCCACACGGTTCGCTACACGCGAACCTCCGCCCACCGCTTTGAAGGGCTGTGGAGATAAAACTCTGTGGGACTTTTCCCCCGATTGTAGGAACTTACCC
>JAYVKL010000331.1:0-20293 GCA_043768465.1 Pyrinomonadaceae bacterium
AAAAACCGTTAATTACGCCAAGAAAGCCAATCCGCCTTTTGAATTTTCGACCGAAACCCGCGAACGCGACAGCATTTCGTTTTCATCTCTCCGCCAAAACGCGAGCGTCTTTTACACTTCGGATTATGAAAGCGAAATTATCAGCGAAGATACTTTAGCGAATTTTCGGATTGTTCACGATGACGAGAATTTACCGAGCAAGGCGATAATTGAAATTAGCAATTCGTTTCTATTCAAAACGCCGCTCGATTTAGTTTTGACTTCGCACGAACCCGAAAGAAAATTCGTCAAACTGCTTTGTGAACAAGCTAACGCGGAAAAAATAACCGCTTGGATAAAGTCGGCAAACAAAGGTTTTTATTCAACTCCCTACACGATTAACACCGGCGATGGACGTTTCGCCACCGAACACAGCTTCAACCCCGATTTCTTTTTGAAATTGGAAAATTCCGGCAAAGAACACATTATCGCCGTCGAAACAAAATCAAACGGCGACGACAGCATAGAAAACAAGGCAAAATATAAGTTTGGCAAAGAACATTTTGCAGAACTCAACAAACAGCTAAAAGAAAAAAACGTAAACCAACATTACATCTTTCATTTCGTTTGCCCCGATGACTTTCCAACATTTTTTGAGTATTTGAAAAACGATTCGTTGATTGAAGGCAAGTTCTACGGACAACTTGAGGAACTGCCTGAGAAAAATTAAATCCACATCCTGTTGCAAATCGAAGATGTCAAAAAAGCGGCGGAGCTGATGAAGTATTAGAACTTTCAAACCGTCCGCTCCGCGAAATATAGAAAACATAAATTTTTATTTTTTATTCTATGTCTCCTGTATTTCGCGGAGCGGACGGTTAATTTTTCTGCATTTAGAAAATTGCCGCCGCCACCTGCGCGGCGATTTTCGCGTTGTTTTCGAGCAGCGCGATATTTGCCGCGAGCGTTTTGCCCGCGCTCATTGATGACATTTGTGAAAGCAGGAACGGTGTAATTTCTTTGCCGCTGACATTGTTTTCGGCGGCGAGTTTTAATGATTCGGCGAGGATTTTTTCTAATTCTTCGGCTTCGACTTCAAATTCGGCGGGAACCGGAACGGTTAAAAGAATCGCGCCCGGCAAATTTAATATGTCACGCGCCTTGACGACGACGGCGACTTCCGTTGCCGTTTCAACTTTTTCATCAACAATCAAACCGCTCGTCCGCGAATAAAATGCCGGAAGTTCGTCGCACTGCCAGCCGAGAATGCAAACGCCGTGCGTTTCCAGCCATTCGCGGGTCGCGGGCAAATCAAGCACGATTTTCGCGCCTGAACAAACGACGGTAATCGGCGTGTGCGCCAGTTCCGGCAAATCCGCTGAAATGTCCGCCGAAAAACCGCGATGAACGCCGCCGATGCCGCCGGTCGAGAAAACCTTGATTCCGGCGCGGTACGCGATGTAAGCGGTCGTCGAAACGGTTGTCGCGCCAGTTAATTTTTTGCCGACGGCAATCGGTAAATCGCGGCGCGAGATTTTGCGAATCGTTTTATCGGTCGCTAATCGTTCGATTTGATTTTCGTCTAAACCGACGCAGAATTCGCCGTCGAAAACCGCAACCGTCGCCGGAATCGCGCCGTTTGCCCGAACTATTTTTTCTAAATTTTTCGCGGTTTCGAGATTCTGCGGATACGGCAAACCGTGCGCGATGACGGTTGATTCGAGAGCGACAATTGGCTTCTTGGCGGCAACTGCGGCGACTTCTTCGTTGAATTTCAGGTTCATTTTTTAACTGCGAATTTCAGTTTAGACCTGTGGCATAAGTGCAATTTTGTCCAGACTGAGCGACAACACCGTGGTTTTGGCGCGTGTTCACCCGGTCGCTGCCGCCTCCGGTTCTGACCTTTGGGCAAAAGGACTATTGTATTGAAAACGGCAATCATAATTTGAAATTCGTCATTCGTCATTGATTTTTATTTAATCATCTTCCCGATGCGGTTGAGGCGCGGGTTGGTCAAACAGCCGAAAAAATTGCCGCCGGACGCGGCGCGGTCGCACGACCAATAAACGAACATCGCCTGCCCGATAACCAACTCGCGCGGCACAAACCCCCAAAAACGACTGTCGAGGCTGTGGTCGCGGCTGTCGCCCATCACGAAATAATTGTTTTCCGGGACTTTCATCGTTTTGCCGGCGACACCGAAATCGCCGCCCGGCGGCAGTTTTCCTTTTTCGGCAATCGCCATCGTGCTTTCCGAATAATAAACGCTGTATTTTTCGCCGTCCTTCAGCGGTTCTTCGGATTCGACTTTGAGTGCCGCCTGATCGTCTTCTCTGCCCACACGGTCGGTCGGCGAATCGGCGATGATTCGATGTTCGGGGTTTAATTCGCCGTTGATATAAACCTGATTGTTGCGAAATTCGACCGTATCGCCCGGCAGACCGATGACGCGCTTGACGAAATTTATTTGATACGGCGTTCCGGCAGCTTCTTTTTCCGCCCTTGATTTTCGCATATCGTCGGGATAACCGGGGAATTTGAAAACGATGATGTCGCTGCGTCGAACATCGCGCTGCGGCAGAAACGGCACGGGATTTCCGCTTGGCGCGAAGATGAATTTGTTGACCAGCAGATAATCGCCGATGAGAATCGTATTCTGCATCGAGCCGGTCGGGACGGTAACGGCTTGCAGGATGAACGTCATTCCGAAAATCGCCATAATCAGGGTGACGACGAACGATTCAAAGTATTCGCGGGCGGTTGATTTCGGCGGTCCGAGCGATTTTTTGTCTTCCGGTTTGATAACTTCCGTTTCGTTTTTACTCATAATTCGGTGGTTGAAAATGCTTTCGGTTCGGACGCTTGCGCCGCGTCTGTTTCACATTTGGTGTTATTACGTTCTTCGCTGTCGTGATGTTTTATTTTCTTTGCTTTGCCTTTACCCAATTGCTTCAGCGCGAGATTTGCCGCCGTCATTTCGGCGGCTTTGATCGAAGTTCCGCTCGCCTGCACCGCGCCGTTTTCCCAGACGGCTTCGACTAAAAAATGTCTTTCGTGCGGCGGACCGTCAATTTTTATGACGCTGTAATTCGGCGCGGCGAGTTTGTCCGCCTGCAAGGTTTCCTGAAGCAGAGTTTTGTAATCAATCGAAGTTTTCGGCGTGGCGTTTCGGAGTTCTTCGGCGTAGAGCCGCGCTACGAACGCCCGCGCCGGCACATAGCCGGTGTCGAAAAAGACTGCGCCGATAACGGCTTCCAGCGTGTCGGCGAGCAACGCCTGTTTGTGTCTGCCGCCGGTTTTTTCCTCGCCGCGCCCGACGCGCAAATAATCGCCGAGACAAACCGATTTCGAGACTTTGGCGAGCGTTATCGAACTGACCAGACGGTGTTTCATCAACGTCAAATCGCCCTCGCTTGCCTTCGGATGCAGATTGTAAAGCTGTTCGGCAATCGCCAAACCCAAAACCGAATCGCCGACGAATTCGAGCGATTCGTTTTGCAGACTGCGCGCCGCTTCGTCTTCGCCGAGCGCGACCTGCTCGAACGCCCACGAACGATGCGTCACGGCGCGTTCGAGCAGTGCCAAATTTTGAAACTTATAACCGATTAATTGTTCGAGACTCGCCAGATTTTTCGGCATAGACGCTAATTCTAAGAGTATTGCCGACAAAAAGAAAGCCGGACGCGAAATAAATATGCGTCCGGCTTTCAAATCAAACCACTTTTATCAAGAGAATGTCAGCGTGTGCCTTTCTTTCTCGGAGCTGCTTTTTTAACGCTGCTTTTGCCGTCGGTCGCCGCGTCAACATTCGACGTTCCCGCCGGTTTCGTCGCGCCGGTCGTCGGTGCGGCTGCCGGTTTCGCCGGTTTCGTCGGGGTCGCCACCGGTGTCGGCGCGGGCTTCGTCCCCGGTTTGGTCGTCGCCGGAACGGTCGTCGAAGTCGTCGTCGGCGTGGTCGGTGCGGTCGGCTCGACCTTCACCGGCGTAATTGCCGTCGTCGGATCGGGCAACGGTGTCGCATCAACTTTCGCCACGAACGCATCAATGCCATCAGTTTTACCGTCGTAACGGAAGGCATACAATTCTTTCAATCTCGAATAAAGATCGTCCGTGTATGCTTTTTCCGTTTTCGGATTGGCTTTCGCTAATTTATACGCTCTCGAATAAGCGTCAATCGCGCGGTCGGCATAACCTTTCTGCTCACCGACCATCGCCAGCGTTTGCTCGTCATCTTTGTTGCCTTTAGTTTTCAAAAGTTCCGTGCGCTCCTTATCAATCCTGATCGCTTCGTCCAAATACCATGCGCCGATAGTTCGATAAATATATGGGTTTTTCTTAGTAGATGAATTGTATTGAGTCGCCTTATACAGATACTGTAATGCCTCTTTTTTCTTCGCCGGATTATCTTTTCCCTGCCGATAATAAAGAATATAACCGATATTATAATTCATCGCACCGAGCGCATTGCTTTTGCCATCAGCGTAGCCATTCGGATTAGTTTGTCCGTTGGCGAGTTTATCGGTCTTATATGAATACCCGTAAACGCCGTAGTTTTTTGTTTTAGAAGGCGTGTTTGCCTCAAGTTTTTGAATTGCCGTTTTAGCATATTCGATAGTGTCATTGTTGTAAGTATCAACCGGCGTAGCGGCACTGGCTTGGTCAAAACCGACCGAGCCGAGAACTAAAAGCACGTCGAGTTGAAAGTCGTTGTTGAGTGCCACAATATCTTTTCCGGCGGCGTAAGTTTCCGACGGATTGGCGATGTTATTAGTTCCTTTGACGGCGGTGTTGAAACGGTCGAGCAATTTATCATTAGCGGCAGTCTGCTGCTGAAGGATCACTGCTTTTTTAGAATTTTCAATGCCTTTTTCCAAGTCGGGAATCGCTTTTTTGAAATAATCCACCTGTTCTTTATCTTCGGCATTCGCGCCGAATTTTTCGACGTAGCTTTTCGCCGCGTCAAGCGCGATTTGCTTTTTTTCAACCTCTTTGGCGGCGTAATTGTCGGTGTAGGTTTTATACAAAGCCGCTTTTTCGGCTTGCGCGTCCTGGGCGAAACCCGTCGTCACGGCGGCGGCGGAAAATGTCGCCAGCAGCATCGCCAGTGCTAAAAATCTAAAAATGGTTTTCATCAAATAATCCTCCAAGTTATTATGCGTCAAACTTTCCCGGCAAACGGACGGCATCGGGAGATGGTCGGCGTTTTGCGAAACTCTGATGAAGCGTCTAAAAGAAGGGTTGCCAGATTTTCGGATTTTTCGCAGCCGCAAATCTCTTTCACATTTGCCGACCAATTGCGCGGAAAGATAATAATCACGCAACCTTTATATTCGTGTCAAGCATAAATGCCGCGCCGCTGATTTTATTTATCGGACGGTCATTCGATTACTTATTCGAGACGATGCGCGGGCGCGTCAGCTCGTCGGATTTTCTGACTTTGATAACGACGTTCGGGAACAAATCGGTTTGCCTGCCGCCTTTTTTGCCAATCGCTTTCGGCAGCGCGGACACCTTTCCCGCCGTCGTTCTGGCGGCATCGTTGTCCTCGGATTCCTCGCCGCCGGCAACGTCAATTTTCGCCGAAGTCTGCGCGTTGACGTTCGTCTGCGGCTTTAATTCGAGCGGGATTTTAGCCAGCTTCGGACTGCCGTTTTCGGTCAGACGGCTTCGCAGCGATTGGTAAACACTGCCGGCAATCGCCGCCGCGTATTTGCCGCGTTCGCCCTGCCCGCGCGTGATGACGACGACGGCGTATTTCGGATTCTCGACCGGCGCGACCGACGCGAACAGTCCGACCCAACTGCCGCCCGCGATGCACGAGCCGGTTTTTCCCGCCACCGCCAGCGACGAATCAATGCCGTGCCGTGCCGTCCCGTATTGCGCCGCGCCGATCATTCCGGGCAGCACGTTTCTAAAATTATTGTTCGGCAGATTAAGCTGATAACGCATCGCGCCGCGAAAGTTCGCCTGCTCGAATTTATTTTTCGGAATGTGCGGCACGAGAATTTTCCCGCCGTTGGACAGTGCCGAAACGACCACGCCCAGTTGCAGCGGCGTTACCTCAAAATCGTCGCCGTGCGAATAAATCCGCGCGTCGTTGTTGCCGAACGCGAGCCGTCCGCCGGTTTCCCGGTCGGCGTTAATTCCGGTCGGGCTGCCGAGTCCGAGCATCTGCGCGTAAACAATCATTTTAGCGTTTCCCAAGTCCGCGCCGACCGTTTGAAAATAACGGTTGTTGGAAAAAGCGAGCGCGTCGTCCAAAGCCATCGGAAAACGGCGTGAATTTATTTTGCCGTTTTCGTTAATGACATTTTCGTTGATTCCGGCGACCGCCGTCACCAGTTTGATCGTCGAACACGGCTTGAAACTGCGGCGAATCGCCCAATCCTGATTGACGATGGAGAGAACTTTGCCCGTCTGCGCCTCCATCACGAGAATCGTTCCGGCGTGATTTCCCAAAGCGGTCACGGCGGCGGCGCGAACTTCCAAATCTTCGCCTTCGATATTGTCGTGCGCGATGTTTTCGACGGTTTCGGCGCGCAGTCCGCGCTCGAAAGCGCGATGCCGCGCCTGCGCTTCGCGGGCGAGTTGAGCGCGTCGCTGCTGTTCCGCCAAAATTGCGCGGCGGTGTTCTTCCTGCGCGGCGCGGCGTTCCGCTTCTTCGATGGCGCGGCGGCGATTGTCGGCGGCGCGGCGCGAATCGCCGCGCTTTTCTTCTACCGCCTGTTTTTTATCGGATTTTTTCAAATCGTTTGATTTCGATCTGGAATTTTTGTCCGCTTTATGCCGCTTCTCCGGTTGAGCGCGGTCTTCTCTCGCCGAGAGTTTCCCGGACGATTGCGCGGCGGAGGTTTGATTCTTACCGGAGGTTTTTCTGCCGTTCGTTTTGGTATCGGCGTTTTTTTTATTATTTTTAGCGGGCGGTTTTTTTCCCGTTTGCGCCGAAAGGTCGGCGGAGAACAGGAGAAAAATCAGAATCGCGGCGGAATAAATTTTCGGGAGACACTTTTCGAGCGAAAGATACATCGTAATAACCTCTTTTTGTTCAAAATCTCAGGAGAGTGATTCGAAAGCAAAAGTCGGGAGACAAAAGACAAAAGTATAAAATATAATCGCTGTGGACGTTATATCGAATAAGTTATGCGGAACTCTTACTTTTTGATTTTGATAAAACGGAATCTCTGACAAACCGACAATCGCGGTTGTTAATTTTGCTTTAACAGCTAAATATCAATATACCATTCGGCTTCCGCGCACGGCAAGAATTAAAAGGTAAAAAGTCGAGGAATTATTTGCAGCCCGAAATTTAGCCGCCGCCGGAATTTAGAATTACCCGCGCCTTTCAGAGTTCTCAAACAGCTTCCGAGTGAAACCGTGACAGTATCGTGAGCGGCAGCGAACACTGCTGTTCACCGAAAATTTCAATGTTCGGCGGACTTGCTGCCGCTCGCTCGATTATTCTATCAATGAATTTTTTCAACACATTTCGCGCCCGCCTTTTAATTATTCTGGCGTTTCTGCTCGTCGCCACGCTCGGCGTTCAGCTTTACGTCAACTTATCCAATCGCCGCGAAAACACCCGTTTGCGGGAATTGCAGGAACAGGCGTTGGTTGCCGGCATCGCGCTCGGCTTCAACAGTATGCAGTCCACCGACCGCTTGAGCGATTTAATCAGCCGCGAAGGACAATCGTTTTTCGACGAACGGACGACCGAACGCATTCAGGACATCATCGTCATCAACGATAAATGGCAGGTCTCCGACAGTCTCAATCGAAATTACCTGCCGACGACCGACGCAGACGGCAAACTGAAATATCGTCAGTTAAGGGATTTAACCGATTTGCCGCCGCTGCTCGAAGGCAGTCGTTTGGGCGAAGATTTAGACAAATTTCCTAATTCCGGGACGGTTTCGGACGACGACGATGACGGCGAAGCGCACGCGATCCCGATTGAAACGAGCCAGAATCGCTGGTATGTGATGGTGATTTTGAAAACCGATAAAAAGGAAATTTTTCAAAAAGCCTCGCGCCCTTTGATCTACACGCTTTTGATTCTTTTGCTTTCGACGGCGACGACGTTTTTTTTCGTTTGGAGATTCACGCGCCCGATTGCGAATCTTTCCGAAGCGGCGCGGCGCGTTGCCGCCGGAGATTTGAGCGTCCGCGTCAAAGATGCGGCGCGCTCCGACGAAATCGGGCAACTGGCTTTGCAGTTTAACGAAATGACCGCCGGACTCGAAAAAACGCGCCAACTCGAAACGCAGTTGCAGGAAGCCGAAAAATCGGCGGTCGTCGGAAGATTGGCTTCGGCAATCGCGCACGAAATCCGCAATCCGCTCAATTATATCAATCTGACGCTCGATCATCTGCGGGCGAAGTTTGCGCCGGAAGACGCGGCGCGGCGCGGCGATTTCGAGAAATTAACGGCGCAGTTGAAAGCCGAAGTCGCCCGCATCAACCGGCAGATTTCCGATTTTCTACGCTATTCGCGTCCGGCAAAATTGAATTTGCAGCCGGTTGAACCGCGCCGCGTCATTGCAGACTCGCTGCGAATCGTCGAACCGCAAGCTGCCGAACAAAACATTAAAATCGGTTTTATCGAAGGTGAAAACATCCCGCCGATTCTCGGCGACGCGGAAGTTCTGCGCTCGGTTTTCAGCAATCTTTTTATCAACGCGGTGCAGGCGATGGAAAAAGACGGCGGCAATTTAGAAGTCGCTATTACGCCCGAAAAAGATTTCGTCGAAATTAGAATCGCCGACACGGGCGGCGGCATTGCGCCGGAGAATCTCGACAAAATTTTCGAGCCTTACTTTTCGACCAAAGAGACCGGAACGGGTTTGGGTTTGGCGATTGTCAAAAAAATTGTTGACGATCACAACGGCGCGATTGCGGTGACATCGAAATTAAACGAAGGAACCGAATTTATCGTGAAACTGCCGTGTTCGGAGAGTTAGAAATACTTCAGAATTAAATTTACAGACTATTAAACCGGATTCGGCAGCGAGTTTTCAGTCAACAAAACAAGCGAAATCCGGCGAAAACTTGATCATTTGAAAAGTTTTCGCCGGATTTCTCATCGGATAAATTAACGGGTTATTCGCTTAATCTTTCCTGCGCGATGCCGTTGATTTTTTCCCGCGCGTCTTCGTCCATTTCTCCGCCGCCGAACCAGAGCCGGATTTCGTCAACGGGTCTGCCGAGTGCCAGCGCGAGTTGTCCGTCGCTTCCGTCGAAAACTTCGTTTTTTAGCTTTTCCAAGTTGTTCAAAGCGTCCGCCTTGTCGCTCATAATTTTTCCCTCTCTGATTTATTTAGTTAAAGTTTGACGGGATTGGCGAAACTTTTCAAGTTGCGAAAGTGTTTTCAAAGTGTAATGATTTTGTTGGCGGAAACCGAACAACGCGGCATCTGAAATCCCGCCAACCGCATTTCGGCGGAAACAAAATCGGCGGCATTCGCCGGTCAAACGGGGACCTAAAAACCCATAACCAGCAGGGACGTTGAGCAGCAATGCTCGACAATTTTCAAGGAGAAAAAACACGATGGTTGAAACAGCAGCACAACGCGCTCCGGCGAAGGAAGCGCCGAAGAATTCGGATGGAATCGTCACGCGGACGATAGAGGAGCAGACGGCTAAACTGCCGGCGGATATTTTTCTTTTGGGCGCACTCGGCTCAATCGGAGTCTCGCTTTATTTCGAGATAACGGGCAATCCCGCCAAAAGCCGCTTCGTCGGTCAGTGGGTTTCGCCTTTTTTGCTGCTCGGAGTTTACAACAAACTGGTCAAGGTAATTAACACCGAGCGTGTTGAAAAGTAGCCGGTTCGAGCAGGCGACGCTGCTTTGACGGCGGCGCGAAATGTTAAAAAATGGACGTGGGGAACGGCGACGGCGACTTTCATTTGTAAGTTGCCGCTTACGCCGCCCGCGTCCATTTCGGTTGATTCAAAGGAGATGGGTAAAATGACGGCGATTTTAGATCAGGAAAGAGTCGGCGAAGAAGATGTCAACAACGCTTTTTTGCTTGAAGATTATTTGCGGATGACGGATGCGGAATTGAGCGAACGCATCGAAAAAGCCCGGCAGGAACTGGGTGCGCGCGTCGTCGTTCTCGGTCATCACTACCAGCGCGACGACGTGATCGCGCACGCCGATTTGACCGGCGATTCGTATCAGTTGTCGGTGATGGCGGCGCAGCGCAAAGATGCCGAATTCATCGTTTTCTGCGGCGTTCATTTTATGGCGGAATCGGCGGATATTCTCGGACAGCCGCAGCAGAAGGTGATTTTGCCGGACTTGGGCGCGGGCTGTTCGATGGCGGATATGGCGACGGTCGAACAGGTCGAAGATGCCTGGGAACAGCTTCGGGAAATCGGCGTTTTGAAATCGAAAGTCGCGCCGATTACTTATATGAATTCGAGCGCGGCGATCAAAGCCTTTTGCGGGCGAAACGAAGGTGTCGTCTGTACTTCGTCGAACGCCGTGCCGTTGTTCGATATTTATTTGAAAAACTTCGATAAGATGATGTTTTTCCCCGACCAGCATCTCGGCAGAAATACGGGCGCAAAATTCGGCATTGCGCCGGAACAGATGGTTTTGTGGAATCCGTTTGAAGAACTCGGCGGCAGCACGGAAGCCGAATTACACGCCGCGAAACTGATTTTATGGCGCGGACACTGCTCGGTTCACGGACGTTTCAAACCCTGGCACGTTGATAAAATCCGCCGGGATATTCCCGCTGTCAAAGTTTTGGTTCACCCGGAATGTATGCGCGAAGTCGTTGATATTTCCGACCTGAACGGCTCGACATCGTTCATCATCAACACGGTCGCCAACGCGCCTGCGGGAACGAAATGGGCAATCGGCACGGAATTGAATCTGGTTCTGCGGCTGCAAAAAAGGTTTCCCGACAAGGAGATTCATTTGCTCGCGCCTGACCTTTGTATGTGCGCGACGATGTATCGCATCGCGCCGCAAAATCTGGCATGGGCGATGGAGAATCTGGTCGCCGGACGGGTCGTCAATCAAATAAAAGTTGACGACACAACGAAACATTACGCCCTGATCGCTTTGCAGCGAATGATAGATTTTACCGAGCAAAATCAGAGTAAAAAGAATTAGCCACGAACAAACACAAAATTTCACGAAAGAAGATTTTTAAATTTTCGTGTCTTTTTCGTGTTTGTTCGTGGCTAAAATAAAATGGCTGAATTAGAAGACAAACTTCCCGAAAACGCTCGCGGCAAATACTACGTTGATCGAATGTGTATTGACTGCGATGTCTGCCGCGATACTTCGCCGAAAAACTTTACGCGCTACGACGAAAACGGTTATTCATACATTTACAAACAGCCGGAAACGCCCGAAGAGATTGAACTTTGCGAGGAAGCGTTGGCGGCGTGTCCGGTCGAAGCGATTGGCGATGACGGCTGAAAAGGTAAAAGGTAAAAAAAGACGATGACTTTTTATTAAAGGTCATCGTCTTTTTCTGCAATCTGGAACCTGAAATCAAATCACGGTTGATTCATCGGCGGCGGCACGAAGCTGTCGGGCAAGAATCCGAGTGCGGTCGGGAAGTTTGCCGCCGTCGGTTTGACGCGCGTTCTCACCCAATTATTTATCGCGGTGACGGAGGCGACGAGCTGCTCGCCCGTAAAATTACAGTGTCCGTTGCCGTTGGTGTAAGCCTGATATAAATAGCGCGTCCGCCGCGCATTGGTGACGGTTTCGAGATATTCGCGTTCCTGCGAAACGGTCACGAGCGGATCGTAAAGCGTGTGCAGAGTCAGAATCGGACTGCTGATTCTGCCCGTGTAATCGGCGTTGCGTTCCAGGTATTCACGCGAATAAAACGGCGCGGAAATCGTGCGGTTGGCGTTCAGCGTGACCAGCCAATTTTCGATTACCGGCGCGGGAACGCCGAGCGCGACGAGATAAGCTTTTTCCGCTGCGGTCAGATTGTAATTTCGATTTAAGTTCTGCACGACCGGACCGCGGGCGCGGCGTTCGAGTTCGGCGCGGGCTTCGGTGGTGAAAAACATATCGGTGAAAACCCAGTTCGGATAAAAATTCGGCGGCGCGGGCGGCGTGATGCCGCGTCCGGGCGTTCCGGTGACGAGCCGGATAAATTCAAACTTCGGGTAGTTCGCCGGATTGCTGACCTCGCTGACTAATTTCGGCTGCACTTCGGTCTCGAAATCCAAATCGTCGCGCACGTCGCCCGGCGTTCCCCAACTCGCCGGCATTCCGAAAAGTTTGTCGTAGGCTAAAGCCAAATCGCCCGCCGAATCCCACGACCGCGGCGCACCCGCGCCGACCGCGCAGCCGCACAACGCGCCGTTGTAGAGAAAGCCGTAACGTTCCATACTTTCAAAACCGATGACGGTTCCCATCGAAAATCCCCACAAAATCGTGTTCTGTGGTCTGCCGACGCGAAAATTGAAAAATATCGTCAGACTCGCCAAATCGTTGATGCCTTCTTCGACCGCCCAGCCGTTGTTTCGATAGGCGGAACCGGCGAGGGCGTAGCCTTGCGCGAGCAGAACGGGTTCGAGTGCCGCGCTCGGCGCGACATCGGCGGCACGGTTGTCAATTTCGCCCGGATGATCGGCGCGGTCGCGGTAGCCGTGCGCGTAAACGAGCAAAGTTCCGTTCCAGTTTGCCGGAACGCGAATGCGATACGGCGCACCGAACAGATTGCCCGCCAAATCAACCGGCGGAACCGGACGCGCGGCATCGGCGAATTGAATTGAAAAAACGAGCAGAAAAAACACGGCGTAAATTGATTTTTTTAACACGACTTAATCCTCCTGAAATTTGAATGACAGATTTTGATTTTCATTCGGAGATTCTGGAAAATCCGCAGAATTCACTGTCCGATCCGGCAAATTTTCGGCGTTCCCGCAAATCAAAAATGTTTGCTCCGATGCTAATCGGAGCGTTTGGAAATTATTTCTCTGAATGAAAAGTATGTGTATTCTCTCGTTTCGCGCGGAAAAAGTCAACGCGCTTGTGAGGCGAGCGGTAAAGCGAAGTTTTTTCGCCGGCGAAGCGCGGTGCCGCACCAAGCCGGTTGAAAGTTCATTTTGTTTGCCAGCGGACAAAACAAACCGCCGATTGTCCTTAAAATGTTTCAAAAATGATTGAAGCATTTATTTTCGACGTTGACGGCACGTTAATTGATTCCAACGATTTTCACGCGAAAGCGTGGCAGGAGGCGTTGGCGGAAAAAGGTTTTAAAATCGCGTTCGACAAAATTCGCCCGCAGATCGGTAAAGGCGCGGACACGCTTTTGCCGGAGTTTTTGAGCGCATCGGAAATCGAAAAATACGGCGACGATCTGGGCGATTTGCGCGGCGCGATTTTCAAAAAAGAATACTTGAACCGCGTTAAACCGTTTCCGAAAGTGCGCGAGCTTTTTCAAAAGATCAAAGCCGACGGCATAAAAATCGCGCTCGCGTCTTCGGCGAACGAAGATGAAGTCGAAGCGTATCAAAAGATTGCCGACATCGAGGACTTAGTCGAAAAATCAACCTCGGCGGACGACGCGGAAAAATCGAAACCCGAACCGGATATTTTCCAAGCCGCGCTCAAACTGCTGGGCAATCCGCCGCCGGAAAATGTGCTGGTCGTCGGCGACACGCCTTACGACGCGGAAGCAGCGGCGAAAGCAAATTTGAAAATTATCGGCGTTTTGTGCGGCGGTTTTGCCAGAGCGGATTTGGAACAAGCGGGCTGCGTCGAGATTTATAAAAGTCCGGCAGATTTGCTGGAAAATTATGAGAAGTTAGTTTCGAGAGTTTCACCACAATAGTTTTGCCTGATAAAGCGAAAATTTCGAGTCATCGGAAACTAAAACCATAGCTTCAACCGTCGCCTGCGAAATTATCAGCCGGTCAAACGGGTCTTTGTGGTGAAGCGGAAGATTTTTTAAGGCTAAAACGTGTGAAAGATTGACGGGTAAAACTCTTAATCCGTTGATGCGTCGCTGGTCAATGATTACACTTTCAAGATCATCGTTAAACTTAAATCTACCGAGTGCGATCTTTATCTGAAGTTCCCAAATGCTCGCCGCGCTCAGGTATATTCGATTCGTCGGATTAAGGATTTCGAGCGCGACTTTCACGGAAGGTTTATGCGGTGCTTCGTGCATCCAGACAAAGGCGTGAGAATCAAGCAGCAAATTCATAACTCTTTATCGAATCCCCAAAATTCATCGGGTAGTTCATCATTAAAATCGTCGCTCATAAAATAACCGTCGCCGCGTCCCAGTCCTAAAACACGCTCTTTCCTCTCCGACTTTTCCATCAGCGTTATTTTGACAATCGCTTCGCCGTTTTCTTCCAGAACGATTTCGTCGCCGTTTTTCGTCAGGGCGAGCAGCGTCTGCACCGAATCGTTTAATTCACTGATACTGATTGTTTTCGTCATTTTAACCCCACTTCATCGGCGAAAATTATAACACGCCCAATTCAAACTAAAATTTTTATCATCTCGTCTTCAATCACGACTTCATAGCTTTCAATCGAACAGCCTTTCTTTTTGAAACATTCGCCTGTGCGAACATCGAAACGCCAGCCGTGCAGATTGCACTCGACGAAGCTGCCGGACAAATGTGAATCCGCCAGCGGATAGGCTTTGTGCGGGCAGAAGTTTTCTATCGCGTGAAAATTTCCGTTGACGTTAAAAAGGGCGACTTCTTTGCCGTCGTTTAATTTGACGGTCGCGCCGCGTCCCGGAGGCACGTCGGAAACTCGTCCGACAGTGATTTTTTTGCCGGTTCGCAGCGGTTTGCGTTTGTTTTCGTAAAGTTTTCCCATTGCACAATTCTAGATTCCAGATTTAGTTTTGCTTAAAACAACCGTCAATCGCAAATTGAAACTCGAAAATTTCCGCGCTTGCTTTATTCGATTGAGTCAAAGAAAATGAAAGTAATCTAGAAAAAGTTAAGAGGTTAAATATATGAGTGAAAAAACCTTTTCGGAAAATGCGCGACGGCGTTGCCGCGAGATTATGACGCGCAATGTTACGACGGCGACGCGGGAAACCAGTTTGCGCGAGGTGGCGATTCTGATGCGCGACGGCGATATGGGCGCGATGCCGATCATCGAAAACGGCAAACTCGCCGGCATCGTGACCGACCGCGATATGGTCGTGCGCGGCATCGCCGAAAATAAAACCTTTGACGCGCCAATCGGTGACGTGATGACGGCGGAAATCTTCGCGGTCAAACAAGACGATTTCGTTTTTGAAGCGATTCGTTTGATGGGCGACAAACAAGTGCGCCGCCTGCCCGTTATCAATGAAACGGGCGAACTCGTCGGTATCATCGCAGTGGCGGATGTCGCACTCGAAACCGAAGACGACCGCGAAATTGCGGAAACTCTTGAAGAAATTTCCAGCGGCGCGGGATTTTGGAAAAAATCTTGAGAGTAAATCTATGATTTTTTCACGAAAAGAATTTGCCTCAATTCTAATTATTCTCTGCTCGGTTTTCTTCGCAAAAGGGCAGGAAAAAACTCAGGATAATAGCGACGGTATCGCTGATCCTGCTCCTGTAACTATTTTTTTCAATGTTTCGGTTCGGAGCAGTAAAAAAGGTTATTTGAAGAATTTGGCTTATAACGATTTTGTAGTTTTTGATGAAAAATAAACACAACAAATAGAATTTTTCAGATTTGATGAAATAAAAAATCAATACATAATTGGATTTTATAAAAATGAATATACTTCAAGTAACAATTGGCGCAACGTGAAAGTAAAAGTTGAATTATCGGCAGAAAAGAAAAAGCAATACGGTAAAATTTTTGTCAGCGGACAAAACGGATATTATCCAAATCAGAACTGAAATTTTATGGCTAAATCGGTAAATCGTTACTTTCACTTTCTCGCCTCGTCGAAAAACGTCGGCGCGGGAAATCTCTGGTATCCGTCGGCGGATATTTATCAAACGCCGGACGGCTGGCTCGTCAAAGTGGAGTTGGCGGGCGTGTCAGCCGAAGAAATCGAGATTGATATTCAGGGCAATCAACTCTACATCGCGGGCTGCCGGCGCGATAAATCGTGCGCGGTCGGGATGACGTTTCAGCAGATGGAAATCACTTACAGCCGTTTCGAGAAAACTTTGCAGTTTCCGGCGGCGATTGACGGCGCGAGCGTCGAGCATAATTTTGACAACGGTTTGCTGATAATCCGTCTTTGGAAAGCGGAACGGACAAAGCCGGAGACGTTAAAGGCATCTTAACTGGACAAAAATTTATGGCTGAAGAAACTACAAAAAATCTAAACGAACAGGCGGACGTGCCGGAGCAGTTGGAAATCGCCGTGCTGCCTTTGCAGAATACGACTTTGTTTCCCGAAACGGTCGTGCCGCTGTCGGTCGGGCGCGAGCGTTCGGTCAAAGCAGTGGAATTCGCGCTTTCGACCGAGCAGAAATTGATCTGCTGTCTGACTCTGAAAACGCCCGATATTACCGGACAGGAAGCGACGGCGGCTGACCTTTACGCGGTCGGAACGGTCGTCAACGTCAAACGAATGATGCGGGCGGACGGTTCGATGCAGTTGATCGTGCAGGGAATTGACCGCGTAAAAGTTTTAGACTGGACGCAGGAACAGCCGTTTCTCAAAGCAAAAGTCGAAGTTCTGCCCGACTTGACCATTTCCGACAACGAAGAAGTCGAAGCGTTGAAACGCAACATTCAGGGTTTGGTGCAGGAAGCCCTGGCGATGCTGCCGAACGTCCCGCCGGAAATCAGAATGGCGGTGATGTCGCAGACGAATTCCGTCCAGCTTTCCTATTTTCTCGCGTCCGTTTTGGATTTGGGCGTGGAAACCGAACAGAAAATGCTCGAAGCGGCGACGACCGACGAGCTTTTGACTTTGACGCACGCGGCTTTATCAAAAGAAGTCGAGAT
Source organism: Pyrinomonadaceae bacterium (assembly GCA_043768465.1). Classification (GTDB taxonomy): domain Bacteria; phylum Acidobacteriota; class Blastocatellia; order Pyrinomonadales; family Pyrinomonadaceae. The sequence goes on from JAYVKL010000331.1 coordinate 16,894, forward strand.
TATGAACATTCGCTCGAAAATTGCGACCGAAGCCCAAGGGGAAATGGATAAAGCGCAACGCGATTACGTTTTGCGCCAGCAAATGAAAGCGATTCAGAAGGAATTGGGCGACGACGAAGGCGGCGAAAAAGCCGAAGCGACGCAATTGCGCGAAAGATTGGATCAGGCGGATTTGCCCGAAGAAGTTCGCAAGGAAGCCGAGCGCGAACTCAAGCGGATGGAAGCTCTGCCGCAAGCCGCGCCGGATTATCATGTGATCCGAACTTATCTCGAATACGTTCTGGAACTGCCCTGGAAAAAGTCGAGCGAAGAGAAATTGGATTTGAACGAGGCGAAAAAGATTCTCGATGAAGACCATTACGGACTCGACGATATTAAAGAACGAATTTTGGAATCGCTCGCCGTCGTCAAACTGCGCCCTGATTCAAAAAGCCCGATTATCCTTTTCGTCGGACCGCCGGGAGTCGGCAAAACATCTTTGGGGAAATCAATCGCCCGCGCACTCGGACGCGAATTTGACCGAATTTCGCTCGGCGGCGTGCGCGACGAGTCGGAACTGCGCGGACATCGCCGAACTTACGTCGGTTCGATGCCCGGCAGAATTATTCAAACGCTGCGGCGCGTCGGTGTCAATAATCCGGTTTTGATGCTCGACGAAATTGATAAAATGGGCAACGATTTTCGCGGCGATCCGGCTTCGGCACTGCTCGAAATTCTCGATCCGGCGCAGAATAATTCATTCCGCGATCACTATCTGGATTTGCCGTTCGATTTGTCGAAAGTCTTTTTTATTGCGACGGCGAATCAATTGCAGCCGATTCCGCATCCGCTGCGCGACCGAATGGAAATCATTCAACTCGCCGGTTATTCCGACCGCGAAAAATTGAATATCGCCAAGCAGTATCTGATTCCGCGCCAAATTAAGGAAAATGGTTTGCAAACCGAGCAAATCGAAATCGCCGACGACGCGATAAATCTTTTGACCGGACGTTACACGCGCGAAGCGGGCGTTCGGCAGCTCGAAAGAACCGTCGGCAATCTCGCCCGAAAAGTCGCTTTGCGCGTCGCGCAGGGCAACACGGAAAAGGTTACGATTACGGCAAACGATGTCAAACCATATCTCGGCGCACCCAGATTTTACCCGGAAGAAGCGCGGGCGGAATTGCCCGCCGGTGTCGCCACCGGAATGGCTTGGACGGAAATGGGCGGCGAAGTTTTATTCATCGAGGCGACGATGCTGCCGGGCGGCGGCGGGTTGACCTTAACCGGACAACTCGGCGAAGTGATGAAGGAATCGGCGCAGGCGGCGCGTTCCTATCTCTGGTCGCACGCTTCGGAATTCGGCATTTCGCCTGAAGCGATTAAGGAAAACGGCGTTCACGTCCACGTTCCGGCGGGCGCGATTCCGAAAGACGGACCTTCCGCCGGTGTCACGATGGCTTCAGCGATGGCTTCGCTTTACACGGGCAGAAAGGTGCGTTCGGATACGGCGATGACCGGCGAAATTACTTTGTCGGGTTTGGTTTTTCCGGTTGGCGGAGTCAAGGAGAAAGTTCTGGCGGCGCATCGGGCGGGAATTCGGCGCATCATTCTGCCCGAACGCAACGAGGTTGACACGGAAGGAATTCCCGAAGATGTTCGCAAAGAATTGGAAATCATTCCGGCGAAATATATCAGCGATGTTTTGAAAGCGGCTTTGGAAACGGAAGTCAGCGAACCGATTCGCGGCGATAATTACCGGCTGCCGATTGTTAAAGCGTCAACCGACGCGAACAGCGAACCGCTGATTGCCAAAGAATCTTAAACGAAGATTGCAAATTGTCCGTCTTCGCCCTCGTTCAGAGTCCAAACTTCAGTTTGTTCTTTCCGCCAGCGCAGCGCGGCGGGAACACGCTCAAGCGTGGACTCTGAACGAAGAATCGCGTGAACCACGTTAAAGTTTGAACTCCGAACTTTTACACGCCTTATAATTGGCGTTCAAATCTTTCGATAAAAGCAGAATTGCCGTGATGCGGCGGACGATTGACGAAACTTCGCGGGCTTCGTCAGCGGTCAGGCTTCTGCCTAGAACTGCCGCTTCACGATAGCTCAACCATTTTTTCAAAACCTGATAACCGCCGATGGTATATTCCCAGACGGCGGCGGGAATGTTGCGCCAGAAAGCCGCGTCGTTTAGATAAACATCGAAGGTTTGCGCGCCTAGAATCTGCGTGATTTCGCCTGCCGACAAATTGAACCGCGCCGCGCTTTCTTCCAAAATTTTCAATTCCTCCGGCGTGTAATCGCGTTTGACGGTTTTGCCTTTGCCCGGCATCGTGATGCCGCCTTTGCCGCCCGAACCCCAACCGGCGGAGATTTCGAGTTCGCCGCTTTCAATTCGGATCTGTCCGCCCGCGACCCGCGAGATTACGCCGATTGCGATGAACGGCAAGCCGTCGGTTTCGGCGGTCGCCCGTTCCGTATCGAGGAGTTCGGCGATGCGTCGTCCGCGCCGCGCCGAAGTTTGCAGAATTTCGAGTTCGGCGGGCAGCAGAATACGCGGGAAATCGCTGCGGATGCCGTCGGCGTTTTCCGTCAAATAAAGTGGGGCGTAGCCGATTGCCAGCGCGTGCAGCCAAATCAGACTCGCCGCGTCCGCCGATTCGTCCGGGTCGTCCGCGCCGAGATCGTGCAGATAGTTTCGCGCTTTCGCCGATAGATTCGCCGTGAAAGTTTCTTCGGTTTCGCCTAACAGACTCGGTTGACTTTCTTTTGATTGGGCGGCGGCGCGCAAAAAGAATGGAAATACTTGCGGATTACGATTTGAAAATTGTCTGTCAAATAGATTTTTAGTCAAATATAATGGAAAACCTTCGGGACCTATTTGGCAATTCATTCTTGAAATAAGATAATAGTTTCCTTCCCAAAAGTGAGGTTTCATTGAAGGAATCGGTTCGCTCCATAATGGACGAACGTACGAAACGTATGCCCAACGCAAATCAAAGGGATGATGATTAAATCTTACAATTCGGGATTCATCAAAAACCTCTTGTTGTTGAAGTTTCTTTCGCGCTTCTTTGGCAACAAATCTTGAAGCATCTTTAGTTAATCCACTATCTTTGTTTTTCGCTTGAAAATTTTCCCAACTTATATAACTGTCAAAATAATCTTTCATTAAACTTTCAATAGGTTTCTTATCAATTTGTATGAGAGATTTTTTCCTGTCTTCAGCCATTCCTGGAACTGGTTGAATAGCTGAAATCTCTGTCAGCCTCGCCCAAGTTTTATATTCGTCGGAGACGTTGGACGGGCGAAACGAGAAACGATTTTCGCGGGCGGCATTGACGGAAACGTAGTCGGAACCGCCTGCGTCAGCGGGCGGGTTTTCTGCCGTGGTTGACCCGCCCGCTACCGCAGGCGG
>JAYVKL010000332.1:0-12416 GCA_043768465.1 Pyrinomonadaceae bacterium
GTTATTCGGGCAAAGTCCTGTTTCGTCTGCCTGACAAACTCCACGCCAAAATCGCCGAAGCCGCCGCGCGACACGGCAAAAGCATTGACGAATGGGGCAGGGAAGTTTTTGAAACGGCGGTGAAGAGTCAAAGGTAAAAGGTAAAAGGTGAAAGGTAAAAATAAAAGCACAGGATTGAATTTTAATTAACAATGAATATTCCCGAATTTAACGAAATCATCGAACCGAATGACCAGACCGAAGCGCGGCGCGAGCATTTGAATAAACTGCGCGAATTGGTGGGCAATGTTTACCCGAATAAATACGAGCGTTCAAACGTCACGGGAAGAGAAGATACGATTTCAAATGTTCTGGGTTTTGAGCCGATTGCGGAAATCGTCAAAGAATTAAAAGACAATACGCCGCCGGGCGAAAAGCCGAATCAAGAATTAAAGGAAAGTTTGAACGCGAAATTAAAAGCGTTCGGCAGCGTGCGGATTTCCGGCAGATTAGCCGTGCCGCCGCGTGTGATGGGCAAAGCGGCGTTCGTCCATTTGTCGGACGGCGTGAATCGGTTGCAGATTTACGTTCGCCGCGACGACGCGAAGGCAATGGTAAATGGTGAACGGTTAATGGTAAATGAAGAAAAAACCGAAGATTCAAGCGCGGCGAACGAATTGGAAAATTTACCATTAAGCATTTACCATTTACCATTTGCCAGCGGTTGGGAAGTTTTCGGGCTTTTAGATCACGGCGATTTTATCGGTGTCGAAGGTTATTTGTTTTTGACGAACACGGGCGAGTTGAGCGTTCACGTCGAGACGATTCAGTTTTTAGCGAAGTCTTTGATGCCGATGCCCGATAAAATGCACGACATCGCCGACCCGGAAATCAGCCGTCGTTACCGTTATATTGACCTTATCGCGTCGAGTCTGCGAAATAAAACCGACGACGAACTTAAAGAAGAACGGCGAACCGGCGTTAAAAAGTTGACGACCCGCGAAGTTTTTGAACGCCGCGCCAAACTTATCAGCGGAATGCGCCGCTTTCTCGACGATCACGATTACATCGAAGTCGAAACGCCGATGCTCACGCCGAAAGCGACGGGCGCGGCGGCGAAACCTTTTCAGACGCATCACAACGCTTTGGGAATTGACCTTTACGCCCGCATCGCGCCGGAACTTTATCTAAAACGCCTGACCGTCGGCGGTTTTGAAAAGGTTTACGAACTCAACCGCAATTTCCGCAACGAAGGCGTTTCGCACAAACACAACCCGGAATTCACGATGCTCGAATTTTACTGCGCCTATATGGACGTGAACGGAATGATGGATTTCGCCGAAGAAATGATTAAGGAATCGGTGCGGAAAGCGACGGGCGGAAGTTTGCAGGTGAAATACGACGGACGCGAGATTGATTTTTCTAAGTTTGAAAGATTGACAATGAAGCAAGCCATTTTCAAAAATCTGCCGTCATATTGTCAAAATCTTGAAATTGATGAAGAGTTTTTCAATGACTCAGGAAGCCTTAATAGTTTTTATAGATTTTTTTACGAAGCTGAATCGCAAATTAGCGAGCAATATAAAACGCATGTTCTTGACCGCAAAAAAGATGCTGTAACTCCGCAATATCAAACTAGCGAAGACTCCAAACCTGATAGAGAAATTTTTCAGAATACTTTTTTCGGAAACAATGAATATCTTGAAAGAAGCTGGCAAAGTGCTAAAAAACAACTTGAATTAGCAAGGTCGAGAAACGAAACTTTAACTGAAAATCAAACGGCGCGACAAATCGAACAATTATTTGAAGGAATAGCTGAATCCAATTTAATCCAACCAACCTTCATCATTGATTACCCTAAATCAATTTCGCCTTTGTCGAAAGCGTCGCCGGAGAATCCGCAGATTGCCGAACGCTTTGAATTGTTTATCAACGGAATGGAATGCGCCAACGGTTTTTCGGAACTCAACGACCCGCAGGAACAATACGAGCGGTTTGTTGACCAATCCAAAGAACGCGAAACGGGCGACGAGGAAGCGATGGTTTTGGACGAAGATTACATTCGCGCCTTGAGTTACGGGATGCCGCCCGCCGCCGGAATCGGTATCGGGATTGACCGATTGGTGATGCTTTTGACCGACAAACATTCGATTCGAGACGTGATTCTGTTCCCGCATCTGCGTCCCGAAAAGCGTGACGATGATAAATCTCAAGAGGAAACTGCGGAAGACAACGCGCAAGTTTAAGAATTACCCGGAAGCTCAGGATGTTTCCCGCGAAAACAACGAAAAGTGAGAAAAATGATTTTGTTCTGTTTTCGTGAATTTAGTGTGTTTCGCGGAAGCGACCGGGCAAAAAATAGTTCTCAAACAAACTTTTAGAAGCGGCTTACCTGCGAAAACTCACTCTCACTTTATAAACACTGAAAATCTCGTGTTCATTCGCCCAACGAACATCAACTTTTTTGTCTCTTTATGTAATTTAAATTACATAACAAAATTATTTAACGTGCTAAAATCTTGTTGGTAGTTAAGAGGTCTTCAACAATCAGTCCGCGAAAGACAAATTAAACCGACAACCATTTTTCCTGAGTTTTCCGCTTGCGAACACGGCAAATGCCGTTGGAAAAACCGAGAGTCAATTGAACAGTATTGTGTCATCCAGTGCTTTGAAATCTAAGAGCGTGTTTGGAAATTCAAAAAGACCGGCAATTTTACATTCTTCATTTTTAATTTTTACCGAATAAAAATTAAAAATGAAGAATGTAAAATGTAAAATTAAGTCATTCACTTTTCGACCAGGTGAATTTCCAAACACGCTCTAAGTTTTTGATAATTAAATGCGTGGGCGCGTTCCGAGCTCATTCTTTCAGCGTGTGATTTCCTTTAGGCGAAGCGCGGCGAAAATCACACGCTGAAAGAGTGAACTCAGAACTTTCAAAAACTCGGATTTCAAAGCACCGGAAAATCTGCGCGATGCCGCTTTCGCTGGTTCAATCGCTTTTATCCCTTTTTTATTCAACACACCGTTCGTCTTCAGATCAATCGTTTGAAAAATTGCAAACTTCGGCGGTGTCGGCTGGAAAAGTAAAAATCCCGACTGGTTGTTCAGACTTTTATCATTCAAAAGCGCGCGGCGATCTTGGTCATCGTGCCGCCGCGTCAAACTTAATTCGGCGAAGCCTAAACCGCTTGACCGAAAATATATTTCATTCAAATTATCGAACGAAGAAAATGACATTTATATGAAATCATTACCAACGGAAACACCCGAAAACCTTGCTTCGCCGCTCGAAGCGGAAACGCCGCCGATGAACATCGAAAATGCTTTTCCGGCTGATGCCGCCGAAGCTCGCAAACGAATCGAAGAACGTCTGCATTTGCTCGAAAGCGTCGTTCTGAGCATTAACGATGTGGTTTTAATCACCGAAGCCGAGTCGTTCGACCTTCCCGGACCGCGCGTTTTATACGTTAACGAAGCGTTCAAACAAATGACCGGCTACACCAACGAAGACATTATCGGCAACACTCCGCGCATTTTGCAGGGACCTAAAACCGAACGCGCCCAACTCGATAAAATTCGCCGCGCCCTGGAGAAATGGGAGCCGGTGCGCGTCGAGATGACCAATTACCGCAAGGACGGAACCGAGTTCAACGTCGAGTTGAGCATCAGCCCGATTGCCAATGAAAAAGGCTGGTATACGCACTGGGTTTCGGTGCAGAGGGAGACGACCGAGCGCAAAGAAGCCGAAGAAGCCTTAAACCGCGCCCATCTCCAACTGCGGCTTGCCAACGAACAACTCGAAACCCGCGTCAGACTTCGCACCGCCGAGCTTTCCGCCTCCAATCTGGAGTTAAAAAGCGAAATCGGCGAGCGGCAGCGCATTGAAAAACAATTGATTCACGATGCCTTTCACGATGTTCTGACCGGCTTGCCGAACCGCGCTTTATTTATTGACCGTTTGAAAGTCGCCATCAGCCGCTACGCGCGACACAAAGAACGGCAGTTCGCCGTTTTCTTTATTGACCTCGACCGTTTCAAGTTGATTAACGACAGTCTCGGACATTTGAAAGGCGATACTCTGCTCGTCAGCGTGGCGCGGCGGCTCGAAGCGGTTTTGCGCCTCAGCGATATTGTTGCTCGTTTGGGCGGCGACGAATTTATGATTCTCGTCGAAGATTTGAAAGACCCGAACGATGCTTTTTTGCTGGCGCAGCAAATTCAGGAAGCTCTGCGCCAGCCGTTCGAGATTGACGGACACGAATTATTTGTTTCCGCCAGCATCGGCATCGCTTTGAGCGGAAGCGGCTACACGCGCCCCGAAGCGATTATGCGCGATGCCGATGCCGCGATGTATCGCGCCAAAGCCGCCGGCAAAGCGCGTTCCGAAGTTTTCGACAAAGAGATGCACACGCAGGGCGTTCGCCGCTTGCAGCTTGAAACCGAACTGCGAAGGGCAATCGAGCGCGACGAATTCACTTTGCGCTACCAGCCGATTATCAATCTCGACACGCTGCGGATCGCCGGTTTTGAAGCTCTCGTCCGCTGGCAGCACCCGGAACGCGGTTTGCTCGCGCCCGACGAATTCATCGCCGTCGCCGAAGAAACCGGAATGATCGTTCAAATCGGGCAATGGGTTTTGCGCGAAAGCTGTCGGCAGCAGCAGGTTTGGGAAACCCGGCGGCGATTGACCGACCCGGACAGCGCACCTTTGACGATGAGCGTTAATTTGTCGTGCAAGCAGTTTCTTCAGCCCGATTTAGTCGAGCAGGTCGAAGCCGCTCTACGGGAAACCGGACTTTCGCCCGATTGTCTGAAATTGGAAATCACCGAAAGCCACATTATGGAAAATTCCGATCTGGCGATTGCGATGATGAATCGTCTGCGTCAAATTGGCGTCGAATTCAGTCTCGACGATTTCGGCACGGGTTATTCGTCGCTCGACCATCTGCACCGGCTGCCCGTTTCAATTCTGAAGATTGACCGCTCGTTCGTCGAACGGTTGCAGGCGAACGGCGAAAACAGCGAAATCGTGCAGACGATTATAATGCTGGCTCATAACTTTAAAATGAAGGTGGTTGCCGAGGGAATCGAAACCGATTGGCAGTTGGCGCAGCTTCGGCGAATGGGCAGCGAGTTCGCGCAGGGCTATTTGTTCGCCAAACCCGAAACGATTGAAAATGCGGAAACCTGGCTCACTTCGGAAAAAGAAACTAACCCGGAACTCTACGAGCAAAAATTCGGCGGTTCGGAACTTATCAATTAAAATTTGATTCGTTCTAAAGCTCAGGCGGCAAAAAAGCGGTTTTCGGTTAATGTCCGAGAACCGCTTTTTTGCCGCCGTTAACTGATTACCCGTCAGGGCGGTTGGCGTTTTATAAAGCCGAAGTATTAAAATAAGTTTTCCAATTTCAGTTATTGAGGGAGAAAAAATGGCACAGCAAAACGACGACGTATTTTACGACCGCGCCAAGGACACGACCGCGACCGGGCGCGACATTCCGGGCGGCGACGGCACGGTTTCCGACGAGGATGTCAACGCGCTCGACCCGAACCGCGACGACGGCAAACCGATTGGACAGGATCATTCGCTGGAGAATTACGAGACGAGCGAACCGCGCGACGGCGTGGGCGCGATTCAAAGCAGTTCGCTGATCAAGGAAAACATCGCGCACATCGCGGACGACGAATAATTCGACGGAGAGCGGCGAAAAATTTTACATTCTAAATTCTGCATTCTAAATTTATATTCGTAAAATTTTTATCATTAAGAAATAACGGATTTAGAATGTGAAATTAACCGTCCCGTTGGCACTTGAGTCCGACAATTACTAAACGGCAATGACGCATCGCCAATTGATAATTACATTCGCCGTCGCCGTCCTTTTTATCGGCTGTGCGAAATCGTTGAACGACCCGAATAAACCGAATGAATCCGCCGTTGATAAAGTAAAGGCGCGGCAGTTGAGCGACAAAATCGTCGGCGATATGATCGGCGGAAACAGTTCCGACATCTGGCTTTTATCCGAAGAGGCTTTTCGCACGGGCAATTCGCAGAAACAATTCGGTCAACTGCTGGAGCAGATGAAAGATGCCTACGGGCAATTGCAGGAAGCGGAATTCAAGACGGACGAATACACTTTTGAGCCGCGCACCGTCGGCGGCAGAAAGCCGACGCGCAAGTTTTGGTATAGCGCGAAAACCGACCGCTTTGAAAAGGGAACGCACTTTATTTTCGTCCAAATTGTTCCCGACGCGGATCGTTTGACGTGTTCGGCATTCTCGATGGTAACTTTTCCGAAAGGCGTGCCGGAAGCCTTGAAATAAAATTATGAAACAGGAAAACACAATGGAATTTACAAATGCGGAATCGCAAATCGAAGGCATCACGGAAATTTTCAACGATGCTAAAACCGAAGACGGCTGGGATTTGAGCGAAGAGATGCTTTACAGCTTTTACTTCGTTGACGAAAGCGTGGACAAACTCGAAAAACTCGGCTTAAAATTGGAAGCCGATGGCTATGATTTCGTTGATATTTTTGAACTCGGCGACGAGGAAACCGAAAAATCAACCGGCGAATATCTGCTGCACATTGATAAAACCGAAGTTCACACGCCGGAATCGCTGGCGCAGCGCAACGTCGAATTTAAAAAACTCGCCGAAGAATACGAACTCAAAACCTACGACGGCTGGGAATTCGGCGAAGTCGGCGATTACGATGACGACGAACTCGAAGACGAAGACGAAAAAGAATAATTAACCGCCGATGAACGCAGACGAACGCAGATAAATTAAAAATCTGCGTTCGTCTGCGTTCATCGGCGGTTAATTTCCTGTTTTTACGTTGAAAAATCCCGACGCACAAAATGAACTGATGCCTGAAAGCGCGAAGACGCTCGGCTTGCGGCAGATGATTTATCTCGGCAAAGGCGCGTCGTTCGTCCGGCAGCTTATTCACGCGATTATCAGCGTCGCGCTGCGGCTTTTTTTCCGCCGCATCGAAGCCGTCAACGTCGAGCGCGTCCCAAAAACCGGCGCGATTATCTTTGTTCTCAATCATCCGAACGGCTTGGTTGATCCCGCTCTGGTTTTCGTTTCCCTGGCGCGGCGCGTGTCGTTTCTCGCCAAATCAACGCTTTACGACAATCCAATCGGCGCGTTTTTGCTAAAAACTTTCGAGATTTTGCCGGTTTACCGCCGCATTGATGCGGACGCGAAATCCGAAAGCAACGCCGTTACTTTCGACAATTGTTTTGAACTTTTGGAGCGCGGACGCTGCATCGCTATTTTCCCCGAAGGCATCTCGCACGACGAGCCGCAACTGCAAAAAATAAAAACCGGCGCGGCGCGAATCGCGCTCGGAGCGGTTGGGAAGGTTCCAGGTTCCAGGTTTCAGGTTTCAGGTTCCAGGTTTCAGGTTACAAGTTTCAGGTTCCAGATTCCAGATTCGGAGCCAGTCCAAACTTCTCATTCACCATTAAAAATCGTTCCCGTCGGACTTTATTACAGTTCTAAAACCTCGTTTAGAAGCGAGGCGTTGATTCGTTACGGCGAGGTTTTCGATGTCGAACCCGTCGAGTTGGACGAAAACGGGGAGCCGCCGCGTGAAGCGGTTCAGGAATTGACGGCGAAAATCGAAAAATCGTTGCGTGATGTCACTTTGAATCTTGAAACCGAGTCGGAACTTGACGCGGTTTTGCGAGCCGAAGCGTTATTTTCGTCGGTTTTCGAGAACCTTATTTTCAAACAAACTCTAACGCAAACCGTCCGCCGTTTGCAGGATTTGGCGGCGCGCTACAAAATTTTAGAAAAGAACGATCCGCAGAAAATGCGCGAGTTAAACGATAAAGTTACGCGCTATGAAAACAATCTCAAACGGAGCGGCATCACGACGGAAAGTTTGTCGGTTTTGCAGCATCCGACCGCTTATGTTTTTCGTTATTTGATTTTGCGCGTCGTCTTTTTAATCGCGTTCGCGCCGCCGGCGATAGTCGGCGCGATTATCCATTCGCCCGCGTATTTCTTCTCAAGTCTCGCCGGGCGAATTTTCAAAACGCACGACACCGACATCGCCGGTTCGAGTTCGACCATCATCGCCGCCATCGGTTTAATGCCGCTGACTTGGTTAATCGTCGCTTCAATTGTTTGGTATTTTATCGGCTGGCAGTTCGCCTTTCTTTCGATTCCGACGACGATTTTGTGCGGCTACGTCGCGCTGCGCTCGTCGGAGACGCTGGTTGATCTACGCGTCTGGCTAAATTCGGCGTGGCTTTTGTTTCGGCAGCGAGCCTTATTTTTGCGGCTGTTGGTGCAGCGCGAAACTCTGCAAAAGGAAATCGGGAAAATTGTCGAAGCAGATAATTCCGCCGAAACCCGCGCCGAATAAAAGTTATACCAATTCAGAAAAATGTGCGGATGAGTGCTTTGAGCGTGTCAGAACCGTCGGCGGCAGCGGGCGGGTTTCCTCTGCGGCATTGACCCGCCCGCTGCCGCAGTCGGTTCTGACAATACGCACTAATCAACTTAAATTGGTATTATTTATTGCGCCGCCGCCGACCTCCGTAGACGATTGCCGCTTTTCGACGATCAAGTTTTCAAATTTGAATTCGCGTCGAATCATCCGCCGACCGAAAATTTATGGATAAATATTTCTACGCCGAAAAGAAAGGATCAACGGGCGACGTGCGCGGCGATTTCAACGTCCGGCTCGGCGACGATCAGCCGGACGGGATTTTTGCGGAGTGGCACTGGAACGGCGCGAAACTCGTTCTGAAAAATGACCGTTACGGTTTTTATCCGATTTATTACGCCGAAAATAAAAGCGGGTTCGCCGTCTCGTCCTCGATTCGGAAACTGCTCGAACTCGGCTTCAGCGCGGAATTGGACGACGCGGCGTTCGCGGTTTTTCTGCGCTTCAGTGCATATCTGGCGCAGGATACACCGTTTAAGGAAATCCGCGCCGTGCCGCCCGACGCGGTTCTGACCTGGGAGCAAGGCGCGGTCAAAATCGTCGCCGAAGAATTTTCGCATCCGCCGCCGCTCCGCATCTCACGCCGCGAAGCCGTCGCAACTTATGCCGCGCTTTTTCAAAAAGCCGTTGAAAAAACCTTGCCCGCCGACGATTTCGTCGTTCCGCTGAGCGGCGGCAGAGATTCGCGGCACATCGTGCTGGCTCTCGACAAAATCGGACGCAAACCGGCGGCGTGCGTCACCGTTCGGCATCCGCCGCCGCGCTCCGACGAAGATGCGCGGGTGGCTCAAGAGATTTGCCGCGCCGCCGGAATCGAGCATTTGACGTTCGAGCAAACCGGGACGAAATTCGATTCCGAAGTGCGGAAAAATGTCGAAACCAGCTACTGCGCTTTTGAACACGGCTGGTTCGTCGCGTTGGCGGAGCAAATCAGAGGCAGATGGGAAACCGTTTACGACGGCATCGCGGGCGATGTCTTATCCGCCGGGCTTTTTCTCGACGCGGCGAAACTCAATTTGTTCGAGCGCGGAAAATTCGCCGAATTAGCCGAACATATCTTATTTCCCGAAGCCTATCTGCCGGTGCTGCTGACCAAAAAAAGCTATCGAAGTTTCAGCCGCGAACTTGCCGTTACGCGCTTCGCCGAAGAATTGTCGCGCCACGCCGCCGCGCCCAATCCGGTCGGCTCCTTTTATTTTTGGAATCGCACGAGACGCTGCATCGCCCTCAGCCCGTTCGGATTATTCGGCGATTCAATGCGAATTATCACGCCGTATCTAGACCGTGAAACATTCGATTTCCTCGTTTCGCTGCCGGCTGAAATGTTTTCGGATCAACAGTTTCACACCGAGACAATCGCTTTTGCTTATCCGAAATACGCCGCCGTCGGTTACGAAAAAAAAGAGGCGGGCGGCGCGGCGGCGCACCCGGATTTTCAGCGATACAGCCGGGAAATTCTCAAGTTCGGTTTGACGGGGCGGAGCAAGGAACTGACGAATCGAGGTTTTTTAATTTCCCGGTGTCTGCGCGGAATGATTGATAAATCTTACAGCCGGAACGTCGTTGATTTCGGGATGATGGCGATTCTGCTGCTCCAACTCGAAAGACTCTGAGGCGGGCGATGGTTTTTTCAGACGCTTTACTCGTTGACCATCACTTCCACCGGATCAATGGCGGAAGCCCGCCACGCCGGATAAAGTGCGCCGAAAAGACTGCCGCCGACGGCGATTGTAATTGCCGTCAAAATCCAGTTGCGGCTGAACTCGAACTGTAAATCGAAAGCGTTTTGCAAAAGGTAAGAAGCGGCGACTGAAACGATTCCGCCAAGCAGCACGCCGAGAATGCCGATCAAAAATGCTTCGCCTTCAATCACGCGGATGATAAAAGATTTCGACGCGCCCAATGATTTCAAAATGCCGATTTCCTTGCGCCGTTCGGTGATCGTCGTATACATCGAAAGCAGCACGAAAATCGTCGAAACGAACGCGCCCAAACCGACGAGAACTTTTAGAAAAGTATTTAGTGCCGGAATTCGGTCCTGCGCGTCAATGATTAAATCGCGGGTTAAATTGATTTTATTTCCCGGCAGAGTTTGATTGATGCGGGCGGCGACTTCATCAACATTCGCGCCGTCTTTTAATTTGACGAGAATGTATGTGCATTTGTCGGTTTCGAGCGCGTCCTGCATCGCGGCGAGCGACATTTTGATTCGTGCGCCCGACGGCGGCGCGAACACGCCGACGATTTTATATTTTCTATCGCCGAAAAGCTCCATCGGGTCGCCGACTTTTAACTTATCGTCCGCCATCTGCCGTTCGTCTATCACGATTTCGTCGTTCGCGTTCGGGGCGCGTCCCGTCACGATGTTCATTTCGTTCATTTGCGCGAACGAGTTCCATTCCACGCCGTCGAGCTGGCGAATTCCCCAGCGTCCCGTCGTGTCCGGCGTGATGTAGCGAATGACGGGAACGGTTGACTGGACACCTTCGATTTCCAGCAGTCGCTGCGCGTAAGTCGTCGAAACCGAAGCGTTGGAACTCGTCAATTCCATCGCGCCCGGTCGCGTGAAAACGATTTCCGCTTTCCAATTCGCCGCCCGTTTCGCCATATTTTCCGACATTCCGCGCGCCAAACCCGTAAAAAGTAAAATCAAAACCACGCCTAACGCCACGCCGACGATGCTGATTAACGTGCGAAACGGACGGGTTTTTAAGTTGGCTAAAACTAATTCGAGCATAAAGTAACGGGGAATTTAGAAAACTCAACTATATTTTTTGGAAAACAAAGCAACTATATGATCGCTTGGAAAACGTAAGTTGTCTTTACATTTAGCGGAAATTCATTGACAAAGTAAAAGCGTTAACCCATAGTGACTGCATCACAAAACTATTAAGTTGGTGTTTTATGTTTTACCTTTCTTCCTTAACTATTTTGCAAAAAGTCTTCTCCGTTCAAGAGTTAATTTCTTTTTGTTTGGTTTTAGGAAGCAAGAAACATTGTAAATTTGTTTAAGTGAAAAAGTCCTGAAGTCATTACGCTGATTTCAAGACTTTTTGTTTTAATTACTTTTGCTGTGTTTTATACAACAGATGCGACCCAACATGCTTGTATCTTAACGCAAAACACAACATAGGTTCAAATGAAACTACGAGAATCAAAGATAATCCTGCGTTTGGGTCTTCTGATTATCTTTGATTCTCCTTAAAAATTTTATGGAGAAAATAAGCGGTCAGACAGAATTATTTTCATAAAAAATCGAAGCCGCGTTCCGAAGTTCCGACTTTAGATGGTTCTTCGCCGCGCTCAAGAGCCATCTAAAGTCGAAACTCAGAACATCAAGATAATTTGTGTGGCTGCTTATGTCAAAAACAACAACTAAATTCGCCTTCCTGTTTTTAATGGTTGCCGGTTTTATCAGCCGATTTGCTCGCTCAAACGCAGATGCCGGTTGATCTTCGACCGGATAATTCAGTAGGGCGGATTTATTTTCGTCCCTAATTATTGAGGTGATATTATGAAGCTAAATGTTTCAAGCAAATTGTTGGCAGCAATCCAGATTTTAATAGCCATCTGGTATTTTGACCGGCTCAACGGGAACCAAATTTTTGTTTCCGTATTACTTTTTATGAGCGGAATCATCGGTTTTTTGGTAGGCACTCAATCAAAATTTCTGATCAAATTAAAAGAACGCCTACAAATCATTGCCGGTATAATTGTTGTTGTTCTACTCGTCAAATTAATTTTTGTCGGATAAATAGTTCGTTAAAATCAAAGTTTTATAAATTCTCAAAGCCGCGCCGACGATGTTGAGCAGCGGGCGAGACGGGCGAAGATTTCGATGTCTCTAATGTCGAACGCGTGGTTGTTGAATTAGAGCAAATTCGGATTGAATGTATGGCAGACTAAAGTCTGCCACCGCCGTCGAGAGTCGGGTCTGAGCGAGGCGGCAGACTGAAGTCTGCCATA
>JAYVKL010000333.1:0-6353 GCA_043768465.1 Pyrinomonadaceae bacterium
GCAAGTTAATAATTTTCTTTGGAAGCCGAAAAGATGATGGAGATAGAGGATTCCATTATTACAAATTTGAAAACGGCAGATTTACTCATCTGAAATCAACTTTGGTTAAGGAACAACGCAGTGCTTCGCAAATTGGGGTTGTCCGCCCAAACACCCGGAATATATCAATAAGGATGTTTTACAAAGTAAGTTTCTGAAACTGAGTCAATTTTATGTCTTATTTTATGTCTTATAATCTGATTCTTAAATTATCCTAAAGTTGTTGAGACAAAGTTAAAAAAACGCAATCCTAAGTATCTACAAGCAAAAATCGGAAATCTTAAATGCTTATTGATACTTTTCGTGGGTTTGGGCGGACAACCCCATATTGCGGCGGGGACTAAGTTTTAGAAGTGGTATTGTTCTGTTCTTATCGGACGCCCTCATTTCTCTTTCAATTGCTCCTTCAGCCATTCCCAATCTTCAGGTGTGTACCACTTCTTGAAATCGTCGAGGAAATCATCGCTAGCAAACTCCCGGAGCTGATCGAGTGCTGCTACTTTACCCTTTTCGTCGAGCGGTTTGACTTCGTAAGATTCAGGATCAGCTTTACCGACCGTGTCAGGTTTCGTTTTTGAAGATTTGAGTGAATGTTTCCGTTGCTGTCGCTGCGCGAAAAATTGCCGGCGCAAAACTTCAGTGAGAAATGCCGGCACCGATGAAATACCGGTTGTTTTTTTAGCAGCGATTTCCAATTCAAGAATGATGAGATCAGCAAAGTCACTCCATTTTTCAGCGTCTCGTTTTGATATTCCCTTGCCTGTTAATTTGTGCGATACAGCATCGAACTTTTCAATAGCTTCGGAAAAGGCGGAGGTTGTATCATCGTCGTTCTTAGTAAAGTCTTTCTTATGTATAAATGTTTCCCTAAGTTCTTTGTTTTCCAAAATTTGTGCTACCCCACTCACATCACTTTCGAGGGGGGGTAGGGACTCCACCTTCTGTTGTGCGTAGTGTGTCTGGTGTGGGGTGGGTGGCGTGCGACGACTTTCCTCAGGTAAAAACACCTCGTACCCATTACCTCCATGCTGCCCATCAAATTCGGTTACCTTCAAAAGCCCGACAGATTTTAGATGGTTTAGATTCTTCAACAATGTTCTTTCTGAACCAATTGCTGAACCGCGCATTAAATTTGATTTGGTTACTCTAACACTCCTTTTCGGCTGAATGGCTCCTCGCGTTTGTAAATACAGAAAATCGTAAATCTGTTTTGATTTTCCGATAAATAGCCCTTGGGGCAGCGCATCACGAACTATTGAATTGGCTACCCGAGCAAAGTCTCTTTCCGGTGCCGTGGGCAGATTTTTACTGTTTTTGTGTGTGGTGGGTGGTGTGCGACCTGTGGAATGGGTAGTGTGGGTGGCGTTAGTGGGTAGGGTTGGTACGTTTTTAAGGGTGGAAGGCGTGGCTACGGTGGGTGGGGCAGGTTCAATGATTTCGTCTCCAGTAGCCTGAACAATTTCAAGCTTAGGCTCAAATTTAGCTTTTTTCTTTTCTTCAGCCTTTTTTAACAAATCAGCAAATGTTACACGCTCACCCATTATTATTTACCCCGCGTAGTTGAATTGGCTTTAGAAATTTTATGGGAGGCTCTTTTAAGAGTTGTTTCTTTTTTATTTGTATTAGTCTGTTTATCCGGTATCAATACTTCAGGCTCAGTGATCTCAATAAATTCAGGAGTAATTTCATCTAATTCTTCCAACTCCTTAACGTGATAAGCAAAAGCACAGATTTTTAGCACGGAGCGGGGAACTCCCCCGGAAACCTGATAAATCTTTTCGACAGATTCGTCTGTAAAAGGATTATTGATGTTTTCAAATTTGCACCGGTGAGAAATCATTTCCCTAGTTTCTTCAAGAGTCAGAGGCGACAAAATCGAATAAGTCGAAACTCGGGACGCTACTGCTTTATTTCTTTTGTCCGAAAGTCGATCCTTTAACTCCAGTTGTCCCGCCAAAACAATCTGTATAAGTTTATGGGTGTTGGTTTCATAATTTAAAAGCGAGCGACTGAGCTCTAGTTGCTTATTGTTGACGTTCTGCGCCTCGTCAATGAAAATAACAACGTTTTTATTTTCGACAAACTTTTCCTGTAAAAAGGTTTCCAGTGCTTCCTGTTGTTTTTGAAAGGATCGCTCCGGTTCCAACTTGAAATCCATGCAGATACTTTTGAGCATTGCAAATGGGGAAGGAAAAGCAGGAGTCGGGATCAATGTCGTTACCATATCCTCACGAGCCGAATAATCGCCGTGAAGAAACCGCAAAATGGTGCTTTTCCCTAATCCAATATCGCCCAAAATGCACGTCAAGCCCTGCTTTTTATCAATCGTAAATTTTGATTTATTAACAACTGCGCGAAGCGAGTCAGTTAGGTATAAGCTGTTCGGGTTTGGCGAGATTGAAAAAGGTGTATAAGAGTTATCGCTCATAATGGACGTGATTTTTACACATTTATTTGAAAAAAACAATGCTGATTTAGCTATTTATTTGTCCAAAGTCTGTTAACTTTGATGTTTTTTCTGAAATAGATGTGATATTACCTTGAAAACTATGAAAAGATAAACATCTTTTGGTTTGGAGAGTAGTTTTTGGGTGATCTCCTTAATATTATTGTTTTGCAACCGGTAATTACAGGCTGAATCTACATCGTCGATTAATCGATGATGTAGATTGAAACACCATTTTTATTTCATTTTTGAAGGAAAATTCCGATTTTGCGTCGGATGCATTTCTAGAAATCTAAAAAATAATTTCGCATAATACTGAGAGGGCGAAATTTTTTCATCTGCTTTTTGATTGAACAAAATCAGAACTCTATAATTTTTCCTTTAACAATCTAATTACTGATGTCCTGCCTATCTTTAATTGTTTAGCAATTTGAGACTTACTAATTCCTTTGCCTTCAGCAAATAGTTTTTGGACTTCTTCTTTTTTGGTTGATGCCGTCCGTGGTCTACCATGAGCTTTTCCTTTACCTCTGGATTCAACGATTCCTGCTTTGACACGCTCCTTTAGTATTGATCGTTCAAATTCTGCGAATACCGCCAGCATTCCAGCCAACGCTTTTCCCGACGGTGTCGTTAAGTCGAGCGACTCGTTCAATGAAACAAAACTGACTCCGATATGATTTAATTCGTCGAGCGTGGTAATTAAATCAGCCAAGCTTCTGCCGAACCGGTCGAGCCGCCAAACCAAGATGCAGTCGATCTTCCGCTGTCGGGCAAGTTTTAGTAGCTCTTCGCGTTTCGGACGGGTTTTAGCGCCGGACGCTACGTCGGCAATTTCAACCGCGATTTCCCATTTCCGCTTTTCCGCGAATTCGCGCAAATCTTTTATCTGAAGCGGCAAAGTCTGTTGCTCCTGGGTCGAGACGCGGGCATAAATTCCAACTTTCATTTCTTGAACATAAATCAGTTATTTTGGGGTGTCCAAAAACCCCTCGAAAAACGGCTGTGTTTAACACTGATTTTTACTGCATTGTCAGAAGTGTTAAACAGGGTGTCCGAAAAGAGTAGTTTTTGGACAGGCTGGTATCCGAGCGTTTTGGAGACTGAATAATTTTCTACTTTCAATTGAGATCAGTTTTAAGGCTTCTCTACGTTTATGATGAAACTGTTTAGTTTAAGGCCATCAAACCTGGTTTGATGGCTAAAATAACACCGCCTTATTTAGCTCGCACTAAAACGTTGCCTGGTCCGATTTTTCTGCTGAACAGCATTGGAACATCAATTCTGAAGGTTCTATTCAACTTGATAGCAGTTATTTCACACTGTGGCTCCATAATTCGGCGTTCCGGAAGTCCTGCTTTTGCGGAATCAAAACAGCGCGCGGCAAACGGGAAATATAACCGGAAATTTCATCATAATTTTTGACGCGGTTCGGAATTATCCACGCTTCTTCGCCGCCTGCAAAAGCGAATTCGGTGCGCCAAACGCCGCGCAACCCGTAAGACGTATTTCCCGTGCGGATGACGACTCCGCGAAATTCATCCCACGAAAAACGCCGCCCGTCGCCGCGCTCGATGCCGTTCTCATCGAATACCCGCACAGATTTTCTTTTCGCTCTGAAGAATAGAAAACTGTTGACGAAAATGATTGACAGGGAAATAGCCGCGCCCACCAAATTCGTTAATCGAATTTCACTGCTTCCGAAAAGAGCAATACAAGTCGCGCCGCCGAAAAAACGATTAAAATAGCCAGCGCGACAGCTGTAAACCGATAAGACCGCACTTCGACAAGATTCGTCGGTTTCGCAATCATTTG
Organism: Pyrinomonadaceae bacterium; assembly: GCA_043768465.1. Lineage (GTDB taxonomy): Bacteria > Acidobacteriota > Blastocatellia > Pyrinomonadales > Pyrinomonadaceae. Next base: position 4,301 of record JAYVKL010000333.1, read on the forward strand.
CCAATCAATCGGCGCGTATTGCGGCTTATTTAGCTGTTCGTGACGGTAAATTTTGAAGGTGCGAACAAACAACCACGTCGCCGCGCCGATGAATATACAACTGACCGCGCCCCAGAAAATTTTCTGTTTAAGAAGAAAGCCGCCGTATTGCAGACGCGAATAAAACTGAATGAAGACCAGAATACCAATCAACAGCAGAGCCGCGCCCATTAAAAGATTGAAGCCCTTGCTTGCGCGTCGGCTGTTCGGGAACGACGGTTTTTGTTTGATAATCGGCGGGCAGAATTTTCGGCGAAGCGGCGGGCGGCGATTCAGGCTGCCGGTCGGAATAATTTTCGCCCGCGTCCGGTTCCGGTTTCGATGTATTGACCGATTCTTGAGATTCTTCGTCGAGCGGCTTCATTTCGAGTTCGACCGAATCGAAACGATGTCGGGCAAGCAGCGGCTCGACATCGTTTCGCATCGCTTCGACTTGCTCCTTTTCACCCGCAATCTCGATGGTCAGACTAAATCCTGATGAATGATATTGAACGGGAACGGTGTTGCCGGAGATGATTTTGAAAGATAATTTTTTGCCCGTTTCCAGATTAGCCAGCGCGGAGGCTTCGAGCAATTTATCGTCGAAAGCGTTGCTGTAAAAACTTTCCTGCGTTCTGCCGTAATGAATCGCGTGCGGCGATTCGCCGATCCAAACGTCAAATTTTATTCCGCTGATATAAGTCTCGGTCGATGGCTTATCTGCCGGAAATTCCGTCGTGATGCCATACGCTTTGAGCAGCGGAAGCAGCACCCGGTAAAACTCCTCGAACGACGGTTCCTCGCAATGAATGAAAACCCCGCTCTGCCTGTAACGAATTCTTCCGCTCATATATTTCTAAAAAACAAAAAACGGATTTTAACTGTAAGCCTTTGAAATTAAAAAATTTCTCTCTTCGCATTTGATTCCGAAGTATTAGTCACCGGTCGGTTGAAATTTTATTATGATTCTACCTTTTCAATATCTGTAAATTTTTGATGATAATCATCTTCTGATTCGTCATCGCATATCGGTTTGGCGAACTGTGAACATATATTGTCCTTCTTCTTTTTTGAACGCCTCTTTTTCGACGCCTTCGGGAACTTTGTTCGCGTCGTTCGGGTCTGTTCCCTGCGGAATGGTAACGCCGCCGATGATGCCGCCGACTTTCGTGGCGATTGGCGTAACCGAGCCGACGGTCGTCTCCAGCACGAGAAAGCCGCGCACGATGTTGCCGGTTCCGAGTTTTAATCCGACTTTCTCGAACGAAACTTTGAAGGCGTCGTTTTTCGGGTCGAATGAGACGAGACTGTTGCCTTGGTAAACGAGATTGTAAATCTTGTTGCCGCCGGGAACCGAAGCGACGTTGTAACTGTCTATATCTTGAACCGTGAAGTTTTTCCCGAAATACTTGCCCGGCTTGAGTTCTACTTCAAAAGCGACGGCGAACGTCGCCTTTATGGGCGGCGCGCCCCACGGTTTTAGTTTCGTGCCGTCGTCCATCTGGCTGCGCCACCAGAAGCGCGCCGAAGCGTCGCAGAACACATTGAAAATGTATGATTTTCTATCCGAACCGAGGTCGCTGCGCCACCAGATTTGTTCGGCGGGATGAATTTCCGGGTGATGACAATGACCTTTGTCGTAAATCCACGCGCCGTAAATGCCGATTAATTTGCCGATTCTTGCGTGCGCCATCTCAATAAGCGTTTTTTTGGCGTTCGGGTGCATATCGATTTCCGCTTCGACTACTTTGAACGGCAGCGTGCAGGGGTCGTTATACGCGCCTGAGAGATTGTTCGGAAAATCGAGGTGTTCGCCGCGCAGCTGCAGCGATTGAATCACGGATTTTTCGGGTTTGTGAGCGTCCGTAATCAGATACATATAATCTGCCGCCGGTTCGACATCGATATTAACGTCGTGGTCTTCGTATGTGCCGTTGACGTTGGCGGTTTTCGGCGCTTCTGATTCGCGGACGGGCTTTCCGTTGTCGTCTTTTTCGTCGTCGTTCTCGACCGTTCCGGCGATTTTGCCGACGAG
>JAYVKL010000334.1:0-14722 GCA_043768465.1 Pyrinomonadaceae bacterium
CGCTGTTTTGTGTTGTTTTCATTTGTGTAAAATTTTGTTGATTTTTTTCCGCATTCGTTTTAGTATTGATAGTTGGAGATTCTCCCAAAGATTTCTAAAATACTCTTGACCGACGATTTTCATTCGACTGGCAAATGCTTTGCCGATTTTTCGCTTTAAATAAGAACTTTAACGCCGTTGATTTGTTGCCTTGAAACCTTATTATAACCAATGACTCGTTCATTCTGATAAATTTGCGTCAATTTGACCGTTCAAATTGACTGTCTTAACGGCGGAAAGGTTTTTGGCGAAGGATTGGCGCGGGTTTTACTTAAGCTATTCAATTGCTTGGTGTTTGGCATAAAATTTGACTTAGTTTTCGGACGATTTCGAGCGTGGGCGGCGGGCATCCGGCAAATTAAATCGCCCGTTTTTGTTCAGACGAACGTGAATTGTTTGAGATTCAATTCTTTGGAAGAATCAAAGTGAAAAAATTCAGTTTCGCGGCATATAATCTATCCGCCAAAATTTTTTGGTCAGTCCTTCTGCTTTCCGGTTTGACAATCGGCGGCTGGACTTTTTACGCCGCCGCTTTTTTTTCCGCCGCGCAAATCACCGTTTTATTAGTTTCGCTGACAGTTTCCGCCTTGGTCAACCAACACGAACTGACGATTCGGTCAACTAAAATAACCATCAATGCCGGAGATTTCGTCGTTCTCGCGGGAATTTTGCTGCTCGGCACGCCGGGCGGCGTTTTGCTCGCCGCCAGCGTTGCCGCCGTCAATTACAAACGTGCGCCGGAGAACAAGAGCCGCTGGACTTTTGACAGCTTAATTAATCTGAACTCGGCTTTCGCGTCGGGAATGCTCTTTGAATTCATTCTCGAAAAGACGACGGGTTTAACGGGAAATTTCATCGCTCAGGAATTCGTTTTGTTCGGCTGGCTGATGCTTGCCGCCGTTTTGACGGCTTCGACCTACCGGCTGACTTCGACGTTTCTCGACACGATGATTGACAAACTCCAAAACAATTTACCGGCGGCGAGTTTCAGCCGCGGTTGGGCGAGTGCCGCAGCGGGTCTGGCGGCGGCATTCTTTTTACAGCTTTCTTTGGGGGAATTCGGTTTATCATTCGGCATCGTCGTTTTGCTGATAACCATCGTCGGACACTACGCTTATCTGATTCATAATTCACGACTCGCCCAGAAAACCAAAGAAATCACGGAAGCCAGCCGCGTTCACCTGGCGACCGTCGAAGTTTTGGCGACGGCGATTGATGCCCGCGATCAAATCGGCACCGGACACGTTCGCCGGACGCAGATTTACGCCGTCGGGGTCGGCAAACTGCTTGATTTGTCGGATGATGAATTACAGGCTCTCAACACCGGAGCCTTGCTCCACGACATCGGTAAACTCGCCGTTCCCGAACATATTTTGAATAAACCGGGCAGGCTGACACCCGCCGAAATGGAGAAAACCAAGATTCATTCAGCCGTCGGCGCGTCAATCCTCGAACGGGTAAATTTTTCGTATCCGGTGGTTCCGACCGTCAAATATCATCACGAAGCGTGGGACGGCAGCGGCTACCCGGAAGGTTTGAAGGGCGAAGAAATTCCGTTGACGGCGCGGATTTTGACGGTTGCCGATGCCTTCGACACGCTGCGCGGGGCGCGTCCGTATCGTCCGGCGGTTTCGCGCGACGAAGCCCGACGCTTTTTAATCAACGGGTCGGGAACGCAGTTCGACCGAAAAATCGTTGATGTATTTTTGCGAAACCTGCTAAAAATGGAAGCGGAAATTGACGCGCAGGGACTTTCCTACACCTTCGACAGAAAAAACGGCATCGCCGAAATGCCGGCTCTGTTCGATGCCGATTCCGACCAGAGTTACGTCGAGCAAATCAAACGCGCCAACCGCGAAGTCTACACTTTATATGAATTGGCGCGGGTTTTCAGTTCGTCGCTCAACCCGCAGGACACGCTTTCGCTGTTCGTCAAAAAGATCGGCGAACTCGTGCCGTTCGACACCTGCATCGTTTATTTGATGGACGAATCGCAGGATTACGCGACGGCGGCTTATGTGCAGGGCGAAAATGAATCGCTGCTCCGGGAAAAGCGCGTCAAAACCGGCGAGGGCGCGACCGGCTACGTTTTGAAAAAGCGGCAAGCCGTCTGCAACATCCAGCCGAATCTGGATTTCACCTTCAGCCAGCCGAAACTGAGCCGCGATTATTCGGCGATGGTGTCGCTGCCTTTGATCGGCGAGGAAAAAATGCTCGGCGCGGTTTCGCTTTATTCATATGAACTGAAAAGTTACGAAGAGGAACACATGCGCCTGTTGGAGACGGTGGCGCGAATCGCCTCCGACGCGATGGGAATGTCTTTGCAGCACGCCGCCTCGGAAACCAGATCGCTGACCGACCCGATGACCGATTTGCCGAACGCCCGCAGTTTGCAGGTGCAGTTTGAAAAGGAAACGGCGCGGGCGGGACGCAACGGCAGCAGCTTTCAGGTGCTGATGCTCGACCTCGACGGATTCAAAGCCGTCAACGACACTTTCGGGCATAAAGTCGGCGACAAATTATTAAAAGGTCTCGCCGGAGTGATGAACGGGCAACTGCGCGATTACGATTTTCTGGCGCGTTACGCCGGCGACGAATTCGTCGTGATCGTACCGGAAACCGACGCGGAAGAGATTCAGGATTTATCCAATCGAATCGAAAAAGCAGTTTCCGATTTCGCTTTGCCGGTTGAGGGAAATCAGTTTGCGCGGGTCGGCATCAGCATCGGCGCGGCTTGCTACCCGAATCACGGCGACACGCTCGACCAGGTGATCGTCTCCGCCGACAAAGCGATGTATGCGGTCAAAGCCGAACGAAAAACCCGCCGCGCCGCCGAGTTACGCGCTGCCGAATCGAACGTGCTGATCGGGGAAATACTGGAACTGGGACTGGAACATCTGGAAGAGAATTACGTCGTCGAGTTGGACGAAAGCCACATCATTTCGTCGGCGATCAATTGACAGACCGCCAACGAAATACAAATTTAACCGCCGATGGACGCGGATTTTTCTTTGATTTCTGTCTTTGTCTGCGTTCGTCCGCGTTATCCCTGTCTATCGGCGGTTAAATTTCCTTGTTTTTGATTTTTGCCGGCAGTCTAATCTTTAAAGTTCAAATTATCTCACTCAGAAAACTCGTTCCGGCTTTCAACTTCACGCCGAAATTTTCGGCAATCGTCTGTCCGATGTCCGCCAGAGTTGCGCGGGTTCCCAAATTTACGCCGCGTTTCGCCTTTTCGCCGAACACGAGCAGCGGCGTGTATTCGCGGGTGTGATCGGAGCCGCGAAAAGTCGGATCGTTGCCGTGATCGGCGGTGATAATCAGCAAATCGTCGTCCTTCAGCGCGGCGAGAATTTCCGGCAATCGCTCGTCGAAATACTCCAACGCTCCGGCGTAGCCTTCGGCATCGCGGCGGTGTCCGAAAAGCATATCGAAATCAACCAGATTCGAGAAAATCAAACCGCGTGAATCGCCGTTCAGAGCGTTGATCGTCTGATTAATTGACTCCGTGTTATTTTTCGCCGTCAAGTCTTCGGTAACGCCGACCGAATCGTAAACCGAGGCGACTTTGCCGATGCAGACGACGGCGAGATCAGCATTTTTCAACAGCGGCAAAAGATTTTCCGGCGGCGGCACGGCGTAATCGTGGCGGTTGCCGGTGCGCGTGAAAGTTTCCGCCGAATCGCCTGTGAACGGACGCGCAATCACGCGCCCGACTTCATTTTTGCCGTGCAGAATTTTTCGCGCCATCTCGCAGATTTCGTATTGGCGTTCAATCGGAATCACGCTTTCGTGCGCGGCGATTTGAAAAACCGAATCGGCGGAAGTGTAAACAATCGGCTTGCCGGTTCTAACGTGTTCTTCGCCGAGTCGTCGAATGATTTCCGTGCCGCTCGCCACCGTATTTCCCAACACGCCCGGAATTTTCGCGGCGGCGACGAACTCGCCGATAATTTTGTCGGGAAAACCATCAGGGAAAGTCGGAAAGGCTTTTTCCAAAATGATTCCCGCCATTTCCCAATGTCCGGTCGTCGTGTCTTTGCCGTTCGACTTCAAAGCGCACTTCCCGAAATTGCCCGTCGGACGCTCGTCGGCGGGCAACTCATTCAGTTCCCTGATGTTGCCTAAACCGAGCTTTTGCAAATTCGGCAGATTGACTTTGCGGGTTTTCAAAAGATTGCCCAGAGTATCCGCGCCTGCGTCGCCCCAACTTTCCGCGTCCGGCATCGCGCCGATGCCCACGCTGTCGAGAACTATCAAAATCATTCGGTTAAATTTCGTGTTCATAAAATAATGCGAGTCAAAAGTGAAAACTTCTAATAATTTCAGAGTAGTCTCTCTGAGTTCTCTGCGTGAAAATAACCGTAAAAAATCGGATAACTTTTTTAGATACAAAATAACTTCACGCAGAGGCGCAGAGAACGCAGAGGTTTTTCACTCTTGATCGAAATGCACTTTGCCAACCCGCCGCGCTTCGCTGGCGAAGAGGACAAACTGAAGTTTGGACTCTGAACGAAGCAGGAAGTTTCGCAACCAAAATTAAGATTTCGGGTTCGGTTTTTCCGTTTGTCTCTCCGACGGCAGAACGGGACGCGATGAATCTGGATTATCCGGCGAAGTGTGCAGGTGAACGACTTTCCAGTCTTTGCCGATCAGCCGGAAAACCAAAGTCATTCTGCCCGAAGCCGTTTCCAATTTGTCGTTATATTCCTGCTGCTGCTTCCATTTGCAGGTAACGTAAGCCGCGTCTCTGCTGAGCATCTCGACGCGCAAGCCGGTGATGTCGAGACTGACGTTGGTCGTGTTTGCATAACTCTTTTCGCGGTTGCTCTTCATCGTTTCCCAGCCGATAGTCGCCGTGCCATTGTTATTAAAGAACAGAATCCGGTCGGAATTCTGATAAACGCTCATTACCTTTTCCGCGTCAACCTGTTTAATTCCCTCAATCAAACGGTCGAATGCCTCGCGCACGCCTTTGTCGTTCGCCGCCGCGACGACAAGCGCTTTTGATTTGACGGTTTTCACCGTTTGCGCGAAAGCGTCGAAAGTCAAAGCTGAAAGCAACAAACCTAAAAATACAATTTTTTTCATATCGGTAATCGTTGTCAAAGTATTTCTTTATTCGAGAAACTGTCCGCTACAAAGTCTTCGCCGGAAGTTTCAAAAATATATTATGCCATAAACTTTCGAGCGTCTCGCTTGATTTTCACCGCTCGAAAGGTCGCAGCAAACTTTTGAAACTACAATCGGTCTCAAAAATCCCTGTCTTCGTTTTGAGTTCAAACTTCAGTTTGCTGTATTCGCCAGCGAAGCGCGGCGAAAATCACACGCTCAAGCGTGAACTCAGAACGAAGACAGGAATTCCCTGTAATTTATGAAGCGGCTTCTATACTATTTCGTGTTCTAAAAATTCGCTTCTACACGATTTGGGCGGTTTGGAACTATTTATCAATCTTCAATGCCGGTAAAATCTATCCGAAAATCATTTCGGCAAATCTGATCTTCCGGTATAATTTTTGCTGACGGCGAAAACAAAGACTGAAGAAGTTCGACTTTTCAACTCTTCCGAAAATAAAAAATTAAGGAGAATTATTCTATGATTCCGGCTAAAAGACTTCGATGGATGTTTTTATTTCTGCTGCCCGTTTGGTTTTTGAGTTCAGGAAACGCCTTCGCTCAAAATACCGGCGACGATGCGCCCGATGTCACGGCGCGTACGGCGCGCATCAGTTTTTTGAGCGGCGACGGGCAAATTAAACGCGCCGATCAAACCGTCTGGGAACGCGCCGCGAACAATCTGCCGTTGGTCGAAGGCGACGAAATTACGACGAGCGGCGGTGCGCGGCTCGAAATTCAGTTTGACACGGCAAATTACCTGCGGCTTGCCGGGAACACGAATCTGAAAATTACGACTTTGCGCGACGAAGGCATCGCTTTGAGTTTGCCGGGCGGCACGGCGAGTCTGCGCGTTCTGAGCTTTGACAAAGACCGCAGTTATTTCGAGATTGACGCGCCCGGCACGACGATTTCCGTCGAACGCGCCGGAATGTATCGGGTTGATGCCGGAAACCAAAACGATTCGCCGGTGCGCGTCGCCGTCACCGATTCGGGACAGGCGCGGGTTTATTCGGAAAATTCCGGCTTCACCTTAAAAAGCGGGCGCAGCGCGACGGTTCAGCTTGCGGGAAATTACGCGGGCGAATGGGAAACCGCCGACGCTTCGCGCTACGCCGACGATTTCGACGGCTGGACGCTGGGGCGCGATGCGGTCATCGCCAGGCGTTTGCAGAATGCCGGATACGATAAATACTATGACCGCGATTTCTACGGGGCGGAAGATTTAAGCGAATACGGCGAATGGATTTTCACGAAAAAATACGGCTACGTCTGGAAACCTTTCCGCAATTCGACGGCGAGTTATTCCGACTGGTCGCCGTATCGCTACGGTCAATGGCGTTGGGTTCCGCCTTACGGCTGGACTTGGGTCAACGACGAACCGTGGGGTTATGCGACGTATCATCACGGACGCTGGGTTTACGAAAATAGCGATTGGTATTGGTCGCCGTATCCGCAGAGTCGCGGGCGGCGCAGTTGGTGGCGACCGGCGTTAGTCGTCGTCTCCTATATCGCCGACAACATTTGCTGGTATCCGCTGCCTTACGGCGACGGTTATTACAATTACAACAGTTATTACTACAACGACCGGCGGCGGTATAACACGACGATTATCAATAACAACACGACCGTCGTCGTCGTCAATCCGACACCGATTCCGCCGCATCAAATTTTATCGCCAACAGGGGTTTTGGAAGGGCAATTAATTCCGCCGACCGGCGTGACCACGGTGGCGGCGAGCGATTTCGGCAGGAATAAAGTCAAATTTAGCAACGCGCCGACAGATTTGGCGAAAAGGGCTTTGGCAGTTAATCCTTCCAAGGCAGTCAGACCGCCCGCTTTGCCGACTTTCAAAGAATTGAGCGGCGATGTCAGCCAGGATATTCTGGTGTCGAACCCGAAAATCAACCGCCGCGAAACCGCCGTGAAAACCGGCGCGACCGTCCGGGAGAGCGGAGTTTCGACCGGTGAGACGCTTCGCAGCGAGCGAATGCTGGGCAATCGTCCGGCAGTCAAAAATGTTCCGCGAAATGAAACTCCGGTTGGCGGCGGCGAGCAAATGCCGGTTCGCGGCACGGGCGCGGTCAAACGTCCGCCGCGCGCCGATTTTCCGACGGGCGACAATCAGAATCCGATTCGCCAATCGCCGAACAAGGAAAAAGCCCCGAACGGCAATCCGATTCGTCAGACGGGCGGCATCAAAAATGAAGACGGCGCGACCCAAACGCCGGTCAAACCGCGCCGCGAGCGGGAAATTCGGGGTTCACTGCCGCCGGTTGACGCGCCGCCGCCGCGTGTCGAACGCGAAGAAAGGATAGAAAGACAACCGTCGCCGCGCCGCGAACGCCGCCCGGAACCACGCGAAGACCAGCCCGTGCGCCCCGCACCGCCGCCCCGTGAAGAGCGAAAACAGGAGCCGGTGCGCCCCGCACCGCCGCACCGTGAAGAACCCGTTCGCCGGCAGCCGCCGCCGAAACGCGAATCGTCGCCGGAAAAACCCGCCGCGCCGTCTGAGAAAAAAGACGGCTAGAAAACCGAGAGAAAAAGAAAAGGGAACCAGCGCAAACCGTTTCCCTTTTCTTTTTCTCTGAATTTGAAATTAAGCCAAAGCCATTTCCTGATCCATCGCCGCGCCGATTTCCCTCAGCCGCGCCCCGACTTTTTCGATCAACCAATTCGGCGTGGACGCGCCCGCCGTTAACCCGACGCGATTCGCGCCGCGTAAATCTTCGGCGTTAATTTCATCTTCGGTTTCAATCAGGTAACTTTTCGCGCATTGTTCCAGACAAACCGCCAGCAGTTTGCGGCTGTTCGACGAATGCCGCCCGCCGATAATGTAAAACGCCTCGACCTCGCCCGCCAGGGCGCGCGCCGCGTCCTGACGGTCACGGGTCGCCGAGCAAATCGTATTGACAATCTCGGTCGCGCCGTCGGCGTTGGCTTTGACGGCTTCGGCGACATCAAGCAAGTTTTGCAGTTTGATCGTCGTCTGCGAAACGACCAGCGGATTTTTCAAACGCGGCAGCTTGGCGACCTCTTCGGGACTGCTGACGATAAACGAATGCTCCGGCGCGTAGCCGAGAACGCCGATCATTTCCGGGTGTTCCGGGTTCCCGACGATGACGACGTGGCGATTCTGCGCGGCGGCGCGGGAAGCCAGCTTTTGAACTTTCGTGACAAACGGACAAGTCGCATCAACCACCTTCGATGCTTTCTGCCGCAATTCGGCTTCGATTTGCGGCGTTACGCCGTGAGCGCGAATGACGGCGGTTTCGCCGCGTTGAATCTGCACCGGCGCACTGATCGTCGTCACGCCGTGCGTCGCCAATCGCGCCATTTCCTGAGCGTTGTGAATTAATGGTCCGAGCGTCCGCACCGTGTCGCCCTCGCTGACCGCTTCTTCGACCATCTCGACGGCGCGTTCGACACCGAAACAAAACCCGTATTCATCGGCGATTAAAACTTGCATAATTTTTTACGGCTGTCCAAAGCTAATCCTCAGCCGGTTTAATTTTACCAAATATCAGCGACAATCAAAAGCTATTCCGCCGTTTACCATTTGCCGTTTACCGTTTACCATTATTAAACATTATGACGATTGACGAACAGACGGCATTTTTGAAAAAGGGCGCAATTGATGTGATCCGCGAAAAGGATTTGCGAAAAAAACTGGAGCATTCGGCGAAAACCGGCAAACCGCTGCGCGTCAAATTCGGTGCCGATCCGACGGCACCGGACATACACATCGGGCATACCGTCGTGATTCGCAAGTTAAAAGCGTTTCAGGAACTCGGTCACACGGCGATTTTTTTAATCGGCGATTTTACGGGAATGATCGGCGACCCGTCGGGCAAAAACGTCACGCGCCCGCCGTTATCAAAAGAAGCAATCGCGTTGAACGCCGAAACTTACAAGACGCAGATTTTCAAACTACTCGACCCGGAAAAAACCGAGATTCGCTTTAATTCCGAGTGGTTCGAGAATCAGGGAGCGGCGGATTTTATCAAGCTCGCATCGCGCGCGACCGTCAAACAAATTCTCGAACGCGACGATTTTACGAAACGGCTGAACGAAGAAAAGCCGATTGCGCTGCACGAACTTCTTTACCCGTTAGTTCAGGGTTACGATTCGGTGGCACTCGAAGCCGATGTCGAACTCGGCGGAACCGACCAGAAGTTCAACCTTTTGATGGGCAGGAATTTACAGCGCGAATACAGTCAGGAGCCGCAGGTAATTTTGACCACTCCCTTGCTCGAAGGTTTGGACGGCGTAAATAAAATGTCGAAATCTTTGAACAATTACATCGGAATCACTGACGCGCCGACCGCGATGTTCGGGAAAGTGATGTCAATCTCCGACGATTTGATGTGGAAATACTACGAGCTTTTAACCGATCTGCCGCCGTCGGAAATTGCCGCGATGAAAAACGACGACGAGAATCCGCGCAACTTGAAAGTTAATTTGGCGAAGCTGATTATCAAAGATTTTCATTCGGCGAAAGATGCCGGCGAAGCCGAAGCGGATTTCATCACGCGGTTTGTCAAAAAGGAAATCCCCGACGAAGTGGAAGTAAAAATAATCGCGGCGGGCGTTTATAAAACGGTTGATCTACTCGTGCAGACCAATCTCGCCGCGTCGAAAGGCGCGGCGAAAAGATTAATCGAACAAGGCGGCGTAAAACTGAACGGCGAAAAAGTTTCCGACGTAAACTCGGAAATCACACTGCACGGCGAAATTTTGCTGCAAGTCGGGAAGCGAAATTTCCTGAAGATTGCAACCTGATTTTTACCGCCGAGCCACGAAGTTTTTCGCCATTGCCCGGCATTTTGCCCTGAATTTATCATTCATCCTTATTTTCCCGGCGGCGGCTCGGCGGTGGAATCTTATTCGGGAAAGTTGTCTGTCAGCCTCGGCGGATTTCGCCAAACGCATTTTCGGCGTGTTAACCTTTTAGATTGTGAAAAATCAAAAAAACATTTTGGTCACGGGCGGCGCGGGCTTTATCGGCTCGCACCTGGTGGAAAAACTGCTCGCCGAAAACACCTGGCGCGTTTCGGTGGTTGACGATTTCAACGATTTCTACGCGCCGGAAATGAAACGCGCCAACGTCGCGGCGTTTTCGGCAAACGAAAATTTCCAACTTTACGAAGTCGACATTTCCGACGCGGCAGATTTGCGAACGATTTTCGCCGCGAATAATTTTGATGTAATCGTCCATTTGGCGGCGCGGGCGGGCGTTCGCCCGTCGCTGGAGCAGCCGAAACTTTACGCCGCAACCAATATCAACGGCACGTTAAACCTGCTCGATCTAGCCAAAGATTTCGGCGTGAAACAGTTCGTCTTCGGTTCGTCTTCGAGCGTTTACGGCAACAACGAAAAAATTCCGTTCGCCGAGACCGATAAAATCGTCCAACCGATTTCACCGTATGCGGCGACCAAAGCGGCGGGCGAGCTTTTGTGCCATACCTATTCGCATCTCTACGACGTTCGGACGGTTTGCCTCAGGTTTTTTACCGTTTACGGAGCGCGGCAGCGTCCCGATCTGGCGATTCGCAAGTTTTCGCAGTTGATTACCGAAGGCAGGCCGATTCAGGTTTTCGGCGACGGCACGACGCGGCGCGATTACACATTTATTGACGATATTATCCAGGGCGTTCGGTCGGCGATTGATTACGACCGGATGCCGCACGAAATTTTCAATCTCGGCGAATCCGAGACCGTCGAACTCAATCGTTTAATCGAACTGCTCGAACAAAACCTTAATCGGAAAGCCGTCATCGAACGCCGCCCGATGCAGGCGGGCGATGTCGCGCAAACCTTCGCCGACATCTCGAAGGCGCGGGAACTCTTAAATTACAATCCGCAAACGAAAATCGAAGACGGCATCGTAAAATTCGTCGAATGGTTTCGCCGAATTTGATTCGCAAGAACCTTAAATCAAATTGATTTTTACCCAATCGCGCATCGAGAGTTCTAATCTTCGGCGGGCGATTTTCGCCGTCCGCCGAATTGTTTCAAAACAGCCGTCAGAATCAATAACCATAATGCTTTGCCGACTGTCTAAATCAGCGGAAAAATGTTATAATCGTTGCTAAATTCAACAGTAAAAACTTAAACAGAGGAACACTAAATTGGCTAAAGCAAAAGAAGATAAAAAGAATCAGGAATACGACGCGAGTTCGATTACGGCTTTGGAAGGTCTCGAAGCCGTGCGTTTGCGTCCCGCGATGTATATCGGCTCGACCGGCGACATCGGACTTCATCATCTCGTTTACGAAGTCGTTGACAACTCGGTTGACGAAGCCCTCGCGGGTTACTGCGACACGATTGAGGTGGCGATTCACGCTGACAATTCGGTTACGGTGATAGATAACGGACGCGGCATTCCGACCGATATTCACAAAAAGTTCGGACATTCAGCAGCGGAAGTCGTTTTGACCGTGCTGCACGCGGGCGGAAAATTTGACTCGAATTCTTATAAAGTCTCCGGCGGTCTGCACGGTGTCGGCGTTTCCTGCGTTAATTTTTTGAGCGAATGGTTCAAAGTCGAAATCTGGCGCGACGGCAAAACGCACGAGATGGAATTTGCGAAAGGCGTAACGGTCGCCCCGCTCAAACAAACCGGCAAGACGAGCAAGCGCGGCACGAAAATTACTTTTAAGCCGGATTCGAGCATTTTTGAAGTAACCGAATATAGCTTTGAAAAACTTTCCGAACGACTGCGCGAAAAAGCGTTTTTGAACAAAGGCATTCGCATTTTTATCAAAGACGAACGCGGCGAAGAAGAGAAATCGCACGAGTTTTACTATAAAGGCGGCATCGCCGAATTTGTCAAACATCTCAACAAAAACAAAACGCCGGTTCACGAAGAACCGCTATATTTTGAGATGATTTCCGACGAACTCTCAATCGAAGTGGCGATGCAGTATAACGACAGCTACGACGAGAAGGTTTTTTCCTTCGCCAACAACATCAACACAGTTGACGGCGGAACGCATCTGTCCGGGTTTCGCGGCGCGATCACGCGCACGATCAACGCTTACGCCGAGAGTTCGGGTTTGACGAAAAACTTCAAAACCGCTTTATCCGGCGACGACGTGCGCGAAGGACTGGTAGCGATCATCTCGGTGAAAATTCCGCAGCCGCAGTTTGAAGGACAAACCAAAGGCAAACTCAATTCGCCGGTCAAAGGCGCGGTCGAATCTTTCTTAAACGAAAAATTCGGCGAATACTTCGAGCAGAATCCGAACGTCGCCAAAAGAATCGTCGGCAAAGCCGTTGACGCGGCACGCGCCAGAGAAGCGGCGCGAAAGGCGCGGGAAATCGTCCGCAAAAGCGTTCTCGGCGGCTCGACGCTGCCCGGAAAACTGGCGGATTGTCAGGAAAAAGACCCGGCTTTATCGGAAATTTATCTGGTCGAAGGCGATTCGGCGGGCGGTTCGGCGAAGCAGGGACGCAATCGCAAAAACCAGGCGGTTCTGCCTTTGAAAGGCAAAATCTTGAACGTCGAAAAAGCGCGTTTTGATAAAATGCTCGGACACAGCGAAATCAAGGCTTTGATTACCGCGCTCGGAACCGGCATCGGGAAAGACGATTTCGATGTCGCCAAGCTGCGTTACCACAAAATCTGTCTGATGGTGGACGCGGACGTTGACGGCTCGCACATCAGAACGCTGCTTTTAACATTCTTTTATCGGCAGATGCCGGAACTCGTCGAACAGGGTTATATTTATCTGGCGCAGCCGCCGCTCTACAAAGTCAAACGCGGCAAAAAGGAAGAATATATCAAAGACGAACAGCAGATGTTTCGTTATATGATGCGGATGGCGACCAATGATTTGACCGTTGCGGCGATGAACGGCAGGACTTTTGAAGGGCGCGAAATCTCGAAGGCTCTGGAGCAGACCACCGAATACAAACGCTACTTCGAGAAATTCGCCCGGCGGCTCGGCAACGACGGCAATTTTTTGAACGCGCTGCTCGAAGCATTTGTCGGGAAAGACGGAATTTTAATCGAAAAAGGCGTTAAGCTGCGGCAGGTTTTCGAGCAGGAAACATTGATGGCGCAGGTCGAAGCCAAAATCTCGGCGGCGGGTTTCAAAACCGAATTGATGTCGGACGAAGAACACGGACTGTCGGAAATCGAAATCACTTATCCGAACGGGCAGACGATGATTTTCGATTGGGAAAAAGCCAGTTACGTCGAGTTCCAGAAAGCGATTGATTTGAAAAAATCGCTGGACAGAGATTTTCCCGCGCCGTTCACGCTGGGCGATAACGGCAAATCCGAAACGATCAATTCGCGCGAAGATTTGCTCGAAAAGGTTTTGGCGATGGCGAAGAAGGACTTGACTTTGCAGCGTTACAAAGGTTTGGGCGAAATGAACCCAGAACAACTTTGGGAAACGACGATGGACCCGGAAAAGCGGACGCTTTTACAGGTTCGCATCGAAGACGCGATTGAAACCGACGCGATTTTCACGGTTTTGATGGGCGATCAGGTCGAGCCGCGCCGCAAGTTTATCGAAGACAACGCGCTCGACGTGAAGAATCTGGACGTTTAATTCGGGAGTGTGAAAGATGGAAGCAGTTTTAGATTTACCGCCGACAAAAACGCCAATAAAACGACTGCCGATTGAAAAGCTAGCGGCGGTTGAATGCGTTCGACTGCACAATATCAGTTGGGAAACATACCGGCAACTAGTCGAAGATCAGATGGGTAAGCCAAGCGTTCGCCTGACTTACGATACCGGAGATTTGGAAATTACGGTTGTTTCCTACAAACACGAAAATTATTCGTTCACGTTAAACGCAATTGTCAGCACCGTCAGCGATTGGCTGGAAATTGATTTCGTCGCCGTCGGTTCGACAACGTTTCGCGGCGAAAAAAAACAGAAAAGCTTTGAAGGAGACGGCAGTTTTTATTTCAAAAATGCTCAAGTCATTCGCGGCAAAAGCGCAATTGACCTGAGTTTCGATCCGTCGCCCGAACTGATTATCGAAGTTGATATTACGCACGGTTCTTTATCGAAATTTCCGATTCTAGCAGCGATTGAAGTCGAAGAAATCTGGCGTTTCGACGGTGAAGACGTAATTTTCTATCGTTTGGAAAACAAAGACTACAAGCGAGTCGCCGAGAGCATTTGTTTGGGCGGCGTGAAAAGTCAAACTGTTACCGAGCTGGTTTTCGCCGCCGAAGAGTTGAAGCGTTCCGAATGGCTGAAACTCGTTCACCGATTGATTGAAAACAAATCGAATGTTTGATTCTCGAAAACCGAAGGCAAAAATGCTTTCGGTTTTTTTTTCATTATGGAAACTGTTAATACAATCTCATTTGGTTTCCTTTTCCTTTTTATTCCGCTCGGAATGCTATTAGCCTGGATTTACAGCTACCGCAACGGCGCATACGTTCCAGCTATACTTACTAAGCTTTTGGGGGCGGCTTTTATTCATTTGATTTTAAGTTTTATATTAGACCTCTTGCGAAATTAAATTTTGAGAGCTTTGAGTTCAAAATTGTAGATGCCTGCAATCAGATTGAACCTGAGTCCGAGTCGTCTTCTCCGAT
>JAYVKL010000335.1:0-10565 GCA_043768465.1 Pyrinomonadaceae bacterium
AAACCGGAAGACCGCTGGTTGAAATGGTTTTGGATAAAGCGGGACAAAAAGGAACGGGAAAATGGACTTCGCAAGCCGCAATGGATTTCGGCGTTCCGATCCCGACAATTGATTCCGCCGTTTCGATGCGCCAGATTTCTGCTCAGAAAGAAGTGCGCGGACTGGTCGCCGAAAAATACGGCTCGACGATGCCGTTCGTCAACGCCGTTCTGCCCGACGGCGGCGAAACCGTGGCGAGCCGTCCGGCGACCAGCCCGAAAGCCGCTCGCGCCGAAGCTGAAGTCGAAACCGTCGTCAGCGAACATCACAAAGCAAACATCGGCGAAGCCGCCGCCCGACACCTCGCCGTCACGGTCGAAAATCCAGCGGACGAACAGCGCAACACCGACATCCGCGAAACGAACGATTACCAACAGTTAATCGAAGAATTGAAGAACGCGCTTTTGAGTTCTTTTATCATTACCTACGCGCAGGGAATGTCTTTGCTGCAAACCGCTTCGATTGAAAAAAACTACAATTTGAATTTGTCGGAAATCGCCAAAATCTGGCGCGGCGGCTGTATTATTCGCTCCGCGTTGCTCGAAGAAATGCGCCGCGCTTTCGCCGCCAATCCGCATTTGCCGAATCTGATGCTCGACGACAAATTCGCCGAAATCCTGAACAACAACCGTGACCACTGGCGCAGCGTCAACGAAAAATTGATGGACAGCCGCATCCCGTCGCTCTGTCTTTCGTCGGCTCTGGCATATTTCGACGCTTTCCGTTCGGAACGTCTGCCCGCCAACCTGATTCAGGCGCAGCGCGATTTTTTCGGGGCGCACACTTTTCAGCGAATTGATAAGGAAGGCTCATTTCATATGGAAAATTGGAATAAATAGTTCGCCTCAAATTTACGGGCGAAACAATTTACACAGATTATTTCGTCGAACCCTCCGTCAAATTTATTAAGTCGGATTAACTTTTGTTGTCAACGGTTAATCTGACGACGGTTTCGACGTGATGCGTCTGCGGAAATAAATCGAACGCGGTGATTGATTCAATCGCATAACCGTTTTCCGTCAACATCTTTAAATCCCGCGCTAGCGTTGAAGGCTCGCAGGAGATATATGAAATTTGTCGCGGTCTAATCTTCAGAAGATTGGCAATCGTCTCTTTTTCCGTTCCGGCACGCGGCGGATCGAGCAGGACGAAATCGAGATTTTTTAACTTTTCCGCGTTTTCCCGTAACCATTCGCCGACGTTTTCGCGGTGAAACTCGACGTTTGCCAGCCGCGCCTGCTCAACGTTTTTCTCGGCAAAATCAACCGCTTTGTCATATCCTTCAACGCCCGTAACTCGACGAAATTTTCGCGCCAGCGGTAAAGTGAAAAGTCCGACACCGCAGTATAAATCAAGCGCGAAATCGCCGCCGGCACCGGCGACGGCGGCTTCGATAAGTTGTTCGATCAAAAACGGATTGCCCTGAAAAAAACTCGTCGCGTCGTGCAGATATTTTTCGCCGTGCGCGGTGAAGGAAATCTCTTCGGTCGGTTCCATTATTTCCGTCGAATAGATGGAAACTTCGCCGCCCGCCGCCGCCGTTTCGATCTCGACCATCCCGCTCCAAAAACTTTCCCACTCGATGGTCTCGCGCAGTTCCGTCAGTATTTCATTTAGTTCGGAAACCAGAATCGGACAGGTTTCGACATCAATAATGTCGTGCGTTTTCCTTTGGAAATAACCGATTTTCCGTTTTCGCGTGTCAACGTGCCACTGAGCGCGGGAACGATATTGGTAAGGCTGCGGGCTGGCGATAATCGGAATCTCCGGCTCGTAATTTATTTTTCCGAGGCGCGCAAGGCAATCGCGGACGATGCCGATTTTCGCCGCCAACTGCGCCTGATATTCCAACTGCTGGAAATCGCAGCCGCCGCAGCGACCGAAATACGGGCAGCGCGGCGCGACCCTGGCAGGTGACGGTTTGAGGATTTCGACGATTTCGGCGAACGCGGTTTTGCCTTTAATCTGATTGATTTTAACGTGCAGTTCGTCGCCCTGCGCCGCCAAAGCCACGAATATGGTCAGGTTTTCGGCGAACGCCAAACCGAAACCGTTCGGGACGATTTTCTCGATTTTGACTCTAATTATTTGATTGATGGTTGCTTTATGAATACTAACCTCACAATGTTACGGCTTCCAGTTAAAATCTGTCTTTTCTAACACTTCCCGCATCGTGTCCAAGTCTTTCTGTTTGACAAACTGCACTGTAAAAAAGAGTGCATAACTTTTACGCGCTGTCGCGTAAACTCTTTGCTTGTAACCTGTCCGTTGAATATCAATGTAAGAAAATACCTCTGTGTTGAATTTTTCGGTTAGAATGTTTTCCGAATATTGGTAGTCTGGCGGAAGCTGCATTAGTTTGTATGACTGCAAGGTCAAACGCATATAATCATTGCCGTTTCGGATTTTTGTTAGCGGCGACATTTTCTCAGCGCCGAGTATCAAAGCTGCATTGTCCGCCATTCCAAATATATCCTTTGACGTTGTGAACAGAACTGTAACTCTTTGGACGGCTTCATCCAAAGCTCCTTGAACCTGTTTGGTTTTTCCTTTTATTTGTTCTTCACCTATCTTTTTAATCGCATCGTTAACATCCTTTTCCTGTATTATCCAATTTTCCGGCATCGTTATCTTAAATCCGAAAAAGGAGTTGGTATATTTGCTGCCCTCAAATTTGCCCGAAAAATTCATCTGGGTGTCAGATGCTCCGACGACCGTTGCTATCTTCTTTTTCGTCGGTGGCTTAATTTTGCCTTTCTGTCCGAAAGACATTTCGTTATAAAAAAAGATAGTAACCAGCACGAAAACGATCTTGAAGTATTTTTTCATAATTTTCACCTTCACAAATAAAACAAGCTCAAACGTGGAATTTCAGCTTTTTCGCGCAGCCGTTTGAGCAGCATCAAATCGAATGTGCGCCGGTAAACCTCTCGTTCCATCTGGTTTTTATAGGAAGCGATTTGCTTTTCGATTTCGGGTTTCAGCGTTTCGATTGCAAAATTTCGCAAGAGATTTTCGTCAATCAGCGCGTCGAGTTTTTCCAATGATTCTTCCAGATTTTCCGCCGATTGCGGTTTCCGGCGAAGTTCCGTCAAACGACTGAAAACCGTTTCCAAAACCGCCCGCCAATCGCCGTCGGCTTTGCTCATCGCGTCGTTTAATTCGCCGGAAACCCGTTCGAGATGCGCCGCAATCGCTTCATCGGGAAACAAATCGCTTTTCGATAAATTTGCTTCGGTAAAATTTTCAATCATCGGTTCTGACGGCTGACCGCCGACCGCCGACTGCCGACCTATTTCTCTGCCGACCTGACTTTCCAGCCATTCGGCGAACTGCGCTTCGATTTCCTCTTTGCAGTAAAGCAAACTTTTAATCGGGCGTTTTTTGTTCGGCGTTTTGTCCGCCGCGTCGAAAACCTTTTCGATGCCGCGCAGGATAATAGGCAGCGGAACTTCGCGTTCCTGCCACGTTTCGATCAACGCCCAATCGAGCGGCGACAACAGCAGATTGCGCCCGCGCCGACGGATAAAAAGCGTTTCGATTTCTGAGTAATAATTGTAGTAATTCAAGTCAGTTATCAGTTAGAGCGTGTTTAGAAATTCAAAAAAGACCGGCAATGTTACATTTTACATTCTTCATTCTAAATTTTTACCGGATAAAAGTTAAAAATGTCGAATGTAAAATTAAGCCGTTCACTCTTCGACTAAGTGAATTTCCAAACACGTTCTTAGAGGTGACGCGGTTGAAAATCAAGGCATATTTTAACCGGATGAACAGGATCATCAAACGATTCAGTTTCCTCTTTTCTACCCTTTCTATCCGGTTAGTTTTCCTTCAACTGCGTCACTCCTAATCTGACTGTTAACTGTCAAGTCGGATTTTCATTCGGCGCAGAGTTCGCAAATCTTCGTCGGTGAAATCGAATTCGATGTTTTCGGGAAAATCTTCCGGTGCGCTGCCGGTTGGCTGCAAGCCGATTTCGAGTTTAAGCATCAAACTCGGCTCGTAGCCGATTTCGCGCAGAGTCTCAATCGCTTCGGCGACCCGCGAAGACTTTTCGACCGCCGAGTTGATCGCCTCGCCAAGTTCGCGCACCGCTTTTTTTGCTTCGTCGGATAATTCCATTTCGGTAAGTTAAAATGCTACGCGAGAGACGTGGAAGTTTCAAGTTTCGGATTTCAGGTTTCCGGGTTTTATTTCCCCTTGCCGACGAAGGCGTTTTTAATTTTCAAAAATACAGATTTTGAGTTAGTTTTAACTTGAAACCTGAAACTTGAAACCCGAAACTAAACGAATGGAACGACGCGAAAAATTTGAAACTTCTTCGAGCATCGAACTGCCGAACGATTACAATCCTGAAAACTCGATTATTGATTACGAATCGGAACTCGGTGCGCCGGGCGAATTTCCCTACACGCGCGGCGTGCGGAAAAATATGTATCGCGGAAAGTTCTGGACGATGCGCCAATACGCCGGATTTGCGACCGCCGAAGATTCCAACCGACGATATAAATATCTGCTGTCGGCGGGAACGACCGGTTTGAGCGTGGCTTTTGATTTGCCGACGCAGATCGGACTGGACTCGGATGATGAATTGGCAGGCGGCGAAGTCGGAAAAGTCGGCGTGGCGATTGATTCTTTGGAAGATATGCTGAGTTTATTCGACGGCATTCCGCTCGATACGGTTTCGACTTCGATGACGATTAACGCGACGGCTTCGACCTTGATTTGTCTGTATTTAGCCGTTGCCCGCAGGCAAAACGTCGCGTTCGACAAAGTTCAGGGAACGATTCAGAACGATATTTTGAAGGAATATATCGCTCGCGGAACTTATATTTATCCGCCGAAACCTTCGCTTCGTTTAATCACCGACACATTCGCTTTCTGCGCGGCGGAAGTTCCGAACTGGAACACGATTTCGATTTCCGGCTATCACATCCGCGAAGCCGGTTCGACCGCCGCGCAGGAACTCGCGTTTACTTTGGCGGACGGCATCGCTTATGTTGACGCGGCGATTTCCGTCGGTTTGAAGGTTGACGATTTCGCGCCGCGATTGTCGTTTTTCTTTAATTCGCATTTGAATCTTTTGGAAGAAGTGGCGAAGTTTCGGGCGGCGCGAAGGCTTTGGGCGAAGATTATGAAAGACAGATTCGGCGCGAAAAACCCGAAATCTCTGATGCTCCGCTTTCACACGCAAACCGCCGGTTCGACTCTGACGGCGCAACAGCCGGAAGTCAATATCGTGCGGACGACGATTCAGGCTCTCGCCGCCGTTCTGGGCGGAACGCAAAGTCTGCACACCAACGGAATGGACGAAGCCTTGAGTTTGCCGACGGAAACGGCGGCGCGCATCGCGCTGCGAACCCAACAGGTCATCGCGCACGAGTCCGGCGTTGCCGACATCGTGGACGCGCTCGCCGGAAGCTATGCGATTGAAGAATTGACCAATCAACTCGAACGTAAAGCCGTCGAATACATCGGTAAAATTGATAATATGGGCGGAATGCTGAAGGCAATCGAAAACGGTTTTCCGCAAAGGGAAATCCAGGAAGCCGCGTTTCAATATCAAAAAGCCGTCGAGAAAAACGAGGCGGTCGTCGTCGGTGTCAACAAATTTCAAATCGAGGAAAACGAAACGATTCCAACGCTCCGCATTGACGCGGCGATTGAACGCAATCAAATCGAAAAAGTCCGCGCCGTCCGCGCCAAACGCGACCGAACAAAAGCCGAAAACGCTTTGTCAAAGTTAGAAGACGCGGCAAGCAACGACGAAAATATGCTGCCGCGCATCCTCAATTGCGTTGAAAGTTACGTTACAGTCGGCGAAATTTCACACCGCTTGCGAAAAATCTGGGGCGAATACCGGGAAGCGATTACGATTTGAGAATGACGGACTTTAACCGCTTGATTTGACGCGGAAGGAATGATATTGTTTCACAGATGAAACAAGCTAACCTGTTTTAAAGGGAGAAATATATGGCGACTCAAACAGCAGCCGAATCGGAGATGACTGAAAACAAGGCGGCGCAACCTAAAAACGAACCGCGCTCAATCCGCGAAATCGTCAAAGATTTATCCAAACCGATTGCCGAAAAACATCTGCGAAAACGGCGGCAGGGCGGCAAGGAAATTTCCTATCTGGCGTGGCACGACGCGGTGAAATACCTCGACCATTTCGCGCCCGGCTGGTGCTACGAAATCCGTTCGATTGAATCGGTCGCCGGGAAATTGATTATGATCGTGCGGCTTTCGATTCCGAGTCTGGAAGGTTTCGTTTATCGTGAAGCGACCGGACAGGAAGACGAAACGCAGGATTCTTATGGAGATTCCAGTTCAAACGCGGAAAGTATGGCGTTGCGCCGCGCCAGCGCGAAATTCGGGTTGGGTTTATCGCTCTATGACCAAAACAAATAAGGCGATTTTATTCGGGCGCGAACATTTCCGCGTAGATTTTTTCGAGTTTTACGAGGTAGTCGGCGAACGCAAAATTTTCTTCGACGGTGGCGCGGGCGTTGCGCCGCAAAGTTTCATAATCGGCGCGGTCGGAAAGCAGAAATTTTAATTTGCCGACGATTTGCGCGACGTTGTAAGGTTCGACCAGCAAGCCGTTCGCGCCGTCTCGAATGACGGCGCGAACGGAGGCGACATCTGCCGCGACGACGACGCATTTTGCCGCCATCGCTTCGAGCATCGCCATCGGCAAACCTTCGCCGTAGCGCGACGGCAGCAGGAAAACATCGCTTTCCGCCAACTGTCGCCGCTTTTCCGCGCCGGAAATTACACCGCCGTAATAGAATTTATCGCCGAGAATTTCAGACATTTCCGTCGTGAAAAAATCCTTCAACGCGCCCGCCCCGAAACATCGGAACTGGAATTCAACGCCGTCATTTTTCAGAATCCGGCAGGCTTCGGCGATCTCGAACAAGCCTTTGGATTCGTGCAGTCGTCCGAGAAAAATAATGATTTTTTCATTTGCGGCAACGGTTTTTTCGATGTTCGGGATTTCGTCGAGAATAACGGCGTTGGGCAAAATTTTGACATCGAGGTCTGCCCAACGCTTTGCCAGACTCGCTTTTTCATACTCGCTCAAAACCAAAATTTTATTCGCGCCGCGAAACATCTTTGCGGCGATTGCCGCCAGAACCTTATTATCAAAATCTTCCATCAAAAAACGTCCGCCGTGCAGGTGAAGCAGCACGGGACGCTTTGACACTCGCGCCGCGCAGACGAACGCGGCATCGCGGACAATCGAAAGCGGCACGAGCGCGGTGTTGATGTGAATGAGATCAATTTTATCGCGGCGAATCGCTTTTAAAAAACGCGGAACCAAAGATATTTGCCGGAGCAGCCACTTGAAGCTCGACTTTTCGCCGTCCTGTTTTCCGGCTTGGAAATGGTGAAATTCCGCGCCGCCGTGTTCGGTGATCTGTCGGACGAGCGTCGAAATTCCGCTGACGTTTTTGCTTTCGTCGAGGCTCGGCGCGGTGATTAGAACTTTCATCTGTCTTCAGATAGTAACGCAGCCGCAGTCAAATGTCAGTCCGGCAAATTCGCCGATAAAGCGGTGTCAATTTGAACGAATCGAACAAAATGGTAAATTTGATTGCGGGCGAGATTTAAATTTCAATGAGCGAATACCGATTACAAACCGAATTGAGCGACGAAACGAAAAGGGAAACGGCTCTTTATTCAGAGAAGTCCGCTCTGCAAACGGAAATTCAAAACTACCGAAAAAAAGTTTCCGAAAGATTTTACACCCTGACAAAAGTTTCCAGCCTGCTCGTTGTGGTTAACGTGCTGCTCAGTTTCGTCTGGCAGCGACCCGCCGATTTTTTTGTGGTAATAGTTTACGGCTTGGCTTATCTGATCGAATTGGTCTGGCTGCTGTTCGGCTGGCGCAAACGGCGGCGAAAGCTCGAAGAATGGCAAAAGATCGCCGACGAAACGGCAATTCAAAATTACAGAAATCAATGAAAGCCGAAGTCGCCGTCAAACCGAAATTAGCGAAAACGGCGAATCGCGTTCCCGTTTATGTGATGCCGCTCGTCAAAGCTTTGATTTTACTGGCTGACGCGGGTTTGACAATCGCGTGTTTTATGCTGGCTTTCGGCTGGCGCGAAGGCGGCGCGATTTTATCAGAAACGGCTTGGGCGTGGTCAAAAGAGTTTGTGCCATATGCGGGCGTTTTGTTTTTCGTCGTCCCGATTCGGCTGGCAATGCTGGTTTATCAGAGAGTTTACCGGCTGCAGGGCGCGTTTTCCTACATCGTCGAATTGATCAAGATTTTCAAAGCCGTCACGGTCGGTTCGCTCCTGATCGTCGCTTTTACGTTTTTGTTTCGCGGCGGATTCGCGTTTCGGGAATTTTCCTATTCACGCGGCGTTTTCGCGCTTGATTTCGTCGTTGCGCTCGTCGCTTTTTCGACGTTTCACTGCGGACTGCGATTTTTGCAGACTCAATTTAGAAAGCGCGATATCAATCTGATTCCGACTTTAATCGTCGGCACGAATGCGGAAGCCGAGCAGACGATTCGGGAACTTCAGAGGCGGACGGATTTGGGTTATCGCGTCGTCGGAATCATTGAAAACGAATTACGAATGACGAATGACGAATTTCAAAATTCAATCGCCGATGAAATTCCAAATTCCAAATTCCAGATTCCAAATCTTACTGTTCCGATTGTCGGGAATCTCGCCGATTTATCTGATGTAATTAGGGATTTGGCGATTCAGGAAGTAATTATCACCGACGACAGCGTGCCGAGCGAAAAACTTTTTGAAGCGATGATGCGAATCGGCAGAAAGCAAAAAGTCGAGTTTCGGCTCGCGCCGTCGCTCTTTAATTTTCTGCCGCAAAAGACGAGCGTCGAGCAAATCGGCATTTTGCCGATGGTCAGACTTTTCCGCGAACCGTTGTCCGACGCGGAAAAACTTATCAAACGCGCCTTTGATATTTTAATGGCAGCGGCGGCGATTCTGACGCTTGCGCCGGTTTGGATTTTGATCGCGTTTCTCATCAAATCCGATTCACGCGGCGCGGTTCTTTTCAAACAGGAGCGCGTCGGAATGGACGGGCGCAAATTTCTCTGCTACAAATTTCGGACGATGAAAACCGATTCGGACGAAGAAATTCACCGCGCCGCGTATCGCCGAAATATCGAAGGTTCGACCGAAGCCAACGCCGGAAGCGACGAAGAACCTGTTTTCGGCAAAGTTAAAAATGATCCGCGCATCACGAAATTCGGTAAATTTCTGCGCCGCACGAGTCTCGACGAGTCGCCGCAGTTTTTGAATGTTCTGCGCGGCGAGATGAGCGTCGTCGGAGCGCGTCCGCCGATTCCGTATGAAGTTGAAGATTACGAAATAAAACATCGCCGGCGGCTCGATATGAAACCGGGAATTACCGGACTCTGGCAGGTTTCGGGCAGAAACCGTTTGACGTTTGAAGAAATGGTCGAAGTTGATTTGTATTACATCGAAAATTGGTCGCTGTGGCTCGATTTGAAGATCATTCTGCTGACTTTGCCCGCCGTTCTGCGCGGCGACGGAGCGCGGTGAGAAGGCAAAAGGGTAAAAAAAAATGGTGAACGTCTCACAGGCTCTTAAAAACGCGATGGAGATTTTACGCGAAGGCGGCGTTGCCGAACCGCGCCGTGAAGCGAATTCGCTTTTGACTTTTGCCTTGAACAAAAATCAAACTTTCCTCATCGCGCACGACGATTATGAACTTTCCGCCGTCGAAGAAACGCGCTTTCAGGCGTTTATCGAGCGGCGCGCCGGGCGTGAGCCGTTTCAATATATTACGGGCAGACAGGAATTTTACGGGCTTGATTTCGTCGTCTCGCCAGACGTTTTGATTCCGCGCCCGGAAACGGAATTACTGGTTGAGGCGGCGATTGACATCTTAAAAAACAACGCGGGATTCTGCGAAGTCGGTATCGGTTCGGGCTGTATTTCGACGGCGATTCTGCACCGAATCGGAACGGCGACGGCGGTCGGTTTGGACGTTTCCGAAGCAGCTCTGAAAATTGCCCGCGAAAATGCGGAAACCCATAAAGTCGGCGAACGGCTCGCATTGAGAAAGTCCGACGTGTTTGAAAATTTGAACGACGAAAAATTCGATTTGATCGTGTCCAATCCGCCTTATATTTCGCGTGAAGAAATGAAAATACTGCCGCCCGAAGTGCGCGATTACGAACCGGCGACGGCTCTGACCGACGGCGAAAACGGGTTCTCGATAATCGAAAAAATTATCACGGACGCGCCGCGATTTTTAAATCAAAAAGGCTTCCTGCTGTTGGAAATCGGTTATCGGCAAGCCGTCGAGGTCAAAGCGATGTTTGATGAAAAATGTTGGAACGGAATCGAATCGCGGCTCGATTTTCAAGGAATCGAGCGCGTCATCCAGGCGCAAAGCCTTTAGATGCGAATCAGTAGTCGAAAATTTTGATATTCGTTTAAGTTTTTTCTCAGCGTCCTTTGCGTCTCTGCGTGAGATGTTTTCTCACGCAGAGACGCAAAGGACGC
>JAYVKL010000336.1:0-2987 GCA_043768465.1 Pyrinomonadaceae bacterium
CTCCTCACGTTCCTTCCATAATTGTTCCGAGTTAGCAGCTCGGCTTGGTTTCTGTTCGTCTGCGAGCAGAATGCGGAGTGTCACGAGTTTACCGATCAGCTCGCGGCTCGGCTCACGATTCAAATCGCGCAGAGCCATTCCAAGAGGTTTAACCGCCAGTTTTTTATTGCGCGCGATGTCCAAGCCTTTAATCAAGCCATGTAACGCCTCCGAACACGGGCGGTTTCAGAAAACGATTGACTTTTTCAACGGTCGAAACATCACCGGTCAGGTAATCCAAATCGCGCTTGTAAATCTGATGCTGGTTCAAGTTTGTCGCCGAATCCATTAAAGCGGTGATTCTTTTAACTTCAGCCTGTTCTTCAATTTGGCTCATCTCCTTTACTTCAAATTCGATTTCATTCGACGATAGAGAAATCGGACGCGAACGCCAGGAAGGTTCTTCGGAACCGGAAACTCTTCTCGACGCGACTTTTATTTTATATTTGCCGGGTTTGTCGAAGCGCACGAGATCGTTGACGGTGATGTCGATTTTGACCGGAGTTTGCGACAATTTCTCCCGCATACTAACGTCGTCATAGCTGTACAGCCGATTTAGTCTGTAGAGCCAATCGTAAACGCCGCCGGTCGGCGAAATGATCACGTCATCGAAGCGCGGCGAATAATATCTCTCCACCGCATAACCGGGTTCGGTTGAGGTATAGGATAAAATCAGCTTGACCGGCTCGCCCATCCGGTAAACGGTTTTTTCGCCGGCGAATGAAATCTGAAATTTTACGTCTTTGGTAGCATCAGCCGCCTCGTGCTGTGCAAACGACTGACCGACGCTGAAAAATATGACGATGATAAAAAGAAACAGGAGATTCGATTTCATTTCTTCATCATAAGCTAAAATCTCCCCGCTCAAAAAGACTTTCGGCGAAGTATTGGAAATACCGGTAAGTTGCTTTATCCATAATTCGTCCTTAACCCGTCCAAAAACTACTCTGGTTCCCGCTGCCGAATTCATTTGGCAAGTTCTTGCGTCCTGCAATTTTCGTTTCTGCACCGCTATTTAAAAAATCTTTAAGCTATCAATAAGGGTCTTCAATTGAGCCTTCCAACATTAAATTTTTGAAAGAAAATATGATGTCTTCAATACCGGCTAACAGCTGGATAAAGGTCGAAAAATAACCTATTCAAAAAAGGTTTACGATTCCTAAAAAAGATTGATTAACCGCGAGGTGCCTGATGAAAAATACAGCCAAAATAAATAAAGAAACCGCTCTTCAGTTAAAGCCGTTCTCAAGCATCAGAGACGTGTTGGTCGAGCCGGAAAAAGTAGAAAAATATCAGAAATTTACGCCGGGCGCTGATGAGCGCATCTTCACAACGCTGGAGAAAGAACAAGCACATCGACACGAACTCGAGAAAAAGCAGGTCGACACTTGGTCGCGAGTGGCAATTCTAAAAATGTGGCTTCTTATTGTCTGCTCGCTTGGTATATTTTCACTTGCTCTTCTTTGTATTTATCAGGGGAAATTTAAGGAGGGGATTGGTTTGATCGGCGGAGGCGGCGGGATAACAGCAGCTTATAGTGCGATCTTTAAGATTTTAAGAGGCAAATGATTCTCTAAAGAAAACTGTTTATGCCTGCAACAAAAAATTACGTTTCCAAATATTTGTAAAGGCGTTCTTCGAGAAATATCTTCAAGTCGTCAATGCTTTTTACTGTCTCGTTCAAAACCGTTTTGCCGTCCTGCTTAATAGAAATTAGCGGCAGATCTTCAACGACCAGAATTTTAATTTGATAAGACTTCCCTTTTACCTGACCGGCGAATTCAAGCTGCGCCGTGTCCGAATCGCTGAGAGTAAAACGATTCATTTTCATAATGTGGACAATATCCGAACGCTCATAAGCAGACATCATATTCGATAAATGTTATCACAACATATACCTTCTCCCCCCCAGACTATTTCTAAGACAAATCTTCTAAACCAAACTCGAAAAAAGCTCTCACCGATTAGAAAAAACGAGATTCAAGAGCCTTGGCTGCATATCGCCTAAACGAAAACGCGGATATGGCAGGCTCTTCGGTAATATAATTTTCGGGTGTAATGACCAGGCGTAACGCAGTTTTCCCGAATTCCTTTGTTTGCGCGTCAGTCGTCCGCGCCATATAATTCCTGCCCGATTCGTTGTTAACCGATTTGCTGAAACTACGATTCGACAGAACATTACCATCGGCGAAAAGATATTCGTCCAACCTGGCTGAACGACCCAGATAAACGGCATTATCACTCAAAAATCGTCCCGATATGACCGGGAAAAGTAATATTGCCGAGCGCGTCAGTTTTCGGCGTTTCATCGCTATTGTTAAAATGCCGCAGTAGCCTTCCCTTTTCAACAAGGCGCGAACACGAGCCAGAAGGTAGCTTTCAGCGTTAAATTCTAAAACGGCTTCGAGAGCGAATCGCTGGAGAAGCAAACAGTCTTTAGCGTGAGCCGGACCGAAAACATTCGGAATCGTATTCTTGTGCTGCGCCGTTCCCAGAACGGCAACGCCCGTCAGTTCTCCACTCCGAAAAATTCCATAGCAAACGGTCGCTGACGGAAAACTGCCGAGGTAGTGATTTTTAACAATCCATTCAGCGGCTAATTTCATAGGGATTTTAACTATTTCGTGGAGACGCGGATTAAAAAAGATTTGCTTTTGCAGAAAAACGGCTCTGCGCTCACGCCAACGCTGCATGAAATCAACTTCCATTTTTGTAATAAAAGAAAGCACTGACAGATGAATTTGCCGACGAATGAAATTTTAGATTAAGGATATTTTCTTTAATAGAGAAAACAGATTTTCAACAAAAAGTATGCAGAAGCAGGTAAAGTAAGTAAGCAGGCAGGCAGAAATATTGTAATATAATAGCAATATTAACGTGCCCAATAAGTTTATTGAAACATTATCCGAAGAGGATTATACCAGGCTGGTTGAAAATCAACGGAAAAG
>JAYVKL010000337.1:0-6754 GCA_043768465.1 Pyrinomonadaceae bacterium
CATTGCTGCTTTCCGATTCACAATTATTTCTTTCAGAAAAGTTCAGCCTTCATTTTGCGCGTGTTTGTTGAACTTTGAATTTTTATAGGAAAGCCCTGATTCCGATGCGGAGTGACGAAAAAATAATCGGCAGGTTTGACAGTCTAAAAGCGATAAGTTAATCTAACTGTTCGTTTTTCGTTTGGAAAGCGTGATGTTTGTTAGCTAAAAGTTACGTTAGAAAATCCCGTTAAAAGGAGTTTTTCAGCCACAATCTGCTTTTGTGGTCGGTTCGTCTAGGGGTCTAGGACACCGCCCTTTCACGGCGGCGACACGGGTTCAAATCCCGTACCGACTACCATCCATTTCTCAACCGCCGGCATCATATTCGTCAAGTGTTCGCTCTTTATCGGGCGGGCATTTTTAATTTACGAGAGAAATTATTCCGCGCGGGAAAACGGATTATTTAAATCTTTTTCGGTTGCGCGGCGTTTATAAATTTATGCGAAAAGTTATTTTGACGATTCTTTTATTGTCAATCGCCCTGGTTTCCGCCAGAGCGCAGACGAGCGGCGACACGGTGATGATTCTGCCTTTTGAGAACGATTCGAGAAAAGCGGAGTTTAACTGGGTCGGCGAGAGTTTTGCCGACGCGCTTTCCGATTTACTGACTGGAAAGTTTCAGCAACCCATTGTAAATGGCAAGCCAAATAACCGCGATAATCTTTTTGGGTTTAACGTAGTTTCTAATGATGAACGAAAGCTAAAACAGCAAGAGCAGAAAATTCCATTGACTTCAATCCCTTCACTTGCTACTTCATTAAGATTTGCCAATAAAACAGGAGTTTCAAAACTGATTATCGGTAGCTTTAACATTGTGAATACGGTGGTTGAAGATAAAGAAATTCCAACAATAATAGTTAAGACCAGAATTATAGATGTAAGAGATGGATCTTTTGACTTTGAAAAGAACGACAAAGGCGAACCACTACTAAATAATGATAACAAGAAGATTTTTAAGGAAATAGTAGTTAGTAGGTCGTTGACAGACTTACAATCAGCGCAGGGAGAGATTGCTTATCAAATCCTTTTAAGGCAAAAGGTTCTAACTACAACTCTTTCAAAAATGATTAATGTTTCTAACAAAGTTCCTGCAAAAGCGTTCGAGGCTTATATCAAGGGATTGCTGACTTCGGAGACGGATTTACAAACGCGCGAAAACTATTTTAGAAACGCCTTGCGAATTTATGCTAACGACGAACTTACCAAAGGTGAAACTTACTCGGATGTCGCGCTCGAATTAGGACATTTGTTTCGGAATCAAAATAAATACAACGAAGCGATTGATTATTTTTCGCGGGTTCCGGCGGAAAGTCCGCAGTATGCCGAAGCCGCGTTTTATACGGGTTTGATTCAGTGGCAGCAAAAGAACTACGAACAGGCATTGGCGGTTCTGCGACCGTTGGCGGGCGATTTGAAATTAACGAGCGTTTACAGCACGATGGGCGCAATCGCAGTGCAAGCATCGGTTGCCGAAAAGAAAAACAAAGGCAACGCCGACAAACTTTTACAGGAAGGTTCGGAGTATTTAAAGAAAGCGGCGGAATCTGCGCCGGACGATATGAAAACGCGGTTTAATTACGCCTTCACGCTTTTTTTGAACGGCGGCTACAAGGAATCAGCCGATTACCTGCGCCCGATTTTAGCGGCGAACCCGCGCGACGGCGAAGCGTATTTTTTATTGGCGAAGGCTCTGGAAAAAACGGGCGACGCGACCGCCGCCGCCGATTTGGATAATCAGGCGCGGCGGTTTTTAACGGCGAATAATCGTTACGCCAAACTCGAAAGCGACTGGAAAAATTCGCGCGTTGACGAAATAAGCCTGCGCGTCGAGCAGCCTTTGCGAAAGGATTTCGTCAGCGTCGTTCTCATCAAAAAACAGGCGGCGACGACGACCGCGCCGGTCAACGAAACCGAAACTCTGCTGGTGCAGGCGCGAGCCTTCTACGCGGGCAGCAGCGACGACGAAGCGATGGCGGTGCTGCGAAAAATTCTGGCGAGCGAGCCGATGAGCGCGGAAGCCTATCTGCTGCTCGGCAATATCCACCTGCGGCGCGGCGATTTGGAGCAGGCCGTCAGCAGCCTGAAAACGGCTTTGTTCTGGGATAACAGATTGATCAACGCCTACGTCGGACTCGGCAAAATTTATTTGCAGCGCGGCGACTGTTTGCAGGCGAAAAACTACGCGATGTCGGCTCTGGCGGTTGACGCGGAGAATCAGGATGCCCTGGGTTTACAGCGGCTGGTCGAGAGATGTTCCAAATAGTGTAACCTTCGATGCAAAATTCGGGATTGAAAAATTAAATCTGCCGGTGATTTTGATTTGGTCGGCGGCTTTGAAAATTATTATCGCCGTTGTTTTATCAAGGTTTTGAACCCGGAAAAGTTCACTTTGAAAGTTTGTTCCCGCCTCTGGCACAAGACGTGCTAGTGGAGAAAGCGGCTAGCTTGTTAAAATTAAAATCTTTAATAAGACCCCGCCGCCAACTCTTCTCCGAGCGCAGTTTGCTATTGCGCTTGACCACCTTCCGAGCGTTCCTTCAGTTTGCCTTCCTAAAATACGAGCCTAATCAGAAATGATTAGGCTCTCCTGCTTTTAAAGCCTGTTGTTTAATGATTTAGCGTATTCAACGACTTCGTTCATTGTGAAGCGACGGATAAATCGGATTTTGCTCATAAAATCTCCAAACTGACTCGTCTGAAAGCGTTAACAAACGCCGACTGACAAATTTTGTCAATCGGCGGTGACAAATTTTGCGGAGCCGTTCAAATTGACCGTTCAGGTTGATTGAAAGTCCTTCAAATTGAAACATCGGCGGTTTATTTTTTGACCCGCCGCTTTTTTGCTAAACTGTCGGCTATGAAGTTTTTCCTCTCGAAGGTGAAATTACCGTCGGCGGTCAACTCGCTTTTAGCCGTCCTGTCGGCGATTCTGCTGACGCTCTCTTTTCCAAATTTCGATTTATGGCTGCTGGCGTGGGTCGCGCTCGTGCCGCTTTTCTACGCGATTGAACGCGAAAGAGAATCGGCGGTTAAATCGTTTTTCGTCGGCTGGATTTTCGGGACGACATTCTTCGCCGGTTCGTGCTGGTGGCTGACGTTCGCGTTCACTCATTACGGCGGCATTCCGTCGCCGATTGCCTATCTTTTGCTGTTGATAATCTGCCTGCTGGTCGGAATTTTTCCGGCGATTTTCGGCGCGGCTTTTTCTCTTCTCTTAAAACGCTTCGGAACTTACGGCATTTTATCCGCGCCCGTTTTATGGACGGCGATGGAATTTTTGCGAGCGAATTTGACGGATAACAGTTGGAACGTGATTGGCTATTCGCAGGCGTTTTCGGAATCGGTTAAATATGCCCAGTTCGGTGGAATTTATTTAGTTGGATTTATCGTTGTTTCGTTCAGCGCATTATTATTTTGGGTTGATGGCTTTTTGCGGCAAAATTTTGGATTCGGATATTTAACATTTCAATTCCCCTTTTTGCTTTTTAGGCGCAAAGGATTAGCCGGACAAATTGCCACTCGTAAACAACAACTCATAATCGTCGCGCTGTTCTTTCTGCCGCTAGTCTTAAGTATTTTTACGGTATTTTTGCCATTCACTAAACATTTTTCAGACAAAAATTCAGGTAATAATTCAAAGAATTCTGTCGTCGTCGTTCAAGCGAATGTCCCGATGAGCGGATTGAACGAAGAAAAATGGCTGAAACTTCGCCAACGCCACGCCGAACTCGCCGAAGCAGCGATTCAAAAACTAGATGCGGAACGAACCGATAGACAGCCGCCGATAACCGTCATTTTCCCCGAATCGCCGATGAATTTTACCTACGGCGAAGACGCAGAGTTTCGCACGTTTATCGGCAGTTTCGCCCGCCGGCATAACGCTTCGGTTTTGTTCAATTCCGCCGAAGCCAATCCGAACGGCGATAATTATTTTAATTCGGCAATAATGGTTGATCCGCAGGGCGCGAAAATCGGGCAGTATGATAAAATTCATCTCGTTCCGTTCGGCGAGTTCGCGCCCGTGCCGTCGCCGATTAAACCGCTGATTCCGACGCTGGTCGGCAGTTTTCAGCCGGGCGAAAACTACAAACTTTTCCCGGTCGGCGACGCGCAGGCGGGAATTATGATTTGCTACGAATCGCATTTTCCGTCGCTTTCCCGCGAGTTTGCCAAACGCGGCGCGGACGTTTTGATTGAAATGACGAACGACGGTTATTTGGGCGACACCGCCGTTTTGCGGCAGCATTTAGCGGGCGCGATTTTCCGCGCCGTCGAGACGAATCGCCCGGTCCTGCGCGCCACCAACGTCGGCATCACGGCGTATATTAACGAACGCGGCGAAGTCTCCGACGCGGCGGACGTTTACACCGAAGCGACGCGCGTTTGGACGGTTTCCAAATCCGACGGCGAGCAAACGATTTACGTCCGCTACGGCGACTGGTTCGCGTGGCTTTGTTCGATTTTTTCGATTGGATTATTGATTTTCAATTCTTGGAGCGGAAGAAAATCAACCGCCGATTGACGCGGATAAACGCCGGTATTTGAGAAACCTACAAATGGAATTAAACGATTTACAGACGAAATACGAAACGATAAAAGTTAAAGTTGAACAACTTGGGAGGTTTCTTTGACGAACCTGCCAAACGATGCGAGCTTGAAAAACTAGAATCACAAATCGCCGCGCCCGAATTTTGGAATGATTCGGAGGCGGCGCAGAAAATCGTGCAGCAGCGAAGCCGGCTTGAAAAGGCTTTGAGCCAGCAAGAGAACTTTGAAAACGGTGTTTCCGATGCCGAAGTATTGTTTGAATTCGCCGAATCGGACGAGAATTCCGGGAAGGAACTAAACGATTTAATCGTCAAACTCGAACGCGAAACGGACGAAGCTGAAACGCAGAGTTTGCTCTCCGGCGAAACCGACGCGAACAACGCGATCTGCTCGATTCAATCGGGCGCGGGCGGCACCGACGCGCAGGATTTCGCGCAGATGCTGTTGCGAATGTATCTGCGCTGGGCGGAACGCAAAGGCTTCAAAGTCGAAATTTTGGACGAGCAATCAGGCGGCGAAGCGGGCATCAAATCGGCGACTTTTCGCGTCGAAGGCGATTACGCCTACGGCTTGCTGTCGTGCGAAGCGGGCGTTCACCGGCTCGTCAGAATTTCGCCGTTTAACTCCGGCGGCAGTCGTGAAACATCATTCGCTTCGATGTTTGTTTCGCCGGAAATTGACGAAAACATTACGGTTATCATCGAAGACAAGGATTTGCGAATTGATACTTATCGCTCAAGCGGCGCGGGCGGTCAGCACGTCAACGTGACGGATTCGGCGGTCAGAATTACGCATCTGCCGACCAATACGGTCGTTACCTGTCAAAATCAGCGTTCGCAGCTTCAAAATAAAGTCGTCGCTATGAATGTTCTACGCTCGAAACTTTACGAACTCGAACTGGAAAAACGCCGCGCCGATTCCGCCGAACTCGAAGCGACGAAACAGGATATTTCGTTCGGTTCGCAGATTCGCAATTACGTTTTGCATCCGTATCGGCTGGCGAAAGATACGCGCACGAAGTTTGAAAAATCCGATGTCGAAGCGGTTCTTGACGGCGACATTGATGAATTTATCAAGGAGTTTTTGTTGTTCAAAAAGGAAAAGTAAAATTATATTGCGTTTGAGATTGGCATTAAAAATGCGAATGGCGGTTGAAAATCTATTATCTCTCTGCGAACTCCGCGCCTCTGCGTGAGACATTTTTTCACGCAGAGGCGCGGAGTCCGCAGAGAGGCAGCAGGTTATTGAACACGGTCGCGTTAAAGAAAATGGCGGTAGAATTAAAAAACAAAATAATCCCGAAAACTCATTCGAGAGGCGGCGAAATCGTCGCCGTCGGACTGGCGGCGTTGGCGGCGTTGGTTTTTTTGTGTCTCATCAGTTATTCGTCGAACGACTGGTCTTTGAATTCGACCGGTTTGGGGAAAACGCAGAACTGGATCGGTCCGGTCGGCTCGGTGATCGCCGATTTGCTGGTTCAAACCGTCGGTTCAATCGCTTATGTTTTGCCTTTGCTGCTGGCTTTAATCGCGTGGCGATTTTTTCGCGCCGAAGAAATCGCCGTTTCAGTCGGGCGCGTTGTCGGCTATGTTTTTTTCGTCGGTTCGGCGGCAAGCCTGTTCGTCATATTCGGGATGCAGGGCGGCATTACCGGCGCGTTTTTCGCTAATAGTTTGACGCGGCTTTTGAGCAAAATCGGCGCGGGAATACTGTTGTCGGCGGTTTTGGCGGCAGCGGTTCTGCTGATGACCAATTTCTCGTTCGCGGCGTTTTTCGGCGATTTTGCGCTGGCGTGGGAAAATTTCCAGACGCGGCTCGGCGATTGGTTCGGCGGCTACCGGGAATGGCGCGACGCGCGAAACAGGGCGGCGCAGGCGCGACTCGAAAAACGCCGCGAAACGACGAAAGATAAGCCGGTTAAAATCTCCCCGACCGCTGCGACCGGCGATATTCCCGCCGGTGACTCGATAACCGTTAAAAAGGAAAATGCCCCGGACACCGCGCCGGATAAAACGCCTTTCATCGGCGAAAAACTCTCTTCAATTTTCAAGAAACTGAATGATTCGGTGAAATCGTCCGTCAAGGAACCGCTCACAGAAATTGACGAATCGGCACAAGAATCCGAAGAGAATCCGATTCCGTTCAGCACCGTTTCCGAAGATAA